>CAKSYU010000015.1 GCA_934524965.1 uncultured Angelakisella sp.
CTGCTCAAAAGTGAACTGCTGTATTTGCAGGAGTTCCGCTCCATGGAACACTTCAAACAGGAACTGATCGAATATCTGGATTACTACAACAACCGCAGGATCAAGGCAAAGCTAAAGGGCTTGCCGCCTGCAATTCACAGACAGCAAGCCCTTTCGGCTGCTTGAACAATTTTTACTTCAGAATATTGTCTAACTTTTTGGGGTCACTTCATTTCTGCCAGCAGAGGGCTGTGTTTTTATTTTGCTCCCGACCACTTATTCAGCCGCATATCGGGGAGCGGCGAACATTTATAATTCCGACCATTTATTTAGTCGCATATCGGAAAGCGACAAACATTTTGCTGTAATGAGTAGCCCCTTTTACCAAGTGTTCAAGTTGAACATCTGCTGTTAGCGGTGCTGTCCCCGCGCCGGAGCCTCTGGCTTTTGGGAAAGCAGCTCGGCTGTTTCCCGCTCGGCGGCGGATTTGATCTGGCTGATCGGGTCAAGTGTCTTGATGCAGTGATTCAGGCACCGCTTCAGCGGCTCAGGATTTGCGGTATCATAGTAGTGCAGCAGTGTTTCGTTAAAGTCCACCGCGTCTGCTTTGCCAATCGTCAAGACCCCGACACCGGCTTCTATCAGTATCTTGCTGGCGACGATGGTAGAGGTTCGTTTATTGCCGTCCCAGAACAGTTGGGAGCGGACAGCATAACAGAAGTATTCTTCCGCCCGCTCTTTCGGGTCAGAATAACGCATTATACCCTCCAGCTCCCGCTCAACACAATCTTTTCCGGGCACCGGCGGTTCGTAATCCGTGCCGCTGACACCGACCCTGCCGGTGCGGAGTTTGCCCCACGCAAGGCTTTCGTTCCTGCTGACACGCTCATTGACTGCGCAGATATATTCCAGCGTCACAGGGGCATCCAGCGTCTCCAGGCAGTATTTCCATGCGTCACGAAGGTTCAGCACCGTCTGAATATCTGATACCGGTACATTATTAACAATGCCGCCGTCCAAAATTGCCTGTGTCTGCGGGAAGGTTACATTGACACCCTCGATGTACGCCGTATTGAATACCAGCTCCGTAAAGAGCTTTTTTGCCAAAAAGACGCACTGTTCTCTTGTCATATTCCGTGCCTCCTCTCTTGGGAACAATCTTACCATAAGGGTATAAAATATGCAAGGCAACGCAGATGTTCAAATGCCTTGGCGCAATCTTGCAGGCTGTCCATATGTCTCTCCCATCAAGAAAAAGCTGCCTTACGAGTGCAAGGCAGCTTTGAGTATTTTCTTTCGGCTTACGCCTACTCCGGCTTGAGGTTTCTCTACACAACCCCTCCCGAAAGCTCTGCGCAGCAAGGCTTGCCGGTACCCCCCTGCGCTTCATCGCTTGGGTAGACACACGCCGTTGCCTACCGCTACTATTATTGTACTCAGGAAGCTGGATTATGTCAAGAGTTTCGCCTAACTCGTTATAGGGAGTATTTTGGCTTGTTTTCCCCTACTGTCATACGGCACTTCTCTACAAATGAGGAATTCACAGCCCATTGACAATATCACGATATCGTGATATGCTATAGATAATAAGAAGCCCAGCCGGATGCTGGGCTTCCAACCAAAACTTATTGTAATAGGAAGGAGGTAGATTTTACGATGCCGGTATTGTCAAGATTTTACGGAATAATCATTCGAATGTATTTTCTGCAAAGTGAGCATAACCCTCCCCACATTCACGCAATCTATAACGAAGATGTGGCTGCAATCGACTTTATGACGGGCGAAGTGCTGGAGGGATATCTTCCGGCAAAAGCTCTGGCGATGGTACGGGAATGGATTTCCCTTCACAAAGATGCCTTGCAGGAAATTTGGGAAACACAGGAGTTCAAGAAGCTCCCGCCGCTGGAATAAGGAGGGCTGCATATGTTTCACAAGATAAAAAATGTCGCACCCATCCCCGATTTTAGGCTCAGCATTCAGTTCAGCGAGGGCGTTACCAAGGTGTATGATATGAAACCGCTATTTGAAAAGCTGCCTGTTTTCAAGCAACTTGAAAATGACCCTGCTGAGTTTGCCTGCGTCAGAGTGGATGTGGGTGGCTACGGTATCGTCTGGAATGATGATTTGGATCTATCCTGTGATGAGCTGTGGGAAAATGGAACTGTCATAGAAACGCCTTTTGATGGGTTAATGGCGCTTGGCGATGCCACCGAGCTTTGGGGGCTGAACGAAAGCACACTGCGGAAAGCCATTTCCTACGGAAAGCTGGTAAACGGCGTGGATGTCTGCAAGTATGGCAAGCAATGGGTGGTTTCCATCGATGCTATGAAACGGGAATATGGAGCGCCCCTTCGTTAACAGTAGAATACATCATAAAATTTCAATGCGATAAAAGCCCCCCGCCAAAGCAGGGGGGGGCTAAAAATTTGTACACAGCCTATACTTACTCTGTATAAAAGCAATCGCAGGAAGCCGGATTATATCGAGGATTTCGCACAACTCTTATAATGTTCAAGTTGAACATCTACCGTCAGGGTGTTTCGTCGTCGGCTGTCTCCCTTACCTCCAGAACATTGCCCCACGCATCATAAATGATGGTGGCGGCAGGTTCCTCGTCCCACATCTCCTCCGGCATCGGATCCTCCGGAATGGACTTCATAAATTCGGTCAGCTCATTGTTCTTTTTCTTGTCACTCATAGCAAATCTCCTCTCTTACAGAATATTGAATTTTATGATACAGGCAGAGGCAGCAGGCAGAAATTGTTGTTCGACTACTTCTATCCCAATACCTCGTTTGCCAGCTCACACAGCTCCATGGTTCGCTTATCAGCGTTCTTGTTGGAATTTACGAGATTGGCAAAATAGTTCCGATCCACCTCGATCGTTTCCTCGTAAACACTTTTCAGCCCCGCCCCAAGGGCATGACCTTTGGATACCAGAAGTATTCTTCCGCCCGCTCTTTCGGGTCAGAATAACGCATTATAGTTAGTCTTTCGTTTCATTTCGATGTTTTCTCTATGTTGACTTCCTGCCAAAAATGGGTTATAATATAGGTAAAAGGGCGATCGGTGACGGTTGTCCCCCGGTGTATTTGAAGTAATCGCCTACTTGTCAGGGTGCGGCGATTACTTCTTTTTTGCTATCTCTACGATTAGAGTGGCAAAAGCAACAAGGAACACAAGAAGCTGAAAAAGCTCGCTATATGTAACCATTGCACCACCCCCTTTCCGAAGATAGGGGGCGTTAGAAGCTGCTCCCTTTCTGAAAAGGGGACTACCGCCGACCGTATGACCGTCCTTTCATGTTTATTTTACCATATTTACCAGAGAATTGCAATATGGATAAGTGTGAAAAGTACGGATTATTGGACATGTGCCATTGACATTTTTGCCGCATTGGGCTATAATTGGAGCTGCAAAGGCAACGAGGAACAAAAGGAGCTGAAACAGTTCGCTGTATGTAGCCCCCTTTCCGAAGAAGTAACCGCCCACCTTAATGGAGGGCGGTTACTTCTTTTTTGCCGCTTTACTCACGCCCAGTTTTCCAACTCCAGTCCTACGACCCGCTCGAACTCGCGGGTATTGTTTGTCACCAGCACAATGTCCTCGGACTTCGCGTGGGCAGCGATTAGCATATCCATCGCACCGATAGGCGTTCCGGCTTTTTGCAGATATGCTCTGATCTCTCCGTGCTCGGAAGCAGCTGCGGCACCAAAAGGGAGAACATCAAACGGCAGCAGGAATCGCAGCAGCGCCTGCTCATTCTTTGCCGGATTGGAGCTATGCTTCATACCATACTCCAGCTCCGCCAGTGTAATAGAGGAAATGCAAACGCCATCGTTGATCTCCTCTTTCAGCCGCTGCAGCACCTTTTCCGGTTTTTTCTTCATTGCATAGATGCAGATGTTCGTATCCAGCATATAACTCATAGCGTATCCCGTTCCTCCTGTGCTTCCTGTTGCCGACCATCGGCAAAGATGTCATCGGTAAAGCTGTTTACTCCGTCCATAAAGGTATCCCACAGTGCTTTCTTGGGGACAAGCAATACGGCATCGCCCAGCTGCTGCACCACCACCTCATCTGCATCAAAGCGGAATCTTTTAGGCAGACGTACCGCCTGACTTCTGCCGTTTTCAAATACTTTTGCTGTTTCCATAATAAACACCTCCTTGCACCATCAGTATATACCACGATATATACCAATGTCAATAGTATGCACCGATTGCAGGGAAGTATTCATGACTTATCCATTTCTAAACCTGCTCTCATCTGCAGGCTTCCCCTGATCCGGCAGCAGAGGGGCGATCCACAGGCTCACACCCTCCCCGACCAGCAGATTAGCCTTTTTTCCTGCGGCTCGTATAAAGGAATAGAAGGGAACGGAAACGGGAACGGTGAACTTGGAAAGATCACTGTCATGAAAGAATAGAAAAACACGACGAAAACGCCGCTCTGCACGATGAAGTGCACAAAAGAGTCAACGGCGGACTGAAGTTGAAGGTAACTTTCGGCTGCGACCGCTGCGGCAAACCCGCAATTCGCTACGACGGTTTGTGCCGTGAGTGCTATATCAAGGTTCACAGTGTTGAACCGAACAACTGAAAACCGAAAGGAGGATCATAATGGAAAACAAGTTAGACGAAAAGCTTCTTGCCAAGGCAAAAAACGCAAAAAGCGTGCAGGAGCTGACGGCGCTCCTCGCCAAGGAGCAAATCACCGCAACGCCCGAACAGGTCGAGGCTCTGTTCCAAAAACTCCGCTCCGACGCCGAGGCGCTCTCGGACGAGGACCTGGCGGACGTCGCAGGCGGCGTCTTGTCGTGGGGACGTCGGTTTAACAACCCGCCTTCCGCCTGATCCGTCTGCCTTCCTCATCAGGGGAAAGCTGACACAAGCGCTTTGGTGCCAAAAGGCGTTTGCAAACGGCAAACTATTTTGGCAGACTGAGTGCGGCAGCACAGGTACATTTGTATCTGCACTGCTGCACTTCGTTGTTCGCGTCGCTTGCTTTGCCATTCATGCAATATCGGCTTTTTCTTTTTCGGATGGAGGGGATATAAAATCCAAAAAATATAAGCTCTGCTCTCTGCACTCATTACTGCCTACAGAGGGCTGTTTTTTCTTGTCAAGTGTCACAAAACCGTCCTTCAAACGGTTATATAAGGTGACTGCGGCGATTGCGACCCTCGGCAGTTGTGTGGTACTATCAAGGAAAATTGACCTTAAAAGGAGAACGCCCTATGCTTCCGCTGTGCATTATGAACATCGAAGATGATAACGACCGCCGGTTCGTTGCGGAGCTATATATCCGCTACCAGTCTGCCATGTACCGGAAAGCATGGGGTATTCTGAAAGATGACAGCTATGCCGAGGAAGCGCTCCATGATGCAATGCTCAAGGTCATACGGTATCTGGACCGGGTGCGGGCTGTCCCGCGGGAGGAGCTGCTGCCGTATCTGCTCATTATTGCGCAGACCGCCGCTATCAACCTCTACAACAAAGTACGGCGGGACAGAAACGCCGCACTGGGGTATGGGAACGACTGGGCGGAGAGCCTTTCCGACGACGGTGACTGCATCGAGGGGCTTTTGATCCGGCAGGAGCAGGCAGACCTGCTAAAAGAATGCCTGAAAATGCTGCCGCAGCGGGAGATCGATCTGCTGAACTATTACTACACGCTGGAGCTGCCGCCAAAGGAGATCGCCCGAATGACCGGACTGACACCGGAAAATGTACGGAAGATCATTTCTCGGGCAAAGAAAAAGGTGCTGGAAAACTACAGCCTAAAAGGAGGGACAAGCCATGAGTAGGTATCCATTGGATAGAAGCGCGCTGGAAGAAGAATACGGTGATGTGCTTATCAAAATAGCACTGAAGGCGTACATAAAAGAACAGGCGCAGCAATTGGAGCAGGAGGAATTAACAGAAGCCCCTGCGCCGCAGCCAAACGATAATGTGGTTCCGGCGGCATTCCGCCAAGCCGCGTGGGAGGACGCCAAAGACACGGTTCTGTATGGTCTGAAAAAGGGGATCACCCGAGTGGCGGTGGTGTTTTTGGCGGCGGCGCTCACCTTTACCACCGCTTTCGCGGTCTCCGATACCGTAAAAGAAAGTGTGCTGAAGCAATTGCAGGGTTTTCTCTACTACCACTCCTCCCTGCTTGCGGATAACATCGGACAGACGACCCAGCCCCGTTTCCGCTATGATGACCTTTCCATCATTCCGGCGCCAAACGATGGCATACAACAGGCACTGGAGATCTGGGCGAGTTTTTGCGACAGCGGGCAGTTTGTCAGCACACGGTCTGTTAAAATCTCCACCTTGGTTCAGATGTTCCGGCATATGTGCCGCAGCAACGGCTGCGAAGTGGTGTACAGTGACACCACCGACACATGGATCCCCACGGAGGCGATGGAACGCTTTGCGGAGTATTACTTTGGGATAAGCGCCGAAGCGCTGCGGGCAAAGGCAGAAAGCGAGCCGGACAGCTATGATGCCGAAAAGGGCTACCGTGATATCCATGGAAAAGAAACTTGGTTTGCGCCGGCAGTCAAGTATGCCCTGACCGAATGTACCCAAAACGCGAACGGCAGCTATACCATGGAGGTTTACCTGCTGGCTGCCGACCCCCAGACCGGCGAAGCCGCCGAATACTGCAATACCCCGATGCTGGTCACGGTGGATCTGAGCGGCGGTCACCCTGTTTTTCTCTCGGCGCGGGCAAAAGATCTATTAAGCGAGCAGGCGTAAGTAAGTGCTGTCGGATAGATGGTAAGGAAAAAGTCCGGATCTTGAAAACAGATCCGGACTTTTTTGATAACGAGGAATGAACGGCTTTCTATTGTTCTTTAAGAGACAGTTTGCGGCACGCATTGGCGCTTTACCAGTCTTATGACGCGCCGGCGGTTATAGCGCTGCATCACCACAAACATCATATCGAACAGGGCGGACAGCACCGAGGTAATGATGAATACCGGATAAGCGCCGAAAACGGCGCCCGCCGCGATGGGCAGGAAGCTCAATATGGCGATCACCTCATGCACAAGCTCCGCCTGACACATTGCCTGCGCGATCTCCTGCCATGTATGTATGCGCGGGTCAAACTGCGTGGGGTCGTAGGTCGGCATGTTGTGCTTCCACCTTTTTACCCCCAGCTTTTCGTACAGTGCCGCTTCCCGCCTGCCGACCTGATACCACCGCTTTTCGTAATCCGCCTTGTTGCGCATCACGGTGCGGAGCACAAGCCCGGTCAGCAGCCGCATGACAAAATGATAGGAGATCGTCCCGAAGGTAATGGCAAGGGGAAGGAATGTATCATTGGCGGTCACACTGTATAAAACGGTCAGGGCGGCGGTACCCGCCAAAAGGCAGGCGGTGACCCAATTTATTATCTTTGCCATGCCTGCCCTCCCTTTTGATCTATAAACTATATACTAAGGCTTTTGCCGATCGGCGCTTTGACCCCCTGTGCGTGCGACTGTATGCGGCAGCTTTCCGTTTGCCAGCGCGGAGCACAGCATGAAAAGATCCGAAACGGGGATAAACAAAAACGACGGCATCAAACAGCGGGTAAAGAGATTTCCGCGGTACTTCCCCCGCCGGATACGGTGTCCCATAACGGCAAGGCAGATCACCGCGCCGAGACTCATAAAAAGCGTCACCAGCATGCTGCCATAGCAGGAAAGGACGGTATGTACCGTTAAGGGCGCGGCTTGCGCCGACAGAAGCAGCCCGACGGTATCCAATACGGCGAACAGCACGGTCAGCATACACATCCAGCGCAGGATAACACCGCCGCCGATGCCAAGTCCGCCGCCCCAAGAAATCCCGGCGCGCCGGCACCATGCTTCGTAGATGCGCAAGTGCGGCTCGTTCTGGCGCCCCTCGATAAACCCGCAGTTGGAAACCGCGTAGAGCTTAAAACAGAGCGCCTTTTCCCGACTGAACTCCTCCGCCTGCTCCAAAAAGGCGGCGACATGCGCCGGTGCCGCATCTACATAAAGCGGTGCCGAGATGACCACCGCCTCCGCCCATGGAAGCAGCGAAAAAGCCTGCGCGTAGTCCCTTGCCCCACGGAGCGGGCAGATTTTGACCTCGCAGCCCGCCAAAAACAGCCGCAGCAAAGAGGAATAGAACGCCGAGGCGCTGCCGCGAGTTTTGGGGCTGGCGTTCAAGATCAGCACTTTCATTCCTTTATCACCTCCGCGAGCCGCCCCAAGCTTTCGGCAAAGGATACCTGCACCGAAGAAAAGCCCATGTTCACACGGTTCGCCTCCGCCAGCTGCCTTGCCGTATCGCGCTCAAAATCCGTAACGGCTCCGTAAAAGAAAACCTTGAGCTTTGGGTGATTTTTGTACCGCAGCGGGTGGTGGACGCGCCCGCCGCGATAGGTGAAAAATGGCAGGCTGACCGCAATGGAGCGATCCAGCACCCGCTTGACCTCGGGACTGAAGCCGCCGTAGCAGCAGCGGGAGAGAACGATGACCTCCCGACAGCACCCGATCTGCGCGCTGACCGTTTGCAGGCTGTCCCTGATAACGCACTGCCCCGGCGTCCGCAGCCAACACTTGAAGCAGCCCTGACAGAACGCTGCCTTTTGGCTTGCGTCAATGACGGTGTACCCCTTGGTCTCCGGCAGCACGCCGGCAAGCCGAGACGGTGTCAGATCGTGGATCAAAACAATTTCTGCCTTTTCCATGGCGTTCCTCATTTCTTTATACTGAAAATTCTGCGCCGACAGCTGTTCTGCGGCTGTTTACGCCGCAATACGGGTGAGCCCACGGCGCCGCATTGCAGAAAGCGCTTAGCCGGTTCCGTAGAACCGACTTCTGCGATAATGGCTTTTTCATATTCCTTCCCGCTTCCGTTTTGTCATTCTGTCTTCTCCCGCGCGGCGGGCAGGAGGGACAGGTTCATGAGTTCAAAATCGATGTATCGTCCATTGATTTTGAAAAAAGCCGGAACGGTACACAGCCTGTGAAAGCCGTATTTTTCGTACAGCCGAATGGCGCGGGCATTATCGCTGCGCACCTCCAGATCGAGCTGCTCGAAGCCGTTTTCCCGGGCGAAGGCAAGGATCGCTTCCATCAGGGCGGAGGCGGCGCCGCTGCCCCACCATACCTTTTTTACACTGATGCCGAAATCGCCGCGGTGGTTCATGCGCTTATGCCTGCGGTTCAGGCTGGCGGTACCGATGATCTCGCCGTTTGCCTTGGCAAGATAACGGACATGATCTGCCGAACCGGTCTGCTCACGCAGGCGGGCTTGCATCGCTTCCGGACTGAGCGAAACGCCCTCCGCGCCATAATTGAGGTTATCCGTTTCGCCGCCCACGATCTTCTGATACTCCAGCAGCGCCGCGGCGTCCTCCGCCCCGGCGCGCACAATGATGAACGGTTTTTCTTCTATATTCATGCGTTCTGGTTCCCTTTCGTTCTTAGTCCGGTTTCGATCCTTTCGATAAAACGGTCGATGTGCGCGCTCAGCAGCGGGGCAACGCTCTCTTTATCGGCTGTCCCGTCGTACACACTGTACAGCAGGAACATCGGTCCGTAGAACTCCAGCGCCAGCTGTGCGGCGGCTTCGTCGCTCTCGGTCAGCTTGCGGAAGATCGCAGCCATGTACCCGACCGGTCCCGTCGCAAGGTATTCCTGATAAAGCCGCGCGAGCTTCGGGTCGCGGTATTGCTCCAGCGTCAGCATCTTACGGAAATTGGCGGAAAAGGTATCCTTTGTCCAATGGTCGAACTGCGCCGCGCTGTACGCGCGGATCTTTTCGACCGGAACCTTCTGATAGGCTTCCGCGAAGCCGTCCGGTTCTGTTTCCGGCATCTCATATTCTTCGGCGCGCTCATAGTCCATTTTGTTCATGTGCTCCACGATGCTGTCGAGGATCGCCTGCTTGCCGGTGTAGTGCTTATACAAGGCGGCTTTCGTGATCCCCAGCCGCTCGGCAATATCGCTCATGGAGGTTCCGAGATACCCGCTTTGCGCGAACAGCTCCAGCGCCGTTTCCAAAATCCGATCCTTTGTGCTGACTGCCATGGTCGTCCCCCTTTCGCCAGTATCCGTTTGGCAACCCATATTATAGTTACCGATTGGTCACATGTCAAGAAATTTTCACGGCGAAAATTTGTTCGCAATTGGTGGTTCCCAAACGGGAGAAAGTGTGGTAAAATAGGGATAGAAACGCGGTCTAAGCCGCCGGTGGGGAGCCGCAGGCAAGCCGCAAAGCGGCTTTGGCGGTCGCAGACCGCCGGCTCCGGCGCAGCCGGAGCCGGCGGCGCCCTGCCCCCACCCCGCACAAGCCAAAACAAGGAGGAACCACCCATGGCAGCACCTCTCGCGGATCGTATCCGTCCGCAGTCCCTTGATGAAATGGTCGGTCAGCAGCATTTGCTGGGACCAAACGGTCTGCTGCGCCGCATAGCGGAAAGCGGCACCCTGCCCAACCTTATTTTCTACGGTCCCTCCGGCGTGGGCAAGACCACCGCCGCGCGCATTATCGCCGCGGGGGCAGGCAAAAAGCTGTACCGGCTTAATGGTACTACTGCTTCGACCGGTGACATTAAGGCACTCATTGCCGATCTGGGCGGCTTTGACGCCATGGGCGGGGTGGTACTGTACCTTGATGAGATCCAGTACCTTAACAAAAAGCAGCAGCAGACCCTGCTGGAATACATCGAAGACGGTTCCATCACCCTTATCGCCTCGACTACCGAGAACCCCTATTTCTATGTCTACAACGCCATTTTAAGCCGCTGCACGGTGTTTGAGTTCAAGCCCGTAGATACCGCAGAGGTAGAAAGATACCTGCATACCGCACTGGAAAAGCTGCGGCAGCAATCCCCCGCACTGACCGCCGAGGAGGGCGCTTTGGCGCACATTGCCGCCTGCTGCGGCGGAGATGTGCGCAAGGCGGCCAACGCGCTGGAGATCTGCGCCCTGGGTGCTTTGGCGACCACCGGCGAGCCGGTCATCACACTGGCGGACGCCCGACAAGCCGCCCAGCGCAGCGCCATGCGGTACGACCGTGAGGGCGACCAGCACTACGACCTGCTTTCCGCCCTGCAAAAATCCATTCGCGGTTCCGATGCCGATGCTGCCGTACACTATCTGGGGCGGCTGCTGGAGGCGGGCGACCTGCTTTCTCCCTGCCGCCGCCTGCTGGTCATCGCCGCCGAGGACATCGGACTGGCGTACCCGCAAGCCATCGCCATTGTAAAGGCGTGCGTTGATGCCGCCGTGCAGCTTGGTCTGCCGGAGGCGCGTATTCCATTGGCGGAGGCTGCCGTTCTGCTGGCTACCGCGCCCAAATCCAATGCCTCTTATATAGCGATCAATACTGCGATGGCGGATATCCAAAAAGGCAAGGGCCAGGGCTTCCCCCGCTGCCTGCAAAATGTCCACTATGACAGCGCCGAGGTGGAGCAAAAGGGGCAGAACTACCTTTACCCGCACGATTTTCCCAACCACTGGGTGGCGCAGCAGTACCTGCCCGATGACCTGGTGGGGACCACCTACTACCACTACGGAGATAACAAGACCGAGCAAGCCGCCCGTGCCTACTGGGAAACCCGCAAAAAGGAGAAATGACCATGGGCTTTTGGATCTTTATGTTCATCTGCGCCCTGCTTATCCCCATTATCATGGTGGCTGTCGGCCGCGCCATGTACCACAGCAAATTCAGCACCATCAATTCCGTTGCCGGCTACCGCACCCGCCGCTCCATGAAGAACCAGCAGACATGGGATTTTGCCCATCGGGAGTGCGGTCGGCTGTGGCGGCGGTGGGGCTGGGTCTCCCTTGCGGTCACCGTCATCATGATGCTGCCGTTTTGGGGGAAAAGTGAAAATTTAGTCGGTACTGCCGGCGCTGTCATCAGCGCATTGCAGCTTATTTTGCTGCTTGCCTCCATAGCGGTCGTGGAGCACCGGCTGAAACAGCATTTTGACGACAACGGCTCCCCGCGCGCCTGAAATTACACATAACGGTATAAAAAAGAGAGTACCCCAATGGAGATACTCTCTTTTACTTTTCCCGGATATCCTCAATAAGGAGCTGCAAATGCCCTACCGTGCGGGGCGAAAGCCCGCTGACATCCAGCGTCTGCCGCCCGTCCAGCCCCAGCAGGTAGTCGGTGGAGACTGCCAGCACCTGCGCCAGCTTTACCAGCATTTCGATGGAGGGCTGGATATTATCGTTTTCCCAGTTGGAGACGCTTTGCTTGGTCACGCCCAGCAGACCGGCAAGCTCCACCTGGCTCATGCCGCGCGCCTGCCGCACCTCCCGTATCCTCTGGTTCAGCATTTTTACCAACTCCATGCATTAAATATCTCAATACTATTGTATTATATTCGTTGACACTTTCAAAATACTATGGTATTGTTATTTTGTACCAAGCAACCAAAAAAGAGAGAAAACACGGAATTCTCCGGTACACAAAGAAAAAGCCGCCTTTCGGCGGTTTTTTCTTTATTGCACGGCTTCTCACCACTATTCAAGAAGGTAAGGTAATTGGGTAGAGGTAAAGCAAAAAAATGGAATAAGAAGCCCGTGAAATGCGATTTTTGGTTACAGCACCACCCGCAGCACAAAGCGGTCATCGGTAAGCGAGAACTGACAGTTGCCGTGCAGCTTTTCCGCCACATAACGGATACTCTGCGAGCCGATGCCGTGTCCCTCCTCCTTGGAAACGGGCATGCCGTCCCGCAGTTCGGGGGCTTCGGCGTAGGTGTTCTTCAGCGAGATGAGCAGCTTATTTTCCTTCATGCGCAGGTCAAGGTCTATCATTCTCCGCTCCGGCGGCAGCTGCTTTACGGCATTGATGGCGTTTTCCATTGCGTTGGAAAGGATCGCCGTCAGATCCACCTCGGAATACGGCAGCTGCTCCGGCACCTGCACAGAATATTTAAATTTGATCTCATTCGTGCTGATCTTGTCCTCGTAGGAGGAGAGGATCAGGTTGACGATCTCGTTTTTGCAGTAGCGCTGAGTGGCGGTCTTTTCGGTAGCGGAAATGACCTCGTGGATCAGCTCCTGCGCCTTTTCGGTCTCGCCGTTTTCTATGTAGGAGGAGATATTATTGAGGAAATGACGCATATCGTGCCGCATGATGGAAACGGCATATTCGCCACGCTTGATGGCTTCGATCTCCTTTTCGGACTGGACGCGCTTCATCTCCATCAGCTGGTTGCGCTGGTCTGCTTCCCGCTTTTCCTCGTACTGCTTAAAGTACATGAACAGGAACAGGATATAGGTGATGCACAGCACAAAGCCGAGGAACTCCGCCACAACCTCCCGACCGGAGTACAGCAGTTGGGTGTAAACGCCGGTGATGTAATCGAACACATAGTACACCAGCGGCATCAGCCCCAGGATAACCAGCGCGCGGGTCGGCTTTTGCAAAAGCTGGGCAGTTGCCTCCGAAACATAGCGAAGCAGCACCACAAATACGACAGCCGTTACCACGATGCGTACCGTGTAGTAAAGCCACATCTCCGGTCTAAGGCTGTATGCCAAAAGTCCCACCCATTTGCTGATCTGGCAGCACAGGTAGGCGGTGATGACCGAAAGCACCGAAAGCATTGGCTTGTACTTATAGTACAGAGTCAAAAACAGCACCAGCGGCAGGTGAATGATCAGCGGATAGATCTTCTCGGAGCCGCTCTCCCCCCACAGCAGGAAGGAGAAAATGTACAGAATACCCACCGCACAGGAAAACCCGAACAGGGTAAACACATTGCGCCGGTTCATGCGTACACCAAGGAAAGCCGCCGAAATATACACGCCGAACAGCAGTGTGGTGGCATTATGCAGCGTTGCCAGTACGCTTTCCAGCATACTCGCCCGCCCCCTTTCTCTTACTCGTCTTCACGGAACATTTGGGCGAAGTAGGCTTCCTGAAAGGGTTTTCCGTAGCCCCTTGCAATAGGGATACTGCGTCCGGATTTTGTTATGATCTCGTTGCTGTTAAAATGGTCTACATTGGGCAGATATACCAGATAGCTGCGGTGGCACTTGAAAAAATCGTTGCTTTCCGTCAGCTTGTCCTCAAAGGAATAAAGCGGTGCCGTGGATTCCGCCGTGCGCCCCGACCGCAGGTAAAAGATGACCCGCTTGTTCTGCGCCTCGGCGTATTCGATATCGTGGTAGTACAGCTTCTGGTAGCCGTAGGTTGTTTTCAGCACAAAGCCCGGCGCTTCCGCCTGTATGGTGTGCCCGCATTCCTCCAGCGCGGCAGCCAGTTTTTCGTAGCTGACCGGCTTCAGCAGGTAATCCTGCGCCTTTACCTCGTAGGATTCCAGCGCGAACTCCGGTGAGGAGGTCAGAAAGATGATCTTTACCGCGTTATCCCGCGCGCGCAGCTCCCTTGCGGCGTCCATGCCGTTCAGAAGCGGCATGATGATATCCAGAATGATGACATCCATGCGCTGCCCCGCGCACTTTGCCAGCAGCTCATCGCCGTTATCGAAGCGGTAGACCTCGGTGGGGACGCCGCTTTGATCCGACCAGCGCCGGATCATCTGTACCGCCGCCTGCAAAAAGACCGCGTCATCATCGCACACAGCAATGCGCAGCATACCCTCACCTCCTTTTCTTCCAAGTCTATTCTATTTTATCCCCGCGCATTTTTCAACCGTCTCCCACTGCATTTCACGCCGCAAATTCTTCTTTTCGCACTATTTACGCACCGCAGCCCGCGCGGAATGCTACAATGCGCATGGTGGCGACCGCATACGGCGGTCGGTATCAAAAAAGAAGATTTTGGAGGAACTTTTTATGAACACCAAAAAACTGCTTGCAATCCTGCTTGCTGCCGTCATGATGCTGGCGATGGTCGCCTGCGGCAGTGACCCCGCGCCCACCCCCACCCCTGATCCTGACCCCGCAACGACCCCCGATGACGGCAATAGCGATGCCCAGAGCGTCCTGACCATGTACACCTTTATGGCTACCGCTCCCGACCTGGTAGGCACTGCCTGGTCCTTTATCGGCGGCTGCGTAGACGGCGTTATGATGACCGATGATCAGGTCGCGGCTGTCCAGAGCCAGATGGACGACTACTACATGTTCTACTTTGATGATGAGACCACCGTTACCCTGTATGAGGGCGCCGATACCGAGACCGTAGGCACCTATTCCGCGGCTAATGAAGCCACTGTAAAGATCGAAGTCGGCGGCGTGACCTACGCGGCTGTCTTTGCCGAGGGCGAGTATGGTCCTATCATGGTTGCCCTGCTGAATTCCTCTGGCACCAATGCGCTGATCTTTGAGTCGATCGCTGAGGGCTGATAACCACCACAAGGCTCCGCATTCTACCGGCGGGCAGACAGGCTCGCCTGTCTGCCCGCCTTTCATAGCCAGCCTCGGTCGCAGGGAGATTAGTTCCCTCCCCGCGGCTATATCAAAAAAGACGCCTTCGGGCGTCTTTTTTGATAGGGGAACACAAACCCTTTGACAAGTTCCTCGTTCCTGCCCTGATATGACGCGAAAGAAAACCCTGATGGTTTTCTTGCACACTATCTTTCCTTCCGTTAGCTGACATCTCTACGCTGTTTTCGCTCTTGTTATGTAGCCAAACGCCTTCGGGCATCTTTTTGATATCTTAACTTATAAACATGCGCATGCGCTGCTTCCATGCTTAGTCCTTCGCCCGCTCCTCCACCTGTCTGCGGGAGAAGACGCACCCGCAGTAGGGCTGCCGGTACAGGTCGTATTCCCGCGAAAGGACAATGGAGCGCTGGTAGCCGCCCTTTTTCTTAAAGTCGGAGGGCAGGTACTCCACCCCATACCGCTCCCCCATCTCCTCGCCGATGGCATTGAGCAGCGGGGCGTTTTTATGCGGGCTTACCGTCAGCGTGGTGGCAAACAGCGGGAAGCCGTTTGCCGCCGCATACGCCGCCGCCCGTTCCAGCCGCAGCCGGAAGCACCGCTCGCAGCGGCTGCCGCCCTCCGGCGCGTCCTCCAGTCCTGCCGCTATCCGCAGGAACACCGCGGAGGAGATGGGATCCTCCACCACCGCCACATCGCGGCAGAACGGTGCTTCGGCACACAGCCGCCGCAGCTCCGCCAGCCGCTTTTTGTATTCCTCCGGCTCGGTGATATTAGGGTTGCAAAAAAACAGCGTAATGGTAAAATACTGCGTCAGATATTCCAGCACATAGGAGGAACAGGGCGCGCAGCAGGCATGCAGCAGCAGCGGAGGACGCTCCCCCGCGCCGCACAACCGTGCTATCGCCTTTTCGGTCTCCTGCTGGTAATTCCGTTTTTCCATTGCTGATGCCTCTTTTCCGCTTTGCTGCCCCTATTATGCCACACCTGCCGCCAAAAGGAAAGCCCCCGTCCATTGATCGGACGGGGGACCATTATTCTTTGTTTCAGCCCCCGTGGGTGCGCACCAGCAGCCGATCGAGGTTATTGTGCTTGCGGTAGGCTTCGCAGTACAGGCGGGTACATTTCTGGTACAGCGCAAACTTTTTGCGGGCGGCTTCCTCGTCGCCGTAGACCTTCCATGTCCCCACGCACTTGGCACAGCGCGCCCCGTGCCGGATAAACCCGCTGACATCTTCTGCGGGATAACCTAAAAACAAGCCGATCTCGTGCGGGAATTCCTTTTCGCGGTTTAAGCGCCGCACCAGTTCCACCACACACCGCTCGGGGTCATCGGCAGGGTAGCGCTTTTCCCGCAGGATAGCGTGCGCCCCCTGCTCACGCAGATCACGCCGCAGCTTTTCCGGACGGTACATATAGATCAGCTCGCGGTCGCCCAGGTGCTTTACCGGCAGCAGCCGGATCCCACAGGGCACAAGGCGCTGGTTCAGCCGGCGGATACTCTGGCGCAGCGTGTGGGCGTCCTCGGCGGGACAGCTGAACAGATTTCCGGTTTTCAGTCCTGCCATTGTGGGCGAGCACTGCTCTACCACCATTTCCTCCGACATTTCAGCGCCTCCTTTTTGTTTGCCCCGTTAGTATCTACCGGTGCTGCCGTCTTTATTACTATTACTTGCGGTGGAACAGCCCGCCCAAACCGTGCTTTTCCCCACAGGGTGCAGTGGTCACGCCCTTCAGCTCATAGCCGGTCTCGGCGATCACCGCACGCAGGCGTTCTTCCTCCAGCGGCTCCTCACACTGAATGGCCGTTTCGCCCTTGGTGTGGCTGGAGCTTACTTTCTTTACATTAAAGTGGCTGCGGATCGCATCGTTGATATGTGCCTCGCACATGCCGCATGCCATACCGTCAACCTTCAGTGTCATTTGTACCATCTGTTTTCACCCTTTCTTTTTGTCCGCGTATTTCAGCAGCAGTTTTTTGATGCCATATTTGATAATACACAATCCCGCGGCAACTGCCAGCACCACAGCGGCAGCGCCGTACAGCTGTGCCATATTGGATAATCCGTTCATGGGGTCCTCCTTATGAGGCTGCTTCCTCCGGCAGCTGGCGGCTGCACAGTCCGGCAAGGCTTTCCTCCGGTATCTGCGCCAGCAGCTGACAGATCATCGCCTGCTGCTCCGGCAGCTCCGGAAAGCCCTGCCGCAGCAGCGCCGCGGCGCTGCGGTAGTAGCGGCTGTACCGGTCGGCGGTCGCTGCGCCCAGCGCGGTCAGCGAGAGCGCGCCGCGGGCGCTTTTGCCCACCAGTCCCAGCCCCGTCAGGGTATCCACCATGTTGTGGACGCTGGGCGGGGAAAGCTCCAGCGCCGCCGCCAGATCAACACAGCGGGTCTTTCCGCTTTCGGCGGTCAACTGCCGCAGCACCAGCAGGTAGCGGATATGGGCAGCCGTCAATGTATTGTTTTGGTTAGCCATTGCTTACCTCCTGTTAAGGCAAACGGGGAGGCGCAAACTCATCATCTGCGTCTCCCCGTCCTTTGTGTTACTTCTGGTGACAGGAGCCCGACATCGCACAGTGGGCACAGTTGCAGCCACAGGAGGATTTCCCTTTTTTCTTATCTTTTACCAGCTTAACGATAATCAGTACAACAATGAGGAGTAATACGGCAGAAATAAGAATTGTCGCCAGATTTTCCGTGATCCATGTAAACATAAGTCAAACTCCTTTCCGTTTGGTAATGCGATAGGTAATGAAGAATTATGATTGTACAGGCTTACTTCACCTTTACGGTGCCGGTCAGCTTGGTAGCCTCCTTGTAGGGACGAACCAGCATGTAGATGATGACAGCGAGTACGATAAGCGCAACGATCACGCCGATGATGTTGACATTGCCGGTGAACAGACCGCCGAACTGGTTGATCATCAGGGCTACCGCATAGGCAAAGCCGCACTGATAGGCGATGGCGAACCAGGTCCACTTGGGGCTGTTCATCTCACGCTTGATGGCGCCGATGGCAGCGAAGCAGGGAGCGCACAGCAGGTTGAATACCAGGAAGCTGTAGCCGGTGATGCCGGTGAACGCAGCAGCGATGGCATCATATACAGTACCGGCACCGCCGCTGTACAGAACGCCCAGCGTACCGACGATGTTCTCCTTGGCGACCAGACCGGTGATGGAAGCAACGGTAGCCTGCCAGTTGCCCCAGCCGAGAGGAGTAAAGATCCAGCAGATGGCGTTACCGATCTTGGCAAGGATAGAGGCGCTGATCTGATCCTCCTCCAGCATGCCGAACTGCCCGTCCAGCCAGCCGAAGCGGGAGGTAAACCACACAAAGATGGTGGAAAGCAGGATGATGGTACCGGCCTTCTTGATGAAGGACCAGCCGCGCTCCCACATGGAACGCAGGACATTGCCCAGAGTGGGCCAGTGATAAGCAGGCAGCTCCATAACGAAGGGAGCGGGGTCGCCGGCAAACATCTTGGTCTTCTTCAGCATAATGCCGGAGATGATGATGGCAGCCATGCCGATGAAGTAAGCGGAGGTGGAGACCCAGGCGCTGCCACCGAACAGGGCACCGGCGATCATGCCGATGAAAGGAACCTTGGCGCCGCAGGGGATAAAGGTGGTGGTCATGATGGTCATACGACGATCACGCTCGTTCTCGATGGTACGGGAAGCCATGATGCCGGGGATACCGCAGCCGGTACCGATGAGCATAGGGATAAAGGACTTACCGGAAAGACCGAACTTACGGAAGATACGGTCGAGTACGAAAGCGATACGAGCCATGTAGCCGCAAGCCTCGAGGAATGCCAGCATCAGGAACAGGACCAGCATCTGAGGAACGAAGCCCAAAACAGCGCCGACACCAGCCACGATACCATCAAGGATCAGACCGGAGAGCCAGTCGGCAGTACCGGCAGCTTCCAGCGCATTGCCGATGAGCACGGGGATACCGGGTACCCATACGCCGTAGTCGGCGGGGTCTGGCTCATCACCGATCTCATCGAGGGTCGCCTTGGCAGCCTCATAGTCCGCCAGGGTAGCGGTCTCGGTGGAAACAGCCAGCGTCTCTTCATCTTCTACCTCGTAGGTAAAGGTGCCGTCTGCTGCCAGAGAACCGTTTTCTTCGATATAAGCGTCATAGCCGTCTACGATCAAGGAAGCCTCGCCATACTCCTCGGCAAGGTCGCCGTAGCCGCCATCGATGCCCAGCAGGTGCCAGCCATCGCCGAACAGGCCGTCATTCGCCCAGTCGGTAGCGGGGGCGCCTACGCCTACCATGGCGACCCAGTAAACGATGAACATGACGACCGCGAAGATGGGCAGACCCAGCCAGCGGTTGGTCACGATGCGGTCGATCTTATCGGAGGCGGAAAGCCCGCCATGGTTCTTTTTCTTGTAGCATGCCTTAATGACCTCACCGATGTAGACATACCTTTCGTTGGTGATAATGGATTCGGCATCGTCGTCCATCTCGGTCTCAACAGCCTTGATGTCGTTCTCGATGTGCTCCAGCACGCCCTTATCGATATTCAGGGAAGCAAGCACCTTATCGTCGCGCTCAAAGATCTTGATGGCGTACCAGCGCTGCTGCTCCTCGGGCATATTATGTACGGCAGCTTCCTCAATGTGCGCCAGCGCATGCTCCACGCTGCCGGAGAAGGTATGCTGCGGAACGGTCTTGCCGTTCTGGGCGGCATCAATAGCAGCCTCGGCGGCAGCCATTACGCCGGTGCCCTTCAGGGCTGAGATCTCTACGATCTTGCAGCCTAGCTGACGGGAAAGCTCCTCGACATTGATCTTATCGCCGTTCTTCTTTACCAGATCCATCATGTTGATGGCGACGACGACCGGAATACCCAGCTCGGTCAGCTGAGTGGTCAGGTACAGGTTACGCTCCAGGTTGGTACCGTCGATGATGTTCAGGATCGCATCGGGGCGCTCACCCAGCAGGTAGTTACGGGCTACCACTTCCTCCAGCGTGTAGGGGGAAAGGGAGTAAATACCGGGCAGGTCGGTGATGGTAACGCCTTCGTGCTTTTTCAGCTTACCTTCCTTTTTCTCTACGGTAACGCCCGGCCAGTTACCAACAAACTGATTGGAGCCGGTCAGTGCGTTGAACAGGGTGGTTTTACCGCTGTTCGGGTTACCGGCAAGGGCAATTCTAATATCCATGCGTTATGCCTCTCTTTCTGATACTCTTTGATTAGCATTCAGATTAGCATTTGCTAACCTTTTGTCGTTAAAAATGCGGGAGACGCTCCCGCCAGAATAGGTTATTCTACCTCTATCTGCTCGGCGTCCGCTTTACGCAGAGAAAGCTCGTAGCCGCGCACCGTTACCTCGATGGGATCGCCCAGCGGCGCAACCTTGCGGATATAGACCTCAACGCCTTTGGTAAGACCCATATCCATGATGCGGCGCTTGATGGCGCCCTCACCGTGGATCTTTACCACGCGGACGGTCTCGCCGATCTTTGCCTCTTTCAGATTTTTCATCGTCGGTTCCTCCTTTGTCACATTTTGCTCTTGTAGTGTAAAAAGACATCGCTGCCGTTATACCATTATTTTTACCGCCATCTCTTTGCTGATGGCCACTCTTGCTTCCTTTACATTCACAATGACATTGCCGCCCAGCGTATTGACAACCGTTACCTCGCCGCCGACCACAAATCCCAGATTTTCCAGGTGGCGCTTTACCTCCGGGCTGCCGCCGATCCGCTTGATTATGTTTTCCTCACCGACTTGTGCCAAACTCAGGGGCATCATGGCGTTTCCTCCGTTCCTCGACCGGCAATTTGCAGTTCCGACCGATCTCGTTGTATAGTTAGCGCCCGCTAACCATGCATTATAATACAAAAACGCATCTCTCTTGTCAATGGATTTTTCTCAAAAAACTTTCCTCCTGCCGCATTTTCGTCAGTCCTGCCATCAAGTTAGCCGTGGCTAACATTTTTCTTGTGCAGTTTGCCAAGGTTAACTGCGCACTTTGCTCTTTTTGTATCTTTTTTCTGCCGAAATGCGGCTTCGGTATTGCACGTTGGCAAAAAAATGTGTAAACTATACCCGTAAGGTCTTATTTAGGGACCACTACTTTCTTCTAAAAGGAGCACTCTATGCTGGAATTGCAACACATCAGCTATGAAACCGAAGAAAACCGAGAAATACTGCACGATATCAGCCTGACGGTGAACGACCGCTTTGTTGCCATCACCGGTCCCAACGGCGGCGGCAAGTCCACACTGGCAAAGGTCATTGCCGGTATTTACACCCCCACCTCGGGGCGTATCCTGCTGGACGGCGAGGACATCACCGCTCTTTCCATCACCGAGCGTGCCCGTCGGGGCATCAGCTACGCCTTTCAGCAGCCGGTACGCTTTAAGGGGCTGCGGGTCGGCGACCTGATGAACCTTGCCGCCGGCAAGGACGCCAACATTGCCGAGGTCTGCGCCTATCTCAGCGAGGTCGGTCTCTGCGCGCGGGATTACATCGACCGCGAGCTGGACGCCAGTCTTTCCGGCGGTGAGCTGAAGCGCATCGAGATCGCCATGGTGCTGGCGCGCGGTACTGCCCTTTCGGTCTTTGATGAACCGGAAGCCGGCATCGACCTCTGGAGCTTCCAGAACCTTATCCGCGTTTTTGAAAAAATGTACGAGCAGACCCGCGGCAGCATTCTCATTATCAGCCATCAGGAGCGTATCCTTAATATCGCGGATACCATTGTCCTGCTGAAGGACGGCAGGCTGGCAGAATGCGGACCCCGCGAGGAAGTTCTCCCCCGCCTGCTGCGCAATATCGATACCGCCCCACCGGTGTGCAGTATGCTTTCCGATCCCATCAAGGAGGTGCGCTGACCATGATCGATGAAATCCAGAAAAGACTGCTGAAAGAGGTCGCTGATCTCGACAGCCTGCCGGTAGGCGCCTACAATATCCGTGCCAACGGCGCCCCTGCCGGACGCAATACCACCGCGCATATCAATATTGTCACCAAGACCGATAAGCCCGGCATTGATATCATCATAGCCCCGGGAACCAAAAATGAAAGCGTCCACATTCCCGTTGTCGTCAGCCAGACCGGTCTTAAGGATCTGGTCTACAATGACTTCTACATTGGCGAAAATGCCGATGTCGTTATCATCGCGGGCTGCGGCATTCACTGCGCGGGCGCCGAGGAGACCTCCCACGACGGGATCCACACCTTCCATGTGGGTAAGGGCGCGCACCTGCGCTATGTGGAAAAACACTACGGCGAGGGCGAGGGACGCGGCAAGCGGGTGATGAACCCCACCACCATCGTCTATCTGGAGGAGGGCGCCTCCATGGATATGGAGACCACCCAAATCGCCGGCGTAGATGACACCCTGCGCAAGACCGGCGGGACGCTGGCGGCAGGCTCCACCCTTACAGTGCATGAAAAAATCATGACCACCGGCGACCAGCATGCCGTCACCGATTTTGCCATAGACTTAAACGGCGAAAACTGCAGCGCCGATGTGGTGAGCCGCAGCGTGGCGCGCGACCACAGCCGACAGGAATTCCGCAGCAGCATCAACGGCAACAACGCCTGCGCCGGTCACAGCGAGTGCGACGCCATTATTATGGATAAGGCGTGCGTCATTGCCACGCCCGCGCTTACTGCCAACCATGTCGATGCAGCCCTCATTCACGAAGCCGCCATCGGCAAGATCGCCGGCGAGCAGATCATCAAGCTGATGACGTTGGGGCTGACCGAGGAGGAAGCCGAGCGGGAGATCGTCAACGGATTTTTGAAATAAGGAGGCTTACTGCCATGAATGTTACGGAACGATTCTTAAAATATGTCAGCTACGGCACCAACAGCGATGAAAAGAGTGAAAGCTACCCTTCCACCCCTGGGCAGCTGGTGTTGGGCGCCGCCATTGCTGAGGAACTGAAAACCATTGGGCTTACCGATGTGGAGCAGGACGCCGACGGCTATGTTTACGGCTATCTTGCCGGCGAGGGCGAAGCGCTGGGGCTCATCGCCCACATGGATACCAGCCCTGCCGTCAGCGGGGATCACATTAAACCCCGCATCGTCACCTACTCCGGCGGCGTTCTGGAGCTGGGCGCTTCCGCCCTCTCCCCGGTCGATTATCCCTTTATGGAGGAATACATCGGGCAGGAGCTGATCGTCACCGACGGCACCACCCTGCTGGGCGCCGATGATAAGGCGGGCGTGGCGGAGATCGTTACCCTGTGTGAAACGCTGCTGGCGCACCCCGAAATAAAGCACCGCCCCATTGCCGTCTGCTTCACCCCCGATGAGGAGATCGGCAGAGGCACCGACCGCTTCCGCATGGAGCGCTTCCCCGCTAAGGAAGCCTATACTGTTGATGGCGGCGAGCTGGGTGAGATAGAGTATGAAAACTTTAATGCCGCCGCAGCGACCGTCAAGGTGCAGGGGCTTAATATCCACCCCGGCAGCGCCAAAAACAAGATGAAGAACGCCTCCCTGATGCTGGCGGAGTTCATCGGGCTGCTGCCCGCCGCCGAAACGCCTGCCCACACCGAGGGCTACGAGGGATTTTTCCACCTCTGCGAGCTTGCCGGTGATGAATCCTCTGCAGAGGCGCACTACATTATCCGTGACCACGACCGCGGGAAGTTTGAGGCGCGCAAGGCGCTGATGCAGGCGACCGCCGACTACATGAACGCGAAATACGGCGCCGGCACCTTTACCCTGCGCATGACCGACAGCTACTACAACATGAAAGAAAAGCTCACCGGTCATATGCATCTGATCCGCAACGCAGAAATTGCTATGGAAAAAGCGGGGGTCACGCCTCAAATCGTTGCGATCCGCGGCGGCACCGATGGCGCGCGCCTTTCCTACGAGGGGCTGCCCTGCCCCAACCTTTCCACCGGCGGGCTCAATTTCCACTCCATTCACGAGTTTATCCCCGTCCGCTCGCTGGAAAAGATGGTCGAAGTTCTCCGGAACCTCGTCACCCTGTAAAGACACAAAAATATTTCCCCTGCCGCTCCTTTTTTCGGGAACGGCAGGGGAATTTATTATGTCAGCTTGTTTTTCATCACGCTCAGCCACGCGCCGGAAAGGTTCTCCGGTGTGAACGCCACCGGATCGACCGCCACAAAGGGAGCTGGCTCCACCCCAAGGAAGTAGTGGGCACAAGCATACGCCAGCAACCGCCCGATCTCGTAGCTGTTCGGCACCACCACGCCGATGACATTGCTGTGCTCGTCCAGCTGGTCTATCACTTCCCGACTTACGCCCTGCGTCACCACCTTGATATCGGTACGCCCCAGCAGCGAAAGTACCCCCAGCACTGCCTCCGCCATGCGGCTTTGGCTGATGTACAGCGCCTCGATCTGCGGCAGTTCCTGCAGCAGGTCGTTTATCATGGTATAAGCCTGCGTTTCCTCGGTATACTGCACCACCTTATCCAGCGTGATCAGCGGAAACTCCTCCTCCAGTATGCTGATCGCACTGCGGTCACGGTGCCGCGCCGGCTGGGAATCCCCGCCATAGCACAGATAGGCGGCGTGGGTCAGCCCGTGCGCCGTCATATATTTGCCCAGCAGCCAGCTTGCCTGCTTGCCGCTTTCCACCATGTTGCTGGCAATGCAGCAATCATACTGGTTCGCAGTAAAGCCTGTCGGCGCGCAGGAGGAAAACAGCACCTTGGTACGGCGGGGCAGGTGTTTGCGGAATGGCGAAACGCTGCTCTCATCAAGATTGGGGATACAGATAACGGCATCCGGCTTTGCCGCGGCGAAGCCCTGTAACTGCAAATTCTGTATCTCGTAGCTGCCGTGGGCGTCGGTTTTATGCACCATGTGGATCCCCAATGTATTCAGCCCGTCGCGCAGCCCCTCCAGCTGGGAATGGGAAACCGGCGTCGTTTCCATA
The DNA here is from genome assembly GCA_934524965.1 of uncultured Angelakisella sp. GTDB lineage: Bacteria > Bacillota > Clostridia > Oscillospirales > Ruminococcaceae > Angelakisella. The sequence goes on from CAKSYU010000015.1 coordinate 25,210, forward strand.
AATGCGGAAACACATACCTTGTAGTCACCGGCACGCACCTTCTGGATATCCGCCTCGGAGAGCTCCAGTGAATGCTGGCTGACGCCCGGGCGGTCAAACTGGTCAAAGACCAGCGCCTTGGTACTGTCGCCGGTGATAAATTCCGGCGAAACGCTGTAAAAGTGCTGGCTGCCATTCCCTTTTATAATGCTGATGATATCCTGCACCACCTCGATGATCCTCATATCGATGCGGGTGCGGTTGAAGAACAAGTACTTGGTTAGGAAAATATCCCCGATCGCCAGCAGCGAGATATCCTGCGGCATATCCACCCCTTTGTGGCGCAGATAATCCACCACGTGCATCGTCGCCATCATTTCGGTGGTGATGATGCCGGTGATACCGCGGTTTTGCAGCGTCCCCAGCACCTGGTCCAGGTTTTCCAGCGCCAGCGTGCGGAACAGGTAGGTTTCGATCTCCACCAGATTTTCATCGGGGAATACCATGTGGTTCTGCTTGTAGAACAGCTTGCAGGTCTCCAGCACCAGCCGGTTGGTATAGGGGTTTTCCCTGGGGGTGATGACTAAAATATTGCGGTGCCCCAGTGAGACCATATGCCGCAGCGCCGCCACCATCGCCGCGCGGTAATCAAAGTTGATGTGGTAGCAGCGCGGGTACACCTTCGGGTCGTGGTTCAGGAAGATGATGGGCGCCTCCACCGTCTCGTGGTGGCGGGTCTGCACCAGCCGCACCGTGTAGTCCAGTATGATATAATCCAGCCCGTAGCGCTTCTGGTAGGTTTTCAGCTCCTGCAGCGTCATCTCGGTCTTTACCAATATCGAGACCACCTCGATATCCCCCGGACCCACCACGCGGTGAGAAAGCTCCTCGCGGCTGTGGATATCCCCGCAGCAGTGCAGGGCGTCGATCAGGTCCTCGGCAAAGCTGCACCGGTAGTTGCGCAGCAAAAAGCCCACCGTGATCTTCCGCCGCTCCTGCTTCGGCGCGCCCAGCTCTTCCATCGCCCGCTCCACCCGGCTGCGCAGTTCGTCACTGACGAACCGTGTCCGGTTGATGACATGCGATACCGTCGCTACCGATGTTCCCGCGCGCGCCGCGATCTCCTGAATGGTCGCCATATTTGCCCTCCCTTGCATTTTGCCAAAAATACGGTATTCCTTTTGTGCAGTTTACCGTTTTATCCTCTGCTAATCGCTTTTAGAGGCAATAATTTGCGTAAAAATACATTTTCCTATATTTCCACATGATGGTATTGCCCATGGCTATTCCTTTTTCTTGTTCAAAATCGTCAAATTGTTGTTTCTTTTTTTGCATGTTTGTAAAATTCAGCACTTTTTTCACTGTAATTCAGAATGGAAAATCCTCTTTTGCGTAAATAATACACTTTTCCCGCCTGAAAAGCAATGTTTTTCCGTTCTTTTTGGGCAAAGCCCCCTTTCCCTCATTTGACACTCCCGAATAATGACGGTAACATGAAGCTGTAATGTGTGGCGCGCGCACAAAACAGAGTTCAAAAATAGAAAGATTCAAGAATATTTGAGGAGTGTAGTTTTATGAAATTAGAAAAGGAAGGCTTGGTCGTAACCCCATTGACCGAACAGAAAACCGGTCTGTGGGATATGGCATTCATCTGGTTCTGTGCCAATGTCGCCGTCCCCCGTCTGATGATCGGCGGCTCGCTGGCAGAGCTGGGCTTCGGCAAAATGATGCTCATTCTCATCGCCGGCAATATTCTGGTATTCCTGCCCCTGCTGGCACTGGGCGTCATCGGCTTCAATGTCCGTATCCCCACCATGGCTGCCACCCGCATGACCTTCGGCGTCAAGGGCTCCTATCTGCCCTCTGTCGCCAATGGCATTCAGCTGCTGGGCTGGGGCGCCAATGTTACCGTTATCTGCGGTGCTTCCATCAACAGCATCATCAAGGCAATGACCGGCTTTGAGAACCTTGCTCTGTGGATCGTTGTCACCGGCATCGTTCAGCTCGTCATCACCGCTTACGGTGTGCGTTCCATCACCTGGCTGCAGCGTGTTTCCGTTCCGCTGCTGGCGATCCTTACCGTTGTTTCCGCCGTTCTCATCATCAAGAACTACGGCTGGAGCAGCATCACCAATTATCAGCCCGTCGCCGCCATCGGTCTGCTTGCCGGTCTTGATATCGTAGCCAGCAACGCCTTTGCGTGGGGGCCCATGGTCTGCGACTACACCCGCTACGCCAAGAGCAAGTCCTCCTCCAGCTGGGGCACCCTCATCGGCTCCCTCGCCGGTGCTGCGGGCTTCATGTTCGTGGGCGGCATCTCCTACATGACCACCGGCAATGCCAACCCTGTTGATATGCTGCTTTCTCTGGGTCTCGGTATTCCCGCACTGCTCATCATCGTGCTGTCCTCTGTTACCACCAATGTTATGAACCTCTACTCCGCCTCCATCTCCTTTGTCAATGTCTGGCCCAAGGCGAAGCCCTGGCAGATCATCGGCATCGGCGGCATCGTTATGACCGGCATCGCCCTGATTCCCAACCTCATCGGTCATTTCATCAGCTTCCTCACCATCGTCGGCTCCATCTTCGTTCCGCTTATCGCTATCATGCTGGTGGATTACTTCCTCATCAAGAAGCAGAAAGTGGTTCCCGAGGAAATGCTGGCAGAGGACAGTTCCTCCAAGTACTGGTTCAAGGGCGGCTTTAACTGGAAAGCCATCATCATCTGGCTCATCGGCGCCGTTATGTACAACCTGCTCTATTACTTCTGGCCGGTTCTCGGTTCCTGCATTCCCACCTTCCTCGTCATCGGTATCCTGTACTGGCTGGTCGCCGATAAGAAATGATCCGTGGAGAAAGGCGGTAACTAAACTATGAGCACTATTCTCATCAAAAACGCCAGAATGCGCGGTCATCAAGAGCTCACCGATCTCTACATCAAGGACGGCGTCTTTGCCGAGATCGGGGTCGGGCTTTCCTATCCCGCCGATGAGGTCATTGATGTCGCCGGCAAGCTGGTCTCCGCCCCATTCTGCGATGCCCACCTGCATCTAGACGCCGTCCTAAGCGTCGGCAAGCCCCGCTACAATATGAGCGGCACCCTCATCGAGGGCATCAACATTTGGGGCGAGCGCATGCAGGGTCTCACCAAGGAGACCATCAAGAAGAACGCCCGCGATGTCATCAAGTGGGAGGTCGCCAACGGCTCCATGTTCCTGCGTACCCACGCCGATGCCACCGAGCCGACCGGCACCGTGGTGGAAGCGCTGCTGGAGGTCCGCGAGGAAATGAAGGATCTTGTCGATCTTCAGATCGTCGCATTCCCGCAGGAATGTATCTTCACCGAAAAGGGTCACACCGACCTGATGGAAAATGCCATGAAGCTGGGCTGCGATGTTGTGGGCGGTCTGCCCTACATGGAGTACAGCCCCGAGGACGGTCTGCGCGATGTCAAGTTCGTCTTTGACCTTGCGGAAAAGTACGGCGCGCTCATCGATATCCACTGCGATGAAAACACTGATGACCAGTCCCGCTATGTCGAGGCGATGGCGCGAGAGACCATCGTCCGCGGAATGCAGGGTCGTGTTACGGCAAGCCACACCACCGCCATGCACAACTACAACAATGACTTCGCATTCAAGCTCATGGGCTTCCTTAAAAAAGCCCAGATGAATATGGTCACCAATCCCTTCGCCAACTCCTGCCTGCAGAACCGCACCGACGGCTATCCCCGTCACCGCGGTCACACCCGTGTCGATGAACTGCTGGCAAACGGCATCAATGTCTGCATCGGCAGCGATGACATCATGGACCCGTGGTATCCCATGGGCAAGGGCTCGCCGCTTGCCGGCGCCGCCCTGCTGATGAACTATGCCCAGCTCAGCGGTTATCCGCAGGTCACCCAGCTCATTGATATGATCACCTGCAACAGTGCCCGCACCATGTGCCTTAAGGATTACGGTCTGGCAGTCGGCAATCCCGCCAACATGATCGTACTGGACGCCGAAAGCGAATTCGACGCGATCCGCTTGCAAAGCGAGTGCCTCTATGTCATTCGCCGCGGTCGTATCGTCTGCCGCACGGTGCCCGCCCGCCGCACGCTGGAATTTGAGGGCAGGCAGGAAAATATTGATTTCCGTCTCACCGCGGAAAATCTCTAAGCAAAGGAAGGCAAATCTTATGGCAATGAACAATAAAAATGACGAACGCAGCAAAAAGATCGTCTTTTGCTCCAGCTGCCTGCTGAATACCAATAACAAGGTGCTTCCGCTGGCGCGCTACGGCGGCTTCAGCAAGGAATTCATCGATATTCTGGCGAAGTACGACCTGGGCGTACAGCAGATGGATTGCCCCGAGACGCTGTATCTCGGTATCCAGCGCTGGCAGCACACCAAGAATCTCTATGATAATGTCGGATTCCGCCGTCACTGCCGTCAGCTGGCGGAAAAGGAAGTAGACTACATGTACTCCTATATGCAGATGGATTATGATACTGTGGCGGTGCTATGCTGCGACGGTTCCCCCACCTGCGGCTGCGGGCTGACCAGCTGGGACGAAAACTGGGGCGGCCCCCCCGAGGCTCCGCTGGATTACGGCGATGCCGTTATCGAGGGCGTCGGCGTCTATGTCGATGAAATGCAGAAGGCGATCCGCGAGCGCGGGCTGCCCATGCCCCCGTTCTACGGTCTGGGTCTCGATGACGCCTCCCAGCCCTTCGATCAGATCATCGCGAACTTCGATGCCTTCCTCGCGAAGCGCATGAAGGAGCTTGAAGCGTAAAAAAGCTACCATCTCTCACTCTTAGCTCAGGGTGCCGACCGGTCTTGTCTCCCCGGTCGGTGCCCTCCTTTTTCTTCCTTTTGTTCCCTTTTTCTTCTCTCGTTGACAATCTATTTTTGTAAGAGTATACTATACTTTGTGTCTTTATTTATGCAAAATTACTTTTACGGAGGTCGTCATGTCCGTCAATTCCATGCCCAAAGAAAACAAGATGGGAACGATGCCGGTCAAAAAGCTCATTTTTAATATGGCTTTGCCGCTCATCATCTCCATGCTCATTCAGGCGCTCTATAATATAGTAGACAGCATCTTCGTCTCCCGAATCAGCGAGGACGCACTTACCGCCGTTTCGCTGGCGTTCCCCATTCAAAACCTGATGATCGCCTTTGCCACCGGCACCGGCGTGGGTATGAACGCTCTGCTCTCCCGCCGTTTGGGCGAGAAAAACCGCGAGGGCGCCGAGGAAGTCGCCAATGTCGGGCTGCTGCTCTCGGTCTGCACCGCCGTGGTATTTGCGCTGTTCGGCGCTTTCGGCTCTCAGCTCTACTTCTCCATGCAGAAGGGCGTCTCCCCCATCATCGCCCAGTACGGCACGGAGTACCTCTCCATCGTCTGCATTGGTTCCATCGGCATCTTTGTGGAGATTACCGCCGAGCGTATGCTGCAGGGCACCGGTCAAACCCTCATCACCATGTTCATTCAGGGCATCGGCGCCATCATCAATATTATTCTCGACCCCATTATGATCTTCGGTCTCCTCGGCTGTCCCGCCATGGGCGTCAAGGGCGCTGCCTACGCCACCATCATCGGTCAGCTTGTCGCCGCGGTGCTGGGCATTATCCTCAACCAGAAGCATAATTCCGATGTCCGTGTCAATCTTAAAAAGATCCGTTTTGATTTTCCCCTCATCGGCGAGATCTACGCCATCGGCTTCCCCTCTATCTTGATGACCGCCATCGGCTCTGTCACCACCTATCTGATGAACCAGATCCTGCTGGCATTCAGTACCACCGCGTCGGCGGTCTACGGTGTATATTTCAAGCTCAACAGCTTCTTCTTTATGCCGCTGTTCGGTCTTAATAATGCCGTTGTGCCCATCGTCGCCTACAATTACGGCGCGCAGAACCGCGGGCGTATCCATCTGGCGATCCGCACCTCCATGGTCACCGCCGTTACCATCATGCTGCTGGGCTGGGCAGCGTTCTTCTTCCTGCCAGTGCCGCTGCTGCGCCTGTTCGATGCCTCAGAAGCCATGATCGCCATTGGTATTCCGGCATTCCGCATCACCTCGTTCACCTACCCGCTTGCCGCTGTCAGTATCGTTGCCAGCAGCGTGTTCCAGGCACTGGGCAAAAGCATGTACAGTATGCTGGTCTCGCTGGGGCGTCAGCTCATTGTCCTCATTCCGGTGGCGTACCTTTTCTCCCTCACCGGCATTCTTGATGATGTCTGGCTGGCATTCCCCATCGCGGAGGTCGTCTGCCTGATCTCGTCGCTTTTCTTCCTTAAAAAAGTGCTGCACCGGCTGGATAGCTTCCCGCAGTAAAATTTATGGTTCCTTAGCGCGCCATAAATTATATTTGGGAAATCCCCCATAATTTTCGTCCCTTTTGTGTATTTTCTCCCTGTTGTCGAAAATTTTATCCGATTTCCTGTGTGCATTTGTCAGATTTTCAGCTTGACAGCATTGCACTAAAGCGCTAAAATTGCAACATCAAAGATCAGTTCACCCAAGCGGTGAAGGAAAGGAGCCCTTGCATGAAGATGTTCTCTGCCGCCAATCAGTGCCGTCGTTTTGCTTCTGCCTGCACAGAGGCTTCTTCTGCCTGCACTGCTTCTGCCTCCAATATCGTCATTATGATGGGCGCCATGATTATGGCGTCCATTTTTGTTGCGGTCATTATTAGCCTGCTGGGCATTATTCGACTGCCCCTGCTGATTATGCTGCCGATGATATTGGTCGTTTTGGGAATGAATTTGCGATAACTGTTTTCGATACAGTAAGCGGTTCTGCCAAACGGCGGAACCGCTTTTTGTATATATAGTCAATACATTTCATAAAGGAGTAAGAAAAAATGAAAAAGTTTCTTTGCATGATGATGGCTGTTCTTATGGTCGCAGCCCTTGCTGCCTGCGGCAGCGAGCCCGCCAATAACGGCGGCAATAGCACCGACGAAAGCACTACCGTTAAGATCGGCGGCATCGGTCCCATGACCGGTCCCTATGCCAACTATGGTCTGTCCGAAAAGTACGGCGCCGAGCTTGCCGTCAAGGAGATCAACGAAGCAGGCGGCATCGCCGGCAAGCAGGTCGAGCTCAGCTATCAGGATTCCCAGGGCGACAGCGAAAGCGCCGTCAATGCCTACGGCAAGCTGATGGACTGGGGCATGGAGGTCTCTCTCGGCTGCGTTCTCTCCGGCGAGAATGCCTCCGTTGTAGCGGCAGCCCGTGACGATGATGTTCTGCTGCTTACCCCCTCCGGCTCCGCCGACAAGTGCATCGAGGGCAACAGCCGCGCATTCCGCGTCTGCTTCTACGATTCCTATCAGGGAGCCGCCGCTGCCCAGTACATCAAGGAAAACAACATCGTTGATACCGTCGGCGTCCTGTACCAGAGCGATGTCGACTACTCCGTCGGTCTGTACAACGCTTTCGTAGATCAGTGCGGCAAGCTGGGCATCACCATTGCCGAAACCCAGACCTTCACTGCCTCCACCAGCACCGATTTCTCCACTCAGGTCAATGCACTGGTCGCCTCCGGCGTCAAGCTGGTGTTTATCCCCATCTATGCAGAGGAAGCCTCTACCTTCCTTACGCAGGCTCGCGGCAAGTTTGCCGGTGATGTTTACTTCTTCGGCGCCGATGGTCTTGATGGTATTCTCGGCAAGGTTGAGCAGGATCCCACCATTGCCAACAATGTTCTGATGCTCACCCCCTTCGCTGCCGATAACCCCTCCGAAAATGTTCAGAGCTTCGTTAAAAAGTATCAGGAAGCCTACGGCGCTACCCCCGATCAGTTTGCTGCCGATGCCTATGATGCCGTCTATGTCATCAAGGCTGCTATCGAAAAAGCCGGCTCCACCAGCGGCGATGCGCTTGCCTCTGCACTTACCTCTCTCACCGTCGAGGGCGTTACCGGCACCATGACCTGGGGCTCGGACGGCAACACCAGCAAGAATGCCAGCGCAATTCTCTACTATGATGGCGTCGGCACCCTGTTTGACAGCCACGAGTAATTATTCTCCGGCATTTCTATCCCGTCAAAACGGCGTCCTCCGGACAGGCTCTCCTGTCCGGAGGCACAAGCCTATCTATAAAGGATTGAACTTACCATGACACACTTTATCCAAACCTTAATCAGCGGTCTCAGTTTGGGCAGCATTTATGCGCTTATCGCGCTGGGCTACACCATGGTGTACGGCATCGCCAAGATGCTGAACTTTGCCCACGGCGATATCATCATGATCGGCGCCTATGCCGGCATCATCACCGTGGCGCAAATGGGTCTGCCTCCTCTCATCGCTGTGCTGATCAGCATTCTCGTCTGTGCGCTGCTCGGCGTCCTCATCGAATTTCTGGCGTATAAGCCGCTGCGTCAGGCGCCGCCCCTCAGCGTCCTTATCACCGCCATCGGCGTCAGCTACTTTTTGCAAAACCTTGCGCTGATCCTGTTTGGCTCCCAGCAGAAGGCATATCCCACTCTCGTTCATCTGGGAGACATCACCATCGGCGGTGTCACCATCGATGGCATCACCATTCTTACCCTGCTGGTCACCGCGCTTATCATGGTGGTGCTTTCCTTCTTTATCAACCGCACCCGCATGGGCAAGGCGATGCGCGCCGTCAGCGAGGATAAAGCCGCCGCGGCGCTCATGGGCATCAGCGTCAACCGCACCATCACCCTCACCTTTGCCATCGGCTCCGCGCTTGCCGCTGTCGCCAGTATCTTCTACGGCATGTCCTATATCTACATCAAGCCCACCACCGGCGCCATGCCCGGCATCAAGGCATTTACCGCCGCCGTATTCGGCGGCATCGGCTCGGTGCCCGGCGCCATGCTGGGCGGTATCCTGCTCGGTCTCATTGAGCAGCTTTCCAAGACCTATATTTCCACCCTGTGGGCAGATGCCATCGTCTTTGGCGTTCTGGTCGTGGTGCTGGTGGTCAAGCCCACCGGTCTGCTGGGTAAAACGATGAATGAGAAGGTGTAAGAAGATGAAACAGAAAAAATTCAAGTTTTCCAGCGATCTTCTGACCTTCGTACTGGTTGCAGTCGTTTACGCAGTGGTCGCTTACCTCCTGTATGGCGGCAGTCTTACCCGCCAGTTCTCCAATATGATCATTCCCATCTCCGTCTACATCGTGCTCGCGGTCTCGCTCAACCTTGTCGTCGGTCTTTTGGGTGAACTTTCCCTCGGTCACGCGGGCTTCATGTCGGTCGGTCTTTTCTCCGGCTGCCTTGTTTCCATCGCGCTGGTCGATGTCCTGCCCATGCCGGTGCGCCTGCCGCTCAGCATGGTCATCGGCGGTCTTATCGCCGCGGTCTTCGGGCTTGCGGTCGGTCTGCCCGCCCTGCGTCTTAAGGGCGACTACCTCGCCATCGTCACCCTCGCCTGCGGCGAGATCATCAAAAGCATCATCACCAACCTTGATATCACCGGCGGCGCTTTGGGTCTCAATACCAATCCCATCTATTCCAATGCCAAAAAGCTGCTGCCCTACGCCATCGTGCTGGTGCTGCTCACCATTCTTGTAATGATGAACCTCAAGCGCTCCAAGCAGGGACGCGCCATCATGGCGATCCGTGATAACCGCATCGCCGCCGAATCGGTCGGCATTGATGTCACCCGCTACAAGCTTACGGTGTTCATGCTTGCCGCGTTCTTCGCCGGTGCCGCGGGCGTACTGTACGGTCACTTCTTCGCCAATATCAAGGCTGCCACCTTCGATTACAATATGTCCATCGAGATCCTTGTCATCGTGGTACTGGGCGGCATGGGCAGCATTCCGGGGTCTATCATTGCTGCTATTGTGCTTACCGCCCTGCCGGAGGCAATGCGTGAGTTTGCCGATTACCGCATGCTGCTGTACGCCATCGTGCTCATCATCGTCATGCTGGCGACCAACAACCCCACCATGAAGGAATTCTTCCGCCGGCTGCGTCCGGCAGAGATCCTCCGCCGTGCCAAAAAGAAAAAGGGAAAATCACTGCAGAAGGAGGGCACCTAAATGTCTGTCAAGACCCACAATAAAACCAAGCTGGTTCCGGTCAACCGCAGTGTGGCGCTGCTGCCGGAGCGTGACGCCGATGTCAGCCCCATTCTGGAGTGCATCGACCTCGGCGTGACCTTCGGCGGACTGAAGGCAGTCGATAATTTTGATATCACCATCGGCCGTACCGAGATCGCCGGACTCATCGGTCCCAACGGCGCCGGTAAGACCACCATCTTCAACCTGCTTACCAAGGTGTATCAGCCCACCCACGGCACCATTCTGCTGGACGGCAAGGATATCCACGGCATGACCACCGCGCAGGTCAACCGCGCCGGCATTGCCCGTACCTTCCAGAATATCCGCCTGTTCTCGGAGCTGACGGTGGAGGAAAACATCACCGTCGCCATGAGCAGCCAGATCAAATACAATATGGCAAGCGGCATCTTCCGTCTGCCCGCCTACTGGAAAGGCGAGCGCATCGCCCACGAGCGTGCCATGGAGATGCTCTCCATTTTCCATATGGAGCAGTTTGCGAATGCCAAGGCGGGCAGCCTGCCCTACGGTGCCCAGCGCCGACTGGAGATCCTGCGCGCTCTGGCGACCAATCCCTGCCTGCTGCTGCTTGATGAGCCTGCCGCCGGCATGAACCCCTCGGAGACCGCCGAGCTGATGGAAAATATCCGCACGATCCGCGATACCTTCAAGATCGCTGTTCTGCTCATCGAGCACGATATGAACCTCGTTATGAATATCTGCGAGGGCATCGCGGTGCTCAGCTTCGGGCGTATCATCGCCAAAGGCTCGCCGGAGGACATTCAATCCGATCCCAAGGTCATCGAAGCCTATCTGGGACGCAAAAAGGAGGCATGAATATGAGTGAAATGCTAAAGGTCAGTGATCTTCATGTCTACTACGGCAGCATTCATGCCGTCAAGGGCGTCTCCTTTGAGGTCAACGAGGGCGAGGTCGTCACCCTCATCGGCGCCAACGGCGCCGGCAAATCCACCATTCTGAATACCGTTTCGGGGCTGCTTCACCCCCGCTCCGGCTCCGTTGTCTTTAACGGCAAGGATCTGCACACCGTCCCCGCCCACAAGCTGGTGGGCATGGGGCTGGCGCAGGTGCCGGAGGGTCGTCATGTCTTTTTGCAGATGACGGTGCAGGAAAATCTCGAAATGGGCGCCTTCAGCCAGCCCGTCTCCGGCATCGAGGCGGATCTTGAAAGCGTTTACCAGCGCTTCCCCCGCCTGCTGGAGCGCCGCCGCCAGATCGCCGGCACCCTTTCCGGCGGTGAGCAGCAGATGCTTGCCATGGGGCGCGCCCTGATGAGCCACCCCAAGCTGCTGATGCTCGATGAGCCTTCGATGGGTCTTGCCCCTATTCTGGTGGAGCAGATCTTCGGGATCATTCGGGAGCTGCACGCGGCGGGCACCACCATTCTGCTGGTGGAGCAGAACGCGCAGGCAGCGCTGGATGTTGCCGACCGCGCCTATGTACTGGAGACAGGACGCATCGTCCTCTCCGGCACCGGCGCCGAGCTGGAAGCCAGCGATCAGGTACAGAAAGCCTACCTCGGCGGCTGATCTCCCGATATTTACTCCTTTTTTCCATAGAAAGACCCCGCGGGGCGCCTCATGCAGCGCCTTACGGGGTCTTTTCTTGCTCACATCAAATACAATTTGTATTTTTTCTACTATTACAACTTTCTGTATCTCAACACTGCGAATTCCACCGGCGTTGTCAGCTCGGTTTTCTCCCGCAGCTTCTGCTGGTCTGCCGCCCCCGTCTTGTAGTAGTAGGGCGTCATCATAAACAGACTTTCTATCTCCTCCTGCCCCCGCAGCGTGATCTCATACCGCAGCTCACGGCTCTCCTCCAGCGCAAAGCCCGCCAGCTCATACGGCTTCACCTCGTTGCGATACGGCTTTTCGTAAATGGCTTCCTTCAGCCCATACAGGTGGTTTTCCAGCGGGATCACCATGATAAACCGCCCCGCCGGTCGCAGCACCCGCAGGAATTCCTCCCCGCAATACGGCGCGAATACCGAAAGCAGCAGGTCAACGCTCTCCCCCGCCGCCGGCAGATGGAAGCAGCTTGCTACCGCGTATTCCGTCTCTTTATCCCGCCGTGCCGCCTCCTGCAGCGCCGCCTTGGAAATATCGATCCCCGCCACCTTCGGCTGGAACCCCGCCTCCCGCAGCCGCCTTGCCAGCTCCGCCGTGTAGTAGCCCTCGCCGCAGCCCGCGTCCAGCACCGTCATGCCCTGCCGTGCCGCTGCCAAGCCCTGCCTGATCAGCTCCTGCCGCATCGGGTCGTAGTATCCCCGCTCCAGAAAGGCGCTCCGTGCCTTTACCATCAGCTTGTCATCGCCGTGGTGCTTCTGCCCTGTCTGCTGGCTCAGCAGCAGGTTTACATAGCCGCTCTTCGCTTTATCAAAGCTGTGCCCCGCCGGACACACCAGCCGCCGTTCTTCGCCGGTCAGCGGTCGCCCACAGTTCGGGCAGCAGAATACGCTCATCTTCCTTTTCTCCTTTTCCTCGCAGCAGAGGAGCAGTCCGGCGGCGGAGCCGCGGGGCTTCGCCCCGCTCCCGCACGCCCCATCGGGCGCGCGGGCTGCCGCCTTTCCCCTTGCACAGGCTTTCCCTTTTGCTATTTTCCCCAGTATAGCACAGGAGCCACCCGCTTTTCCAGCAGGCAGCCCCCGTTTCTTTATTTTATCAGGATAAAAATATTCCTTTCGCGTGCAGCCTTGCCAGACTCCGCAGAATGGTCATCTCCGCGTTCTGGCACTCCAGCACACTGTGCTTCTGGCGCAGCTCTTCCTGTGCCTCGGCAAGGGCGCGGCGCTCGCGCTCCTCGTCGATCTCCTCGGGACGCAGCACCTCCTCCACCAGCACGCTCACGGCGTTATCTCCCACACGGGCAAAGCCGGCGTCCACCACCGCGGTCTGCCATTCGCCGTCCGGCTGCTGCAAACGCAACGTCCCCGGCACGATCCCGATGACCGCCGCCTCGTGGTGCGCCATAATGCCCATCGAACCGTCCTGGATCGGCAGCTGCAGCTGTATCGCTTCCCCCTCGTAAAACACGCGGGAAAAGCCAATGACCTTCAGTGTAAAGGCTTCCATTCCGGCACCTCTCCTTTCCGGTCGTTACACGCCCTGCTTGGCTTTCTCTATGACGTCCTCGATGGTACCCACATTGAAGAACGCCCACTCGGGGTATTCGTCCATCTCGCCGTCAATGATCGCCTTAAAGGAGCGAATGGTATCCTTGACGGGAACATACTTACCGGGCACACCGGTAAAGTTCTCCGCCACATGGAACGGCTGCGAAAGGAACTTCTGGATCTTTCTCGCGCGGTAGATGGTCACCTTGTCCTCGTCGGAAAGCTCCTCCATACCAAGGATCGCGATGATATCCTGCAATTCCTTGTACTTCTGCAGGATCTTCTGCACCGCGCGCGCCGTCTCATAGTGCTCCTCCCCCACAATTTCCGCCTCCAGAATACGGGAGGTGGATTCCAGCGGGTCGACCGCCGGATAAATGCCCTGCTCCACGATCTTACGGGAAAGCACGGTGGTCGCGTCCAGATGGGCAAAGGTCGTCGCGGGGGCGGGGTCGGTCAGGTCGTCGGCAGGCACATATACCGCCTGCACCGAGGTGATCGAGCCGTTATTGGTGGAGGCGATACGCTCCTGCAATTCACCCAGCTCGGTCGCCAGCGTGGGCTGGTAGCCTACGGCGCTGGGCATGCGCCCCAGCAGGGCGGAAACCTCGCTGCCTGCCTGTACAAAGCGGAAAATGTTATCAATGAACAGCAGCACGTCCTGGTGCTCCACATCACGGAAATACTCCGCCATGGTCAGTCCGGTCAGACCCACTCTCATGCGTGCCCCGGGCGGCTCGTTCATCTGTCCGAATACCAGCGCCGTCTTTTTCAGTACGCCGCTTTCGCCCATTTCGGTCCACAGGTCGTTGCCCTCGCGGGAGCGCTCTCCCACGCCGGTAAAGATGGAATAGCCGCCGTGCTCGGTCGCCACATTGGTGATCAGCTCCTGAATGAGCACCGTTTTACCGACGCCCGCGCCGCCGAACAGACCGATCTTACCGCCCTTGGCATAGGGCGCCAGCAGGTCGATGACCTTGATGCCGGTCTCCAGAATTTCCACTACGGGGCTCTGGTCGGCAAAGCCGGGCGGGTCGCGGTGGATACACCACTTTTCGCCCTCCGGCAGCGGCTCGCCGTCATCTATGACCTCGCCGGTCACATTAAACAGACGACCCAGCGTGCGCTCGCCCACCGGCACCTTGATGCCGCCGCCCTCGGCGATCACCTCCATGTCGCGGCACAGCCCCTCACTGGGGGAAAGCATGATGCACCGCACGGTGTTGCCGCCCATGTGCTGGGCGACCTCCATCACGCAGGTGTGCCCGCCGTTCTGTACCGTCAGCGCATCTTTGATGAAGGGCAGATGACCCTCGGGGAACAAAACGTCCACCACGGGACCCTGCACCTCTGTAATTAACCCTTTCATCATGATGTTTTCTTCCTTTTCTGCGCCTTGGCGCCGCCCGCTACCTCTACGATCTGCTGGGTAATGGCGGCTTGGCGCACACTGTTATAGATGACGGAAAGCTCCCGCAGCATATCTGCAGCGCTGTCCGTCGCGGATTTCATTGCAAGCATTCTGGCGTTTTCCTCGCTGCAAAATGCCTCCACCAGCGCCCCGAACAGATACCCTGTCAGGTAGTTGGGGGCAATGGAGCCGAGTACCGCGCCGGCGTCCGGCAGATAGGTCACCTGCTGCGGCTGCTGGGGCTTCCCTGCCGCGGGGCGGAAAGCCTCCGCCGAAAGCGGCAGCAGCTTCTGCAGTCTGGGGGTCGCCTCCTCGCCGTGCTCCTCCATGCGGGTATAGATGATATCCACCTCGCACAGCTCTCCGCGGTAGAATTTATCGCACAGCTCCGCGGCGATCTGTCTGGCACGCACCACGGTGGGGCGCTGCGCCGTTCCGGCAAAGCGCCGGTCTACCGCGTAGCCGCCCTTCTGCAGCGCCAGCGCACCCAACTGCCCCACCACAAAAACAATGGAGTCTTTCTCGTTTTTCAGTATGCCCTCGGCAAATTTTACAATGTTATGGTTGTAGGCGCCTGCCAGTCCCTTGTCTCCGCTGATGATCAGGTATCCCTTTTTTCCGCCGGGGATCGGCTCGCCGGTACCGAAGTACCGGTTTTCCAGCTCCGGCAGATCGCGCAGGATCTCTGCGATCAGCTCCTCTGACTGCTCAAAGTGCGGCAGCGCCTCTGTCAGCGCGCGGCGCGCCCTTTTCACCTTGGTCGAGGAGATCAGGTACATGGCGTTGGTGATTTTCATGGTATCCTGCACGCTTTTGATACGGCTTTGAATATCTCTCGCGCTTGCCATGTCATCACCTGCCCTTATACTCGGCAGCCGCCGTCAGGATCGCCTCCCGCAGCGTATCGTCCAGCGCCTTGGTTTCCTCCAGCGCTGCAATGATCTCGCTGTGGTTTTCCTGCACATAGTCCAAAAGTCCCATCTGATAGGCCTTGATCTCGGTCAGCGGAACCGCAAGGAAGCCCTTTGCCGTTGCCACCACCAGCGTGATGACCTGCTCCGCCATCGAAAGAGGGCGGTACAGCGGCTGCTTCAGCACCTCCATCAGTCCCTTGCCGTAGCTCAGCTGCTCGCGGGTGGTGTCGTCCAGGTCACTGCTGAACTGGGTAAAGACCTCCATCTCGCGGTACTGCGCCAGATCGATGCGGATCGATCCGCTTGCCTTTTTCATTGCCTTGGTCTGGGCTGCACCGCCCACGCGGGAAACCGACAGACCGACATTGACCGCCGGACGCTGACCTGCATTAAAGAGGTTCGTCTCCAGATAGATCTGTCCGTCGGTGATGGAAATCACATTGGTGGGAATATAGGCGGAAACATCGCCTGCCTGCGTTTCAATGATGGGCAGCGCGGTAATGGAGCCGCCGCCCATTTCGGGGGTCAGGCGGCTGCTGCGCTCCAGCAGGCGGCTGTGCAGATAGAATACATCGCCGGGGTAAGCCTCGCGCCCGGGGCTGCGCTCCAAAATCAGCGACAGCGAGCGGTAAGCCACCGCGTGCTTGGAAAGGTCGTCGTAGATGATCAGAACGTCCTTTCCCTGATACATAAAGTATTCCGCCATTGCGGTACCGGCATAGGGGGCAATATACTGCAGCGAAGCCGGATCGCTTGCCGTTGCGGAAACGACGATGGAATACTCCATCGCGCCATGACGCTCCAGCGTGGAAACCACCTTGGCAACGGTGGAAGCCTTCTGCCCGATGGCGACATAGATGCAGATTACGCCCTTGCCCTTCTGGTTCAGAATGGTATCGGTGGCAATGGAGGTCTTACCGGTCTGGCGGTCGCCGATGATCAACTCACGCTGACCGCGCCCGATGGGGAACATACTGTCAATGGCAAGGATACCGGTCTCCATCGGCACCGAGACGGACTTTCTGTCCTTGATGGTGGGGGCGGCATTCTCGATGGGTCGGTAGCCCGCGGGCTCCGCCACGCCCTTGCCGTCAATGGGGGTGCCCATGGCGTCCACCACGCGCCCCAAAAAGGCTTCGCCCACCGGTACACCGGCGCTACGCTCGGTGCGTACCACCCGGCTGCCGGCGTACAGTCCCTTTTCGCTGCCCAGCAGAATGATACCGATCTCCTCGCGGCGGATATCCTGCACCATACCCTTTACGCCGCTTTCAAACTGCACGATCTCGCCGTAGGCGGCGTGACGGATCCCGCTGACAGTGGCAACGCCGTCGCCCACCCGCAGGATCTCGCCGACCTCGTGGTCTTTGCCGTCAAAGGCGGCAGCGTCTATCTCGGTGCGCAGCAGGTCAATGACCTCACCGGAATGGGAAAGCATTTCGGGGGTCTGGGTCAGCCGGTTCTTCATCTGGGTCAGCCGACCCCGCATGCTCCAGTCGTATTCCTCGCTGCCTACCGTAATGCAGAAGCCGCCCAGCAGCTCTTTATCTTCGCAAAGCTCCAGCGGCAGGTCTTCATCGCTGTATTTTTTCCGCAAAAAGTCCCGGATCTGCCCTAACTGCTCCTCTGTGGGGGGCGTTACATACCGCAGCACCGCCTTTTGGCGGCTGGCACGCTCGGCACGGCGCTCCTCGTAGGCGTCCATCAGTCGGTCCAGCGCTTCCACGCCGTCGGTTTTCAGGCTCTCCAGCACCTCCTGCAGCTTGCCGTCACTGGATCTTGCCGCCATGTGCTTCACCTGCTTCCGCGATAAACTTATCGTACAGCAGTCTGTCCTGCTGCTCGGTGTTGCGGTCGCCCACCGCCTTGGCGGCGGCGTCTATTACCAGCGCGGCGATCTCGCTCTTCATGTCCCGCAGGGCGTTGGCGCGCTCCACCGCCATCGTCTCCTCGGCGCGGCGGCGCTTCTGCTCCAGCTCGGCGTCGGTCGCCGCCAGCAGCTTTTCGCTCTGCTCCTTGGCTTCTGCCTTGGCGCGCGCTATGATCTCCTCGCCCTCGCCCGTGGCGGCAGCCAGCTTGCCTTCATATTCCGTCTTCATGCCGTCCGCCGCTTCCTGCGCGGTCTTGGCGTCGGCAAATTGCTTCTCTATCAGTGCCTTGCGCTCCTCTACGATCTTGTTGACACGGCCAAACAGGAACTTGCGCATAAAGAAATAGAGGATCAGCAGATTGATGACGGTGAATACGAGATTTATATCCAATCTCAGCATTTTTCTCGCCTTCCTTTCTCTATTTTCCTTATCACAGCACCAGAATAAGAAGTGCGATTACAAAGCCGTAAATAGCGGTCGCTTCCGCCAGGGCGCAGCCCAGCAGCAGAAGTTTTGTGATCTTGCCGTCCGCCTCGGGCTGACGGGCTACCGCCTCGGTAGCTTTACCGGTTGCAATACCGATGCCGACGCCGGCACCGATGCCGGTAAGAACCGCGACAGCCGCGCCGATTGCCATAAGAGTACCCATAGTGATTTTCTCCTTTTTCACGATGTATTTTAAGTGTTGTGAGAGATTTTTACGGTCAGTCCTCCACGGCTTCCTTAATGAAAAGCCCCGTGAGGAATACAAAGACATATGCCTGGATCAGCCCATCAAAGAAATCGAAATACAGGCTGAACACCGCCGGCAGAATGATCGGCACCAGATGCTCCAGCAGCTTCATAACAACAAAAGCGCCCAGTACGTTACCAAACAGTCGCATGCACAGCGAAAGCGGACGGATCGCCAACTCCATGATATTGATGGGCGTTACGACCGCGATCGGCTTGGTAAAGCCCTTCAGCCAGCCCTTTACCCTGTTTTTCCGGATACTTGCGACCTGCACCAGAATAATGGACATCAGTGCCACCGCAGCGGTCACATTCATATCCTTTGTGGGGGGCTTCATGCCTGTTATGGCAAATACGTTGGAGATCCCCAAAAATACCAGCACCGTGGCAAGGTACGGCACATAGCGCTCGCCCTCCTTGCCCACAATGCCCCGCACGATATTTTGCAGGGCGGTCACGGCATATTCCACGCCCACCTGCAGTTTTCCGGGGTTTTCCACTTTCATGTTTCTGGTCAGTACCAGGGTAAGGATCACGATGATCGCCATAATAACCCAGGAGATCACAGTGGATTCCGCTACCTCTATCCCGCCGAATATCGGGATAGTAAATGCGGTCGCCGCTTCCAGCTCCTCCATCAGGAACTCCGACAGATTACCCATTGAACCAACACCTCCTCTTTTTCCTTTCCCCACGGCGTTTTTCACTTCCGCCGGGGATAATTCCTAATGATATCGCGGCAGGGCAAAAGCGCCCAGCCATAGCCTTTTCAGTATAGCATATTCGCAATATAAAAGTAATACGGCGAATATATAAGTTTTTGCACAAACTTGGCGGTTTCTTTATCATTTTATCCAAATTACCGGTGGAACCGGCGGGCATAGCCGCACTTTTTGCATAATTCCTCGGCAGCGCGCCGGTTGCTGAAGCCCTCATAGATAGCGTTTGCCCGCGGCGAGGCAAGGATCTCCTCCAACGGCTGAGTGAACAGATTGCCGAGAGCAAGGTCGCCCTCATGGTCCAGGCAGCAGGGCACCACGGTGCCGTCGCACAGCACCCCGAATTGGTCCCGCAGCCCGTAGCAGAATGCCTGCCCCGCCGCTTCCTCCGCCGCAAGGTCAGGCCACTCAAACCGCTCCCCGAATTCCAAAAAGATGCGCTCCGCCAGCCGGAAGCCCTCCCGCACCGGCTGCCATTCCAAAGGGAACGCGCGGTGCAGCGCCGCTAAAATTGGGGCGTTCAGTTCGTTTTGCCCCGCCGCCTCGCCGTCCAGGTTCCACAGCCGCAGCCCCGTTATTTTGCCCGCTTCGGCGGCTTTTTTTGCAAAGGCAACGCACTGCTCCAAATAAGCGGAAAATTCCCGCCCGTCGTTTGCCTCCAGACTGTGCAGCGAAATGCTGACCTTGCGCACCGAAGGGGCAGCCAGCAGTGCCCCGCCGGTCTGCGGCAGCAGCGTGCCGTTGGTGGTAATGTTCACCAAAAAGTCCAGCTCCCCCGCGATTTTCAAAAGCTCCGGCAGCTCAGGGTGCAGCAGCGGATCCCCCATCAGGTGCAGGTAAAGGTAACGGGTGGCAGGGCGCAGCCGCTCCGCCAAAAAGCGGAACTCCGCGGCGCTTAAAGTGCGGGGCTGCCGCCCCGTCCCCGGGCAAAAGCTGCACCGCAGGTTGCACCGGTTGGTGATCTCCAGATAGACCTTATTGTACTGCCGCATCGCGCCGCCCTCCCGCATTTTCATTCTTTCCCGATTATAGCATACCGCACCGCAAAGGACAAAGCTATTCTTCCGCTCCGCCTGCGGCGGCAAACATACTCCCGCACCCTCTCACCGCGACCCGCGAAGTCCCAAGCCTCCCTTGTGTAAAGGGAGGTGGTGAGCGCAGCGAACCGGAGGGATTGTCGGCGCTGTTCGCACACCGGTCTCCTGCCGTCAACCCTCCCGTCAGCCATTCGGCTGCCACCCTCCCTTACACAGGGAGGGCTTTTTTATGCCCCAAGT
>CAKSYU010000016.1 GCA_934524965.1 uncultured Angelakisella sp.
TCCATCATCGGCTTTGACGGGCTGGCGCTGGGCGAGTATCTGACCCCGAGACTTGCAACCATCGGGCAATCGGTGGAGCGGCTGGCACAGGAGGCAACTGCTACCCTGCTGGACGCCATAGAAACCGGAGCGCCTGCACGGCGGGTGACCGTTCCCTTTACGGTAATAAACGGCGAGAGCGTGGGCGATGCCCCCGCCGTGTAAGCAAAATACCAAGATGTGATAAGTGATAGAAAAGAGAGCGAGAGCATATGAGAACCAGTGGAATACTGATGCATATTTCCTCCCTGCCGTCGCCTTACGGCATCGGCACGATGGGGAATAACGCCTACCGCTTTGTGGACTTTTTGCAGCGGGCAGGGCAGACATGGTGGCAGATCCTGCCGATCGGCCCGACCAGCTACGGCGATTCGCCGTATCAGTCCTTTTCCTCGGTGGCAGGCAACCCGTATTTTATTGACCTGCCCCAGCTGGAGCGGGACGGACTGCTGGAGCGCAGCGAATACGAGGGACTGCCGTGGTGCGAAAGCGAGACATCGGTGGACTACGGACAGATGTACCGCCTGCGCTATGAAGTGCTGCACCATGCCTACCGGCGCTTTACCCAAAACCCACCGGAAGACTATGAATGGTTCTGCCGTGAGAATGTGCGCTGGCTGCCGGATTATGCTCTGTTTATGGCGCTGAAGGACGCCCACGGCGGCAGACCGTGGAATGAGTGGGAGCAGCCGCTGAAAATGCGGCAGCCCGATGCGCTTGCCGCCGCGCGGGAGCAGTATGCCGGTGAAATCGGCTTCCAGATGATGCTGCAATATCTGTTTACCCGCCAGTGGAATGCCCTGAAGGGGTATGCCAACGAGCGCGGTGTTCGCATCATCGGGGATATCCCCATCTATGTGCCGCTGGATTCCGCCGATGTGTGGAGCGCACCGGAGCAGTTCCTGCTGAATGAGGAGTATGAACCGATCGAGGTGGCAGGCTGTCCGCCCGATGGTTTTTCCGCTGACGGGCAGCTGTGGGGCAACCCGCTGTACCGCTGGGACGCCATGAAAGCGGACGGCTACCGCTGGTGGATCGACCGCTTCCGTGCCAGCGCCGCCCTGTACGATATTATCCGCATTGACCACTTCCGCGGGTTCGAGGGCTACTATGCCATTCCCGGCGGAGCGGCTACCGCCCGTGAGGGCGTATGGCGGCAGGGTCCGGGCATCGAGCTGTTCCACGCGGTGCGTGCCGCTTTGGGCGAGCTGCCCATCATTGCAGAGGATCTGGGCTTTTTGACCGAGGGCGTTCACCGCCTGCGGGAGGAGTGCGGCTTCCCCGGCATGAAGGTGCTGCAATTTGCCTTTGACAGTCGGGAGGACAGCGACTACCTGCCGCACAATTACCCCCGTCACTGTGTGGTCTATACCGGCACCCACGATAACGATACCATCATGGGCTGGCTTTCCACCGCTGCGCCGCAGGACGCCCGCTTTGCGTGGGAATACTTGCGCCTGACCGAAGCGGAGGGTGCCAACTGGGGCATGATGTGCGGTGCCCTGCAAAGCCCCGGTGACACCGTTATCCTGACGATGCAGGATCTGCTGGGACTGGGCAGCGAGGCGAGAATGAACATTCCCTCCACGTTGGGCTGCAACTGGAAGTGGCGTGCCGCGCCCGACAGCATCACCGATGAGCTTGCCGACCGGCTGCGCCATGTGACGGGGCTGTACCGCCGGCTGCCAAGATAAATCTGTTTGATCCAAGAGAGTGAGAGATACAGGAGCCTCCGGCTGTGTGCTGCCGGGGGCTCCGCTTATCGGCTTGACAGGTAAAACGGCAAAGCCGTATAATGGAAAACGCAAAAGGACTGCGCCTGCAAAGCATGTGAAGCGCAGAGGAGGAGAGCGGAGAGATGACCGAGCTGAGATCGTACCAGAGGCTGGACGCCAACCTGTTGAAGCTCATTGCCATAGCGGCAATGACGGCAGACCACATCGCGTGGCTGCTGTTCCCGGGCTATGCCACCGGCGCGGTGCCCATCATTCTGCACATCATCGGGCGCATCACCTGCCCCATCATGTGCTTTTTCATCGCGGAGGGTTTCCACTACACCCGTGACCGCAAAAAGTACGCCCTGCGGCTGCTGATATTGGCGGTGGTCTCCCACTTTGCCTATATGTTTGCCGCCAACAGCTATGTGGATTGGCATTCCTTTATCCCGTTTTACTACGGCGACCTGCTGAACCAGACCAGCGTGGTGTGGTCGCTTTTGGGCGGTTTGCTGATGCTGTGGCTGTGCGAGGACGAAAAGCGCAGCATGGGGATAAAGGTCGCGGGGGTGCTGCTCATCTGTCTGGTTACGCTGCCTGCCGACTGGAGCTGCATTGCCGCCCTGTGCGTGCTTTCCATCGGTTCCAGCCGTGGCAACCCCAAAAAGCAGATCGCGTGGTGCCTTTTCTATGTGGCGCTTTACGCCGCGGTCTACTTCTTCGCACTGGATAAGCTGTACGGTCTGTTGCAGCTTGGCGTGGTGCTTGCTATTCCGCTGCTGGCGCTGTATAACGGCAAGCGCGGCAAAAACCCGACTGTCAATAAGGTGATGAAGTGGCTGTTCTACATCTACTACCCGCTGCACCTTGCCATCATCGGGTTCATTCAGCTGCAAATCAGATAAAATAAACCGGATAGAAATAAAAAGAGAAACCGAGGTGGTTTGCCGTGAGGCGCTGCATTGTCATGACCGGAATGGATCCCGAAAAATAAACGAACCATTCCGGAGGAAAATAATATGATACCAAATTGGAAAATTTACCCCTGTTCCCAGCGCCCCAGCTCCGTTTATCTTAAAAATGTGATCCACGACCCGACCATTCGGGTGGGGGACTACACCACCTACGATGACTATGTAAACGATCCGCGGGACTTTGTGCGCAATAATGTGCTGTACCATTACCCCGAGTGCAACGGGGATACCCTCACCATCGGCAGGTTCTGCTCCATCGCCTGCGGCGCCAAGTTCATTTTTAATGCCGCCAACCACGCGCTGGGCAGCCTTTCCACCTACCCGTTCCCCGTCTTTTTTGAGGAATGGGGGCTGCCGACCGACTGCGCCTCCATCGCGAAGGCGTGGGATAACCACGGCAGCATCACCATCGGCAACGATGTGTGGATCGGCTACGAGGCGGTCATTCTCTCCGGCGTAACGGTCGGGGACGGCGCCGTCATCGGCACCCGCGCGCTGGTAACAAAAGATGTCCCGCCCTATACCATTGTGGGCGGCACACCGGCAAAGCCCATTCGCCGCCGCTTTGGGCAGGAGACCATTGCCCTGCTGGAAAAGATCCGCTGGTGGGACTGGGACGAGGAAAAGATCCGTCGGAACATCGCCGCCATTCAGGGCGGGGATATCGCGGCGCTTTGCCGCGCGGCGGAGGAAGAACAACATAACGGGAGGCAACATGAACCGCGAAAACAAACGCAAGACCTTTGAAAAGGGGTACTACAAAAATCACCCCTGCAATGACAGCTTTACCTGCAAGGTATGCGGACGGCTGGTGACGCCGGAGGCAGCAGGCACCGATCACCGCAACCATTGTCCCAACTGCCTTTCCAGCCTGCATGTGGATATAGAGCCGGGCGACCGCGAGGCGGATTGCGGTGGCATCATGGAACCGATTGCTGTGTGGGTGCGCGGCAAGGGCGAGTGGGCGATCATTCACCGCTGCCGCCGGTGCGGGGCGCTCAGCTCCAACCGTGTGGCTGCCGATGACAACCCCATGAAGCTGATGAGCATTGCCCTGAAGCCCCTGTGTGAGCCGCCCTTCCCGCTGGAGCGCATAGAGGAAATGACCGCCCTGATGGGCGGCGAGGGACGCCTGAAATGACCCAAAGGAGCCGGACAGCCCGCGAAAGCCGCTGCCCGGCTCCCTTTTTGGCAAACACTACCTTCGCTTGACAAGAGCACATACGGTTTTTGCGGACAGAAATGCCATATGGCATTGTGCGGCTCATCGACAGGCGCCAGCCTGCCATCTTCGCCGCACTTCCCCCTACAACATTTCTGCCGCGCAAAAACTCCGCAGGACTTTTCGGCGAGGGAAAATCAGATGATGGCAAGGAAGAGGACGCCGGCATACTGGCGTATGCCAAGGACGATGACGCAGTCGGCGCTGATTTTCACATGGGGTCCCCGCAAGGTCGTAAGACCTTGTGGGGAGAGGAGGACGCACCGCAGCGGGGAGGGCTGCCCGTCAGGGTCAGCACGACTGAAGCGGAGGTTGCGTCCGACGAAAAAGCGTGTGTGTCCTTGTCAAGCGAAGGTATTGTAAACTCTACGGAGCGTTCATTGCTTTGGCGGGGCGCAGCCCGTACAATGGGGGAGAGGTGATAAATATGGATCAGGTAAAAACCGGAGAACTGATAAAAGCCCTGCGGCAGCAGGAGGGCATGACCCAGCGGGCGCTGGCGGAGCTTCTGGGCGTCAGCGATAAGGCGGTAAGCAAATGGGAGCGCGGCTGCGGCGCGCCGGAGCTGACGCTGCTGCCCCGCCTTGCCGAGGCGCTGCGCACCGATGTGGATACCCTGTTAAAGGGCGGCGTGGAGCCGAACCGTGCCGCCAACGGCAACCTGCGGCGGCTGCGCTGCTACCGCTGCCCCACCTGCGGCAATCTGCTGTTTTCCACCGATGGCGCGGATATCCGCTGCTGCGGGCGCCCGTTAAAGCCCCTGACGGCGCAGAAAGCCGATGACGCCCACGCTCTGCATATCGAGCAGAATGACGGCGACTGGTACATCACGGCGGAGCACGAGATGACACGGGAGCACTACATCAGCTTTGTGGCGCTGCTGACCGGCGATACCGTGGTGCTGCGCAAGCTGTACCCCGAATGGGGGCTGGAGACCCGTCTGCCCCGCCTGCACGGGACGCTGCTGTGGTACTGTACCGGCGACGGGCTGTTCAAAAGGGAGTGTGACCATGAAGCAGCCGATGGTATTTACCCCTGTTGATATGGAAAAGTGGGAGCGCAGGGAGATATTCCGCTACTTTTCGCAGATGGCGCCCGCCGGCTATTCCGTCACGGTGGAGCTGGATATTACCCGCCTGCGGCAGCGATTGCGGGAACGGGGAGTTCGCTTTTTCCCTGCCTACCTGTGGCTGGTCACCCGCGCCTTGAATGAGCAGCCGGAATTCCGCACGGCGGTACAGGGGGAAGCGGTGGGCTGGTACAATACCCTGACCCCGCTGTATGCGGTATTCCACCCGCAAAGCAAGACCTTTTCGCTAATGTGGACGGAATATGACGATGACTTCGATGCTTTTTATCGGGACTTTTTGCGTGATGAGGCGGCATACGGTGAAAATAAGGGGCTGCTGGCAAAGCCGGAGCCGCCCCCGCCCAATGCCTACACCGTCTCCTGCGTGCCGTGGGTGGCGTTCCGTCATTTTGCGGTACACAGCTACGGCGCAGCAAAGCCCCATTATTTCCCTTCGGTGGAGGCGGGGAAGTATTACGAAAGGGAGGGACGGCTGCTGCTTTCCCTCACCTGTCACCACGCCGCCGATGGCTGGCATGTCAGCCACTTTTTGCGGCGGCTGCAGCGGGATATGGACGAATTTCAGTAAATCGGCAGACCGGAGGCTCTCGCTGGGGGCTTCCGGTTTCTTTTTCGTCCATTTAGTACAGATATGTACTATCAAAAATGGATAAAACAGTTAAAATTCGATAAATCGCGACTATCACTTCGTGAAAAGAATGTTATTCCGCGTGGAATGACGGTTTTTTCATTGACGGGATCACGCGATTTATTGTAAAATATTTGTCGAGAGTATGAGAACGGTGAAGATGACCGATAAATGTAAAAAGAGAAAAGTGAAGAACAAGGTGTGAGTTTATTTTGGACTTGTACTCGGCGATCTCGCTGATCGCGGCGGCGCTGCTGGTCGTTACCATTGTGGATGTATGCCACAACCGGCTGGCAGACCGCAGCGTGACGATCAAATGCATCGCAGTCTGCTTCAGCATCGGGCTGGCGCTGCTGTGCGAATGGGTGTGCGTCCGGCTGAACGGCGCACCGTCCGACCTGACGGAGCTGCACCGCGCGGTAAAGACGGCGGAATTCTGCATCGCGCCGGTGACCGGCGTGCTGGCAGCACACACTTACAGCAAAATAAAGAAGCCCACCGCCATCGTAAGCGCTATCGTGGCGCTGCACGCGGTGTTCCAGATCGCGGCGTGCCGCAGCGGGCTGGTGCTTTATCTCGATGAGGGGAACACCTACCACCGCGGCAGGGTGTACTGGATCTACATTGCGGTATTCACCCTCTCGCTGGCATACTGCCTGACCTGCGTGGTGCTGGACGAAGTGAAGCTCCAAATGCGCGCGGACGCGGCGCTGGTGGCGACGGTGCTGTTTTTGGCAATGGGGCTTACCATTCAGGCGCTGGATTCCGACCTGCGGGTGGACTACCTGTGCATCGCCATTGCCAACCTGCAGCTGTATAATCACGGGTGCCGGCTGTATTCCCGTCTGGACGGGCTGACCATGCTGCTGAACCGTATCCGCTACGAAAAGGATCTGGAGCGGACAAAGTCGCCCGCTGTCGTCATCAATATGGATGTCAACGCCTTTAAGCAGGTGAACGATACCTGCGGGCACGCGGCGGGCGACCGCTACCTGCGGCAGATCGCGGAGGCGGTGCGCAGGGTGTACGGGCGGTACGGCTACTGCTACCGTCCGGGCGGCGATGAGTTCTGCGTGATCTTAACAGAGAGCCTGAGCAATGTGGAAAAGCTGAACGAAAACTTCGCGGCGGCGATCGAGAAACTGCGGCAGCAGGACCCGCAGACACCCGATGTTTCGGTGGGCTATGCCCGCTATGACGGCGGAGGCACGCTGCACGACGCGATAGAGGCGGCGGACGCCATGATGTACCGCAACAAAAGCTGAAAACAGAAAAAACAGGCTCCCTTGCCGCGGTGTGCGGTAAGGGAGCCTTTGGTATGTATGATGATATGGTGTAGATCAGTCGCCGGCGGGCTTTACCGGAGCGTTCTCGGTCACGGTAAGGGAGACAGTGTCCTCCAGCACGGCATCGGCGGGCAGCAGCTTTGCCATAACAACATAGCGGTAGTCATTGGGGTAATGCAGCTTGGTATTATCGGCAAGGCGGTAGGTGCAGGTGGAAAGGGTAAGGATCTTATCGTTTGCGGTCACTTCCACATCGTAATCGTAGAAGGAGAGATCCTGCGCCTTCTTCAGCAGGCTGCTGTAGGTGGCGTCGGCGGGGTCGGGGTTGATGTAGTCAAAGCTGATGGGGGTGTAGAACACCGCGAATACCTGCCAAACCATATCCTCCTCGATGGTGGAATAATAGATGTAGGGGTGGTTCTTGGCAAACTCGGGATCCTGGAACTTGAGCAGCTGGGCGAACTTGGGACCGTTGGCATGGTTCTCGTAGTCGGTCAGCAGGGCGTTTTCGGCACGACCCAGGTTATGCCCGTAGATGACGGTATTCTTGGAAAGGGTGCTGCGGTTGCCGGACTTGCAGCGGAAATCGGCATAGTAGCAGCCGTCGTTATCGTTTTCGCCGTTGGCGTTGCGGCGCAGGTAGTATTTGTTGTCATCGTTGTAGTTGACCTTTACCACCACATCGTTGATGGCGGTGCCGTCAATGTACAGCCAGCCGATGGTATCCTTGTTCTTCTGCTGCATCGCCAGCGTGTTTTCCAGCATGGTCTTCTGCAGCTCCTTCAGCTGTTCTTCCTTGCTGGGCTGGTCGGGGTCATCGGGGTCGACGGGGGTCGAGGGGTTGTTGGGGTCAACGGGATCGACAGGGGTAACGGGGTCCTTGCCGCAGGCGGCAAAGGCAAATACCATGCAAAGTGCCAGCAGCAGTGCCAGCAGGCGTGTTGTCAGTTTCATAGCGTTCCTCGTACTTCTTTTGATAAATTGCCCCCGACATCTGGGGGGCTTGCTCCGCATCATTTTACACCATGGCGGCGGCGCTTGTCAATGAATGCCGCGCTGGAAAGCCCCCCGACGGGAAAAAGTTTGATTTCTGTTTACAAATGAGGAAAAAATAACTATACTAAAGAAGGCGGGTTTCCCCGCCGGAATTCATACAAAACGGAGGAATAAAATATGCTGATTACCAAGGATATGGGCATCATGGAGATCGTACAGAAGTACCCTGCCACCGTAGAGGTGCTGCAGCGCTTCGGTATGGGCTGCATCGGCTGCGCCGCCGCGCACTTCGAGAACATCGAGCAGGGCGCCCTGGCGCACGGCATTGATGTGCCTGCCCTGATGGAAGCCCTGAACAAGGCTGCCGAAGGCTAAAGAAAAAATTTGCCGAGAGCCGACGCCCGCAGGGTGTTCCGTCCCCATGGGGACGGAACCGGCGGCGCAGCCGCCGCAGCCGCCGGAGGGCGGCTGACCCTGCGGGCGTATTCCCCCCCTGCACAGACCCCTTTCCCAAAATGTTTCACGTGAAACATTTGTTCTTACCTCAAACCACGACAGAACAAGGAGGCACCCATGCAGAAAGAACTGACCAATGCCGGTCCCCTGCTGAACGAGCGGGGCGAGCTGCACGAGGCGGGGTACGCCCGCCGTCTTATTAAGCAGTATGACCGCCGGGCGATCAAGGCGGCGGCGCACCGCATCAAGGAATGGGACTACTACCTCATCATGAACGGACGGTGGGGCGTGGCGCTGACCATTGACGATAACAGCTACATGGGGCTTCTGGGCTTTTCGCTGCTGGATTTTTCCCGCCCGTGGGAGCACACCTGCAACATCATCTACCCGTTCCCGAATGGCAAGACGGGGTTCCCCGCCACCAGTGCCGAGGGCGATGTGGCGGTGCGCCGGAAGAATGCCGACTTTTGCTTTAAGGTGCTGCCGGACGGCAGCCGCCGCCTGACGGCATGGGTCAAAAGCTTTATGGATAAAAAGCCGATCACGGCGGAATTTACCCTGACCGGGGAGCCGGAGGATTCCATGGTGATCGTCACCCCCTTTTCGGAGGATAAAAAGGCTTTTTACTATAACCAGAAGATCAACTGCATGAAAGCCGCCGGTCGGGTGGAATTCGATGGGCAGGTGATCGAATTCACGCCGGAGCAAAGCTACGCCACGCTGGACTGGGGGCGCGGCGTGTGGACCTACAAGAACACATGGTACTGGGGCAGCGGCAACGGCACCGTGGCGGGCAAGCCCTTCGGCTTTAATATCGGGTACGGCTTTGGCGATACCGGCGCCGCCAGCGAGAACATGCTGTTCTATGACGGCACGGCGCACAAGCTGGAGCGCCTGACCTTCCTGATCCCGCAAAAGGACGGCAGGGACGACTTTATGAGCCCGTGGCGCTTTACCAGCAGCGACGGGCGGTTCGAGATGGACTTCACCCCCGTATTGGATCGCGCAAGCTGCACCAATGTGGGCATCATTTGCAGCGACCAGCACCAGGTGTTCGGCTACTTTAACGGCACCGCCACGCTGGACGACGGCACCGTGCTGAAGATAGAGAACCTGCTGGGCTTTGCCGAAAAGGTGTACAATAAATGGTAAAAAATGGGCAGCTCCGCCGCGTAAGACGGGGCTGCTTTTTGCCGCACTTTTCCCTTGACAGTCACCCCTGTTGGCGGTAGTATATATAAGTAAAAATATAGGTCAAAGCCTATTCGATATTTTGAAAAACAAAGGAAGATGCATTATGTTCCAATTCGATCATGTACGCACCCGCTTTGCCCCCAGCCCCACCGGCTACATGCATGTGGGTAACCTGCGCACCGCGCTGTTTGCCTATCTGGTGGCAAAGAGCAATAACGGCCGCTTCCTGCTGCGCATCGAGGATACCGACCAGGAGCGTCAGGTAGAGGGGGCTGTGGAGATCATCTACAAGACCCTGAAGGAGACCGGCTTGCTGTGGGACGAGGGACCGGATATCGGCGGTCCCGTGGGGCCCTATATCCAGAGCGAGCGCATGGGTATGTTTAAGAAATACGCCGAGCAGCTGGTGGAAAGCGGTCATGCCTACTACTGCTTCTGCGATAAGGAGCGTCTGGACGAGGTACGCAAGGTGCAGGAGGCCTCCGGCATGGCGCCCCGCTATGACGGTCACTGCCGCAACCTTTCCAAGGAGGAGGTCGCCGAAAAGCTGGCGGCGGGCGTTCCCTATGTCATTCGTCAGAAAGTCCCCACCGAGGGTACCGTGACCTTCCACGATGAGGTGTACGGTGATGTGACCGTAGAGTGCAGCACACTGGACGATCAGATCCTCATCAAAGGCGACGGTATGCCTACCTACAACTTTGCCAATGTCGTGGACGACCACACCATGGGCATTACCCATGTGATCCGCGGCAACGAGTATCTTTCCTCTACGCCCAAGTACAACCTGCTGTATGAGGCATTCGGCTGGGAGATCCCGAAGTATATCCACTGTGCGCCCGTCATGCGTGACGCTACCCATAAACTCTCCAAGCGCCACGGCGACGCCTCCTACGAGGATCTGGTGCAGATGGGCTTTTTGACCCCTGCCATTCTGAACTACATTGCGCTGCTGGGCTGGAGCCCCAAGGGGGATCAGGAGATCTTCTCGCTGGAGGAGCTGGTAAAGATCTTCGATATCTCCGGCATTACCAAGAGCCCCGCTATCTTTGATATGCAGAAGCTGCGCTACATCAACGGCGAGTATATCCGCAAGCTCTCCCCCGAGGAGTTCTACGAGAAGGCGCTGCCTTGGATCCGCCGTACGGTAAAGAGTGAGACTGCCGACCTGCGGGAGCTGTGCACTGTATTGCAGACCCGCTGCGAGGCGCTGAGCGATATTCCCGAGCAGGTGGATTTTATCGACGAATTGCCGGATTATGACATCGGGCTGTTTACCAGCAAAAAGATGAAGACCACCCCCGAAACTGCCAAGGAGGCATTGGCAGTCGTGCTGCCTGTTCTGGAGAATCTGCCGGAGTGGAACGCCGAGGCGATCCATGCCGCCCTCTTCGCGGAGATTGAAAAGCTGGGCGTGAAGAACGGCTGGCTTTTGTACCCGCTGCGCGTTGCCGTTTCCGGCAAGCAGTTCACCCCCGGCGGCGGCATTGAGCTGGCAGTGGTGCTGGGCCGTGAGGAAACGCTGCGCCGGATCCGCACCTCGCTGGAGAAGCTGGGCTGAGTGCAACAATAAAATTCGGGCGCCGTCTCCGGTTGGGAGACGGCGCTTTTGCGTGTTTATACGGGTTCTTGCGTTGGCTTCGGCTTTTTGCGGCTGCGGCTGCGTCCGAACAACAGCACCAGCCCCAGCACGAGCGCCAGTCCGCCCGCGCCCGCCGCCCATACCCATGCGGGCAGGGAAGGCGCCTCGGTGACGGCGATAACGCCGCTGCCGATGAGCGGGAAGCAAAGGTAACTGCCGAAGCTTTCGGCTTTCAGGCGTACCCAGCTGCCGCCTTGCAGCTGGTAGACAGCGTATTTGTCGTCGGGGTCGGGCATCAGCCAGCGGACGGTGTGACTGATGGAACCGCCGACGGGAATGGTGAGCGTCCATGCCTCGATGACCGTTTCGGGAAGCTTCAGCGGGGAGGAAACGGCGCCGGTGGTAAGGGTATCTCCCTCGCGGAACTTGCCCTCCACCAGCAGCACCGGCTTGCCCTGCCGCAGTACATCGGACGCCAGCGTGGTGACATAGGGACGGTACACGGCGGTAACGACGGTATCGAACCGCAAGTCGGTCAGGTCGGTCTTGTCCCATGTCAGATAACAGTCCGCATTGGCGCGGGCGGCGGGGTAGACCTCCTCGCCAAAGGAATCACCGTAGGAGAATTCCTGTGTGGAAAGTACCTCGTCCTCCGTGCGGAAAGTAAGGGTCAGGCGGCGGAAATTCTCCGGCAGGGCGGTAAGGGCGCACAGCGCCTCGTAGGTCATCGGCTCCGCCTTGCCGGAATAGCTGATGCGGTCAACGCCCGCCAGCGTATCAGAGACAAAGTAGTTGCCGCTGTACTCACCGGTGATCTCGCCCGCCACCGCGCCGCCCTGCTGGGTGCAGCCGGTGATCTCCACCATGGCGTAGCAGCCGGCAACACGACTGCCGCTGCCCACAATGCCGCCGACAAACTTGCCGCCGGAAAGACTGCACTTGGCATAGCTGCGGCGGATAGAGGAGAGCGAAAGCCCCGCCACACCGCCGACATAGTCACCGCTTTGGCTGGAGGTATCGCCCCAGCCGCCGCACCCGTATACGGTGCCCAGGTCCATGCGCCCGACGATGCCGCCGGTGCAGCTCTTTTTGGCTTCCACCGTGCCGTAGTTCTCACAGGACATCAGAATGGCGCGGGTCTGGTAGGTAAAGCGCAGGCTGCTGCCCTCGCCGGAAAGCAGGTCGTCCTCGGGGTCGGAGTCATATTCTATCGCCATGGCGCCGGCAATGCCGCCGGCGTTGCGGTCGCCGTTGACAGTGCCGTAGTTCAGGCACTCCAGCGCCTTGCCGCGGGTGGCGCTTTGCAGGCTCTGGTCGGAGATATCCTCGAACACCTCGCTGTAATCAACGCTTTGGGTATTATTCAGCAGGTTGAGGAACAGGTTCAACACCTTCATGAACTGGTTGTTGACGACGCGCAGATCGGCGATGAGGACGGTATTGGAGGCGGACAGCTCGCTGTTGAGGGCAGTCAGTTCGTTGCCCAGCCCGCTCAGGGAAGCATTAAGGGCATCGGAGGACTGGTCAAAGTCCTCACCCAGACCGGAGAAGGAGCCGATCTCCTCCCCAGAAAGATCCCGTGCCCACTGCGCCGCGCTACGCAGACCGGAGGAAAGGGAGCGGGAAGCCTGCTCCAGCTCCTCCAGCACAATATCCATCTGATCCAGCACCTCATTGACCGGCTCCTCCAGCGAGCGCAGGATCTCCAGCGCCTGCCGCAGGCTGCTCATGGCGTTTTTGGTGTGCTCCGCCGCCGAGGAGAAGGATTCCGCGGCGGACTGCAAACATTCGGCGACGGCTTTCAGCGTTTCCAGCGTCTGGTCACGCAGCGCGCCGAAATCGGTGTTCTGCAATATCTCGTCCAGATCGTCCACCACGGCGGACCAGCACCGGAACGCCTCCCGCAGGTCGGTTTTCAGCTGTTCCTGCGTCGCTTCGCTTACCGTGCCGGTCTCCTCGTATTCGTCGATGGCGTCATTGATGGTCTTATTGAGGGCGGAAAGCGCCGAGACCAGCTCCGTAAGGTCGGCACGGAGCTGTGTGGTGTCCGGGAAGTCATCGGGCAGCTCACCCAGCAGGCGGAACGCCTCCTCCAGCTGGTCGGCACCCGCGGAAAGATCGGCGCTTGCCGCCTCCATCTCGGTGCAGAAATCCAGCAGATGATCCAGTATGGCACTGATATCGCCGCTCATCGCCTGTAATTGGTCAAGGAGCTTCTGCATCTCATCGGCGGCGGCAGCCATGCGCTCGCCGGCGTCCGCCAGGTCGTCCAGAATGGGGGCTGCCTTGGCAAGGTAGCGCTCGATCAACAGCAGCAGCCCGTTGGCGGTGTCAATGTTGCTGTTGGCAAAGTCGCGCAGCTCGCCTGTGATGGCATAGGCGTTTTCCCGCGCGCTGTCGGCATAGCCGGAGACACGGCTGATCCTGCCGGTAACGGTATCGGAGGCGTCCTGCGTGTCCTCCAGCGTGCGGTCGATATGGCTTTGCAGCTTATTCAGCTCGGTCTGCAATTCCTCTATTCCGTTGGAGGAGAACTGCAGGGTGATATCGGGTGCCATCTGCCCCACGATACCGCCGACATCTTTGCGCCCCTGCACGGTGCCGCGGTTGACGCAGTTTGCCATGTAGCCGTTCTGTCTGCCGGCAATGCCGCCGACATTGTAGCCCACATGGGGGTAGCCCACGGTGCCGGTGTTGATGCAGCTTTGCAGAATGCCGGTGGAATAGCCGGTGATGCCGCCGGTATCGCTGGCCACGGCGGTCTCGGTCACCTCCTGCCGCTTCAAGAGGCTGTAAAGGGTGCTTTCCATGCCTGCCAGCGTGGTGTTTTCCTGCACGGCGGTGTTCACCGCGGCGTCGGAGGCGCAGCGCAGCAGCGTGCCGCCGTTCTGACCGGCAATGCCGCCGGTGTAGGTGGTGCCGCGCACCGCGCCGGTCACGGAGCAATCCACCAAGGTGCCGCCCGCACCGTTTTTGCCGGCGATGCCGCCCACCGCGCTGCCCGCGATGACCGCGCCGGAGAAGGAGCAGTTCTCGATGCGCCCGTAGTTTTCACCGGCGATGCCGCCCACCGCGCTTTGGGTGCCGGTGGGGGTCACTTCGCCCTCCACGGCAAGGTCTTTAATGACCGCGCCGCTTTGCACCAGACTGAACAGCCCGTAAACGGAGTGGCTACCCTGCAGCCGCAGCCCGCGTATGGTGTGCCCGCCGCCGTCAAATTCCCCCAGGAACACAGGGATAGAGACCTCGGAGCCGGAAAGATCAAGGTCGGCGTTCAGGCGGACGGTCAGGTTTTTGGAATAGGTATCGGAGGAACAGCGGGCGGCAAACTCGATCAGCTCCTCCGGTGTATTTATGGTCACGGTCCTGCCGCTTTCCGCCGCCGCGGCAAGGGGCAGCGCCATGGGCAGCAGCACCAGCGCCGCCAGCAGCAGCGAACCCACGCGGGAAAGGAGCTTATTCATTTTCATGGTCATTCCCCTCCTTTGCGGGTTCGGTCTGTTCCGCCGCGGGCGGCAGCTCACGGGGCGGCTCGGTCGGCGGCGGGGTCTCCTCGCTTACGCTGCCGGAAATAACGGTAAGGTTCACATCGCCCTCGATATTGGCGCGCATAATGCCGCTGACGGTGCCGTTCACCCGTCCGCTTACCGCGCCGTCCACAAAGACCCGACCGGAGGCCTCCCGCTGGCGGGTAATGGTGGGCACGGAGAAGCTGGTCTTATCAGCAATGATACCGCCGGTCAGCAGGATCTGCGGCAGCACAAACATAACAAGGAGCATGGAAATGATGGTGCCGCGCCCCAGGCATTGTCCGATGCCGACGATGGTGGCTTCGGAGGTCATCTGCCCGATGAGGGTGCCCGCCACGGTAAGAATGGTGCCGGAGGTGAGCACGGTGGGGAAGGCGAAATTCAGCGTCTCGATGATCGCCTCACGGTGGACCATCTTGTTCTTGATCTCCTGATAACGGCTGGCTATAACAATGGCGTAGTCGATATTCGCGCCCATCTGAATGGAGCTGACCACCAGGTAGCTCATAAAGAAAAGCGGCGTCTGACTGATGGCGGGGATAGAAAAGTTGATCCAGATACTGCCCTGAATGACCAGAAGCAGCAGAATGGGCATGCCCGCCGACTGGAAGGTGAACAGCAGCACCACCAGTACGATAAGAATGGAAACAACGCTGACTACGATGTTATCGCGGGAAAAGGATTTCTGGAAGTCGTACTCATTGGTGGAATCGCCCGCGACATACACATTGCTCTTGGGGTAGTAGCTCTGGGCGATATCGTGAATGGTATCGGTAAAGGCGTAGGTCTCATCGCCGCTGACCGGCAGGGTAAGGTACAGCAGCATACGGTCGTAATCCTCGCCGCACAGCTGCGCCTTTGCCATCTGCATCTGCTCGCGGGCGTCCATCAGGGTGTCCTTCTGCTCCCCCTCCAGCGTTACGATGCCGGCGTCCACCTGGTCGCAGACAAACAGGAACATATCAATAAGCGGCACACGGTAGGCGGAAATATTGCCCATCAGCTTGCCGTAGTCGCCCTGCTCGGTGGCGTAGGCGGCATATACCACCTGCGCCAGCTCGTAGTCCAGTCCCGCCAGCTCCGCAAACTGGCGGGGCGTCAGCTTATCCGCCAGCATATAGCCGTCCATCGCCTCCACATTGGCAAGCCCCATGGTGTAGTCTATCTCGTCATGGCTTTCCAGCTCCCGCAGCAGGGCGGCTTCCTTTTCGTAGTCGCCGGCGGGGACAATAAGCGCCACCATATTGGAGGAGGTAAAGGTCTCGCTCACCATTTTATCGGCGATCTGGCTTTCGTTCAGCTTCGGCGTGGTGATGGAGCTGTACCCGTACACATAGGGGCAGCGGTTGGAAAAGTGGAAGCCTGCCGCCACCAGCACCAGAAAGACAAACGGCACGATCCGGCGGGTAGCATAGGCGAATTTGCCCACAAAGGAGATGCGGGGGACAAAGTTTTTGTGGCGGGTCTTTTCGATCAGCGGCCCGAACAGCACCAGCAGCCCCGGCATGACGATGAAAACCGAAAGCAGGGCGAACAGGATCGCCTTAATAAGGCAGATGCCCATATCGGGACCGATCTTGAACTGCATGAACAGCATGGCGGCAAGACCGCCGATGGTGGTCAATGAGCTTGCGCCGATCTCGGGGATCGCCTTGCTGAGGGCGGCAATGGCAGCCTCCCGCACCGGCAGGCTCTGCCGTTCCTCCTTAAAGCGGTTGCTCAGGATCACGGCGTAATCCAGCGAAAGGGCAAGCTGCAGAATACTCGTTACCGAGTTGGATACAAACGAGATGGTGCCCAGCAGGAAGTTGCTGCCCTGGTTAAGGATCATGGCGGTGACAAAGGTGATAAGCAGCACCGGCACCTCGCCGTAGGTCTGGCTGGTAAAGATGAGCACCGCCACCACAATGACCGCTACATACACCATAATGACATTGACTTCCCTTGCGATGGCCTCCTGTAAGGTATTGCCCAGGTCGGTGGAAACATAAAGGTCATAGCCTGCCAGCGTCTCCTTTACCGCGTCCAGCGCGGTCAGGCAGGCGTCGTCGTTCTCATCGGCAGAAAAGGTGACGGAAAAGAGTGCCGAAGCACTGCTGTAATGGTCGCTTGTTTCATCAAAGCTGACGCTCTGTACCCCGTCCAGCGCCGTAAGGGTATCGCACAGCGCCTCCGCCTCGTCATAGGTGATGTTGGCGACCATCACCTCGGCGGTGCCGTAGGTGGTGAACTGCTCCTCCATCAGGTTAATGGCGATCTTGGTATTGGCGGTATCGGGCAAAAAGCTGATGAGGTTATTTTCTACCTGCACCCAGTTGCGGGAAAAGGCGGAAAAGATAAGCCCGATGACCGTGATAAGGAAAAACAGGTTGCGCTTATCCACAATAAAGGTGGCAAGCCGCACCATAAAGGAGGGCTTGTTATTCTGCTGTTCCATCGGCGGCGTCCTCCTTTCCCGTCAGTTCTCCGTGCAGGGGCATACGCACACAGCCCGCCAGCACGGTGCCGGTCAGACCGTTTTCACATAGCTGTATTTCCGTTTCGCACGCCAGCGTGTTCAGCAGCGTGCGCAGCGGGTGGCGCAGGGTCAGTTGCTCCCCCTGCCGTGTGCCTGTAACGGGGTTTTCGTTCCCCAGCAGCGCAAAGCTGCCGTACAGCTCCCGCTGTCCGTGCAGCGTCAGGGTGCCGTGCCGCTCCCCCAGGGGGCTTTCCAGCACGATGCGGTATTCTGCCATATCCAGCCTTCTTTCCATAGAACTTCACGATGGATAGGATAGTACGCCGCGGGGCGTTCCGCAAAGGACAATCCCGCCGTTTTGTCACAAATGTGACACTGCGGGCAGGTTTGACCTGCACCGGATCTTTGTGGTATAATCGTGCCGGAAAGCCAGCCGCAGAGGGAGGGAAGCCAGCATGGAAAAACGCACCTACGCCGTCTCCGACCAGACCAGGCTGGCGATGGTCGCCGCGCTGAAGGAACTAATGACGCAGAAGCCGGTGGATAAGATCACCATACAGGATATCACCGACCGCTGCGGGATCCGGCGGCAGAACTTTTACTACCACTTTGCCGATATCTACGCACTGATGCAGTATATGTTCCAGGAGGAAGCGGTCTCGCTGCTGGAGGAGCACGAGGGCACCCTGCTGTGGCAGGAGGGTTTGCTGCAGCTGTTCCGCTATCTGGAGCAGAACCGCACGGTGTGCCTCTGCGCGCTGCGCTCGGTGGGGCGGGAGCACCTGCGGCGCTTCTTCCAGACCGATATTTACAATATCATTCACCGCACTGTGGAGCAGGTGGGCGCGGAGATCGGCACCGACCCGGACGGCGCGCAGCCGGATATTGATATGGTAACGCATTATTATGTGGTGGCGCTCAGCGGCATGGTGGAAAGCTGGCTGCTGGGCGAGATCGACCGCACGCCGGAGGAGCTCATCACCTTTGCTGACCAGCTTTTGCAGGATCACATCAGCGGGGCGCGGGCACGGTTGGAGAAAAACGGAGTAGAGACAGAATGACAGAACTGGAAAAGC
Organism: uncultured Angelakisella sp.; assembly: GCA_934524965.1. Lineage (GTDB taxonomy): Bacteria > Bacillota > Clostridia > Oscillospirales > Ruminococcaceae > Angelakisella. Next base: position 18,247 of record CAKSYU010000016.1, read on the forward strand.
TGCACGCCGGTTTGGAATATGATATGTGGGCACCGGAGATAGATGCCCTGAAGCTGCGGGCAATGGCGCTGTGCCGCCGGCTGAACGCCCTGCCCAAGGAAGCGCGGGAGGAGCGCGAGACCATCATGCGGGAGCTGTTCGGCAGCGTGGGCGAAAACGCCGCCGTTATGCCGGACTTTCGCTGCGATGACGGAAAAAGCATCTTCATCGGCAGGAACTTTCTTGCCAACTACAATGTGGCCATACTGGACCGCGCCCCCGTTACCATCGGGGATTATGTCATGATCGGACCCAACACCCTCATCGCCACCGTCAACCACCCCATCTCCCCCATGGGGCGGCGGAAGCACCTGAGCGTGGCAAAGCCGGTAACGATCGGCAATGATGTGTGGATTGGCGGCAACGCCACCATTCTGCCGGGCGTCACCATCGGCAATAATGTCATCGTTGCCGCGGGTGCGGTCGTCACCCATGATGTGCCGGATAACTGCATGGTGGGCGGCGTGCCGGCACGGCTCCTGCGCCGCATCGAGAATGATATCCCCGCCGAAAACGCTGAATGACCGCCTGACGGGACAGGAGAAAATGAATACGATAAAGCGGCATGACCCCAGCCTTGCGTACAAGGCGGCGCCTGCCGCTTTTCTTATCCTTTTCCCCGGGAATATCTGCGGCTCTGCTATTGAGTAAGAGAGATCCTTGTGCTATAATAAAAATGTATAAGTATGCAAGTTCCTCAAATCCAATGCCATTTAAGGAGACAGAGAAAAGTATGAAATTAGGTATCGTCGGCTTGCCGAATGTCGGCAAGAGCACCATATTCAACGCCCTCACCGGCGGCAGCGCGGGCGCGGCCAACTACCCGTTCTGCACCATCGAACCGAATGTCGGCATCGTGCCGGTGCCGGATCCCCGGCTGGATAAGCTGTGCGAGATGTATTCCCCCGATAAGGTGACCCCCGCGGTCATCGAGTTCGTGGATATCGCCGGTTTGGTCAAGGGTGCTTCGCAGGGCGAGGGACTGGGCAACAAGTTCCTTTCCCATATCCGCGAGGTCGATGCCATTATCCATGTAGTGCGCTGCTTTAATGACGGCGAGATCGTCCATGTCAACGGCGAGATCGGTCCCGCGCGGGATATCGAGACCATCAATCTGGAGCTGGTGCTTTCCGATATCGATTTGGTGGAGCGCCGCATCGACCGCTGCAAAAAGGCGGCAAAGGGCGGCGATAAAAAGCCGCTAGCGGAAGCCGCGCTGTTCGAGCGGCTGAATGAGTGGCTGGGCGAGGGCAAGTCCGCCCGCAACTTCCCCTGCACCGAGGAGGAGAAGGAGCTGATCTCCGATTGCCCGCTGCTTTCCAATAAGCCGGTCATCTATGTCGCCAACCTCAGCGAAGCCGATTTCGCGGGCGACCTGAACCAGAACCCCCTCTACCGCCAGGTACTGGAGATCGCCGAGGCGGAGGGCAGCCGTGTGGTGCCCATCTGCGGCAAGATCGAGGAGGAGCTTTCCCAGATGGAGCCGGAGGACCGGCAGATGTTCCTCGAGGAGCTGGGACTGCATCAGTCCGGTCTGGATCGTCTGGTGACCGCCGGCTACGATCTTCTGGGGCTCATCAGCTTCCTCACCGCCGGCAAGCCGGAGGTGCGCGCGTGGACGATCACGAAAGGCACCAAAGCACCGCAGGCGGCAGGCAAGATCCACAGCGACTTTGAGCGCGGCTTCATTCGCGCCGAGGTCGTCCCCTATGAGACGCTGATCGAGTGCGGCTCCCTGCAAGCCGCCAAGGAAAAGGGACTGATCCGCAGCGAGGGCAAGGAGTATGTCATGCAGGACGGCGATGTGGTGCTGTTCCGCTTCAATGTTTAAGTAAAACAAGCCGCCGGCGCCCGCCCTCTTTCGCAGGGAGTGCGTCGGCTTCTCATAAGCACAAATCCAACCCCGCGACCCATAGCCTCCCCTGTGTAAGGGGAGGTGGCGAATGAAATGAGCCGGAGGGGTTGCCGGCAGAAACTTTGGCTTAGTTTCTTCTCGCCTACCGGCGTCGCAAAGTTTTATAAAAGGTTTTGATTTGTACGCCTATCCGGCGGGGACTTCCTTTTGCTCGTGCGCGTCGTCGCGTGCTGCGCTCCATGTCGGGTCGCTATTCCTACGGAATAGACAACCCTCCAACGCTCCGCCGCTCCTCCTTTCCCCAACGGGTCGCGCGACCCGTTGGGGTCCCCTGATGCAAAACCCGCTCGGGGATACCCCGAGACCCCGACGCTCGTCGGGCGCAACCTGCGCTTAAATCGGGCAGACCCTCCGCTATGCTGCGGGCAGCCCTCTCCGCTGTGGTGCGCCCTCCTCTCCCCACAAGGTCTTGCGACCTTGCGGGGACCCCTATTTGCCCGCTCGGAAAGCCAAAGGACGGCTTCCCGAAGCGTAGGCTAAACGGTGCTTATAAGGGGCTGTGGGCACATCTGCCCCCTTCCCCTCCCATCCCCCGAAGCGGGGGAGGGGGTTCCTGTCCTACCTCCTGCTTACCTTAATTCAGCGCTTGGCAAGTGCCGAGTGCTATGGGCATAAGGGGGAAGTCGACTTGAAAGTATTAGCCCACCTGTGGCATAGTTCCCCTCCTTTGAGGGGCAAGGAATTGGAGCGCCGCCGGTGGCGGAAGCAGCGACAATTCCTTGGGGAGCGACAGGAGCAATGCGAGCGAGATAGCGAAGCAGTGCGACATTGGAGCGACAAGGGCAAGAGAGGGGTGGTGGTTCGCCCTTCGCGCTCCAGCGCGCGGGCGATAAAAATGCGTCGCAGACACTTTTTGAGCGCATCTGCGCGCCGTACGGATTTGTTTTTCTGCTGCTGCAGAAAAACAATATTCGTATCCAGCGCAGCCAAGCGTCAATGGGGTTTGCAAAGGGGAAAGCTCGGTTCCCCTTTGCCCTGTTTTGGTTTCTTTTGCAGGAGCAAAAGAAACGCCTCGGCGGCGAGCCGTACAAGCTATGCTATAACCAAGACCCACCCCGCCGGTAGGCGGAGATGCTAAGCCGCAATCAAAACTTCCCCCGCCGTCAGGTGCCCACAAACCAAGCCCAAACGCCCATTTTCTTACCACCATCTCCCAATATTGCAAACATTTTGTAAAAGTTTGTGCGAATTCAACACTTCCACTGCAAATTTCCCCGTTTTCGTCCGTATTAGTGAGAGGGGCTTCTCTTACCGGTAAACCACCCATATTTTACCCTGTGCCATAGGACGCTTCGCGGGCGCCCTGCCGGGGGCATACCCAAAACCAAAAAAAGAAAGGGGGCGGCGCCCATGCCGCGCGATAAGCGTTACCGCAGCGGCAGCGCCGCCGTCGGGGGCGGACTGCTGGCGTTGTGGCTTACCATGCGGTGCGCCGCGTGGCTGGAACAAGAGTGGCTGCCCCTGCTGCCGCCGACCGCTGCCGCCGCTGTGGGTCTGCTGCTCCAGCTGGTGATGCTGGGACTGCCGCTGGCAGTCATTTTGTGGCTGCTGCGCTGCCCCGCCGCCCTGCTGTGCCCCATGGGGAAAGGGGAACGGGGTAGCCTGTGGCTGCTGCCCGCCGGCTGGGCGGTGCTGGTGGCGGCAAATCTGCTTACCCTACTGCTGCAAAGCCTGCTGACCGAAGCCGCCTTGCCCGCGCCTGCCCCCTTACCGGCGGGTGCCGACCGCGCCCTCACGGCGGTCGGTTCGGTGCTGCTGCCGGCAGTGATGGAGGAGCTTTTGTTCCGGGGGGCGGTGCTGCATGCCCTGCGCCCCACCGGAGAAAAAACCGCCGTATGGCTTTCCGCTTTGCTGTTTATGGCGGCACACGGCAGCCTTTCGCAGTGGGTGCCTGCCCTTGCCGCCGGCTTGCTGCTGGGAGCTGTTACCCTTTACACCGGTACCCTGCGGTGGGCGGTTCTTCTTCATCTTGGCAATAATATTCTTGCGTGGCTGACCACCTACCACCCCTCGCCGCTTACGACGGTCATTTTGCCGGCAGTGCTGCTGGTGCTGGGTCTGCTTTCGGTTCCGGCGCTGCGCCGCCTGCCGCGCCGTGCCCCGCAGCAGGGGAACCGCCGGTTGGGAATGACCGTCCCGCTGGCGCTGGCATTGCTTCTGCTGCTGAGCAACGCCCTGCTGTTCCCGGCAGGCTGAACGGAGCGCCCCCTGTAAGACCGTCGCCCCATCGGACAACCTATGCCGCTTCCGGCAGGATAAAGCAAAGCCCCTCCCCCTCAAAAAAGTCGCCCGATGATGGCTCGGAGCCGGGAAAGACGATCTTCTCAAACATTCTGCAAAAGGCTGACCGATGAATGATCGGGGCGGCAAATGACAGACGAAAGCCGAGACCGGCAAGATGTCGGCGATGCCGCGGAATGATCCGCCCAGCCTGCCGGTCAACAGATAACTTATCCCCATGATCCCCGAAAGGAGCTGCCCCATGACCCATGAGGACTATATGCGAATGGCGATAGCCGAAGCCCGCAGGGCTGCCGCCGCCGGTGAGATACCGGTGGGGGCGGTGGTGGTGCGCGGCGATACCGTGCTTGCCGCCGCCCATAACGACCGGGAGGCGACCCGCTCTCCGCTGGGGCACGCCGAGGTGCGCGCCATTGAGATGGCTTGCCGCGCGCGGGGCGACTGGCGGCTGGAGGACTGCACCCTGTATGTCACGCTGGAGCCCTGCCCGATGTGCAGCGGCGTGATACTGAACGCAAGGGTGGGGCAGGTGGTGTACGGCGCTGCCGACCCGCAGTACGGCTGTCTCGGCTCCCGGCTGAACTTAGCCCATTTGGACCTGGGGGCAAGCCCCCGCCTAACCGCCGGTGTGCTGGCGGAGGAGTGCTCCGCGCTGCTTTCGGAATTTTTCCGCGGGCAGCGGGGAAGCTGAAAGGGGGCAGGCGATGCTGTACCATGCTTCTCCCATTGGCGGGCTGACCGAGCTGAGACCCCACATTTCCAACCACGGTGTGCCGCTTTTGTACCTTTCGCAAAAGCGGGAAAACACCCTTGTGTACCTTTCCAACGCCGTGGAGAAATACTGCCGTGAGACGGGCTTTATTTACCACGGGGTGTGGAAAAAGTGGGGTCCCTACGGCTTTACCGCCGACGGCAGGCAGCGGCTGGAGGAATACTACCCCAACGCGCTGGAGGAGACCTACCGCGGGGTCTCCGGCTATATTTACGCCGTGGAAAAGGTGATCCGCCGCGGGCACCCCGTTCCCATTCCCGATACCGTGACCTCCCGCGGGACGGTAGCGGTCGCCGGCTGTGAATTTATCCCCGATGCGTGGGAAGCCATTTTGCGGGCGGAGCGGGAGGGGCTGCTGGTGCTGCGCCGCTACGGAGAAATGACCGAAAAGGAAGCGGACTGGCTGCGGCGGACGATCCGGGAGGAGTACCGCATGGCGGAGGATCACCCGGAATACCGCCACTTTCTGCGTGCTAAATTTGATATCAACTCCGATAGTCTGTAACAAAAAGCACACCCGATCCCGTAGGGGAGGGGGTGTGCTTTTGGCTTTTGCGGGAGGCGGGGGAGGGGCGCAGCCCCGACGGCGGAGCCGTCACAGCGGTCGAAGACCGCCCGAACCGTCCGTAGGACGGTTTGGGCTGCGCCCCGTCCGCTCCCGGCAAAAGCCGTATTTCGCGGTGCTTAATATTCCGGAACGGTGGGGACGGCTTCCGGCGGAATGGGGCAGGTGTAGCCCTCCGCGGTGCGGTTTGCAAACTCCGCCTTTGCCGCGGCAAGCAGCGCGGGCTGCTCCAGCAGGTCGATGGCGGCGGAGCACAGCACCTTGCCGGCGGTGACTGCCGCCCTGTGCCCGATGGAGGTCTTGCCGAAGGAGACATTCTGCCAGCTGTGACCGGGGCAGCCGTTGGACCATGCCGCAACATGCAGCTGTGCGGTGGGGCACTGCCAGCTGACATCGCCCACATCGGTGGAGCCGGGGCAGAACGCCTCTCCGGTATAAAGCGGCAGCAGCACATCGTTCATGGCGGTGCCGGGCAGCAGCGCCTTTACCTCGGCGGCATAGGCGGGGTCTCCGCTGCCGCTGCCGGGAACGGAACCGCCGGCATCATAGGTGGCGGCAAGGGCGGCGGCAAATGCCTGCTCCTGCGGGGTGTGCTGCGGGACGCCCACCTCGGCGAAGCAGCGGTGCAGCAGCGCCTCCAGCGCGTGGTTGGGGATCGTTTCCGCCAACCCGTCGATGAACTTCCGCTCGCAGGTGGTGCCGGTCATCAGCGCGGCGCCCGCGGCGATATCGTCCACCCGTTTTTGCAGCTCCACCGCCTTTTTTACCTGCGGGGAGCGCACCATATACAGCACCGACGCCCGCGACTGCACCACATTGGGGCTGCACCCGCCGGTCTCGGTGACGGCGTAGTGAACGCGCGCTTGCGGCTCCATGTGCTCCCGCAGGAACTGTACCCCGACATTCATCAGCGTTACGGCGTCCAAGGCACTTCTCCCGCGCTCCGGCGAACCGGCGGCATGGGCGGCGACCCCGTGGAAAATATACTGCACCTGAATGCAGGCATTGCTGGAGCCGGTGGCTGCCTCGTTGCAGTCATCGGGGTGCCAGGTCAGGGCGGCATCCAGACCGTACCACAGCTTTTCCCGCGCCATGAATGCCTTTGCCGCGCCGCCCTCCTCGCCGGGGCAGCCGTACAGCACCACCGTGCCGGCAGCGCCGCTTTGCTGTAAATAGTGCTTGACCCCCAGTGCCGCCGCCAAGGCGCCGGCGCCCAGCAGGTTATGCCCGCAGCCGTGACCGTTCCCGCCGGCGGTCAGCTCTTCTTTGACGGTGCTGCCGCCCTTTTGGGAAAGTCCGGAGAGGGCATCATACTCCGCCAAGATGCCGATGACCGGCTTGCCGCTGCCGTAGCTGGCGGCAAAGGCGGTGGGGATACCGCAGATGCCCTCCTCCACGGCAAAGCCCTGCTCTTTGAGTACCTTGCAGTACAGGGCGGCGGACTGCACCTCCTGCAGCGAAAGTTCGGCGTATTCCCAGATCTGATCCGCGACCGAGGCGATGAGATCCTTGCTATTTTCGATGGCGTCCAGCGCCGATTGTTTCAGCTTTTCCATGTTATCACAGCACTTTCTTCAGGAAATTTTGCAGACGGGGGCTTTGCGGGTTGGAGAAGATGACCTCCGGAGTTCCCTGCTCGCCCAGCTTGCCCTCCTCCATAAACAGCACGCGGCTGGCGACCTCGCGGGCGAAAGCCATCTCGTGCGTGACGATGACCATGGTCATGCCCTCGTGTGCCAGTTCCCGCATGACCTCCAGTACCTCGCCCACCATTTCGGGGTCAAGGGCGCTGGTCGGCTCATCGAACAGCATGACTTCCGGCTCCATGGCAAGGGCGCGGACGATGGCGACCCGCTGCTTCTGACCGCCGGAGAGCTGCTCCGGATAATCATGGGCACGGTCGGCAAGCCCGACCCGTCCCAGCAGGGTCAGAGCCTTTTTTTCGGCGTCCTCCTTCGGCATCTTTTTGATGCGGATCGGCGCCATTGTCAGGTTTTCCAGCACCGTTTTGTGCGGGAACAGGTTGAAGTGCTGGAACACCATGCCCATCTTCTGCCGGTGGCGGGGCAGATCGACCTTTTTGCCGGTGATCTCTACGCCGTCCACCTTGATGGAGCCGGAGGTAGGTACCTCCAGCAGGTTAAGACTGCGCAGGAAGGTGCTTTTGCCGCCGCCGGAGGGACCGATGACCGCGATGACATCGCCGCGGCAGATATCCACCGTAACGCCGTCCAAGGCGTGAACGGCGCCGTTATTGAAGTATTTCTTCAGGTCTGTGACCTCGATGATCTTCTGTGCCATTTAAGCGATAGCTCCCTCCCGTTTGGATTTGCGCTGCCGCGCCGTACCGCTTTGCCGGTCGCTGCGCTGCATCTTGTGCTCGAAGTGTCCGAACAGCTTGCTGAGGGCAAAGGTCATGATGAAGTAGATGATGCCGGTGATGACCAGCGGCTCGATGGGCAGGTAGGTGGCGCCGCGGATCTGCAGGTACTGGGTCATCAGGTCGCCGATGAAGAAGGTGGAGGCAAGCGAGGTATCCTTGATGATCATGATGAACTCGTTGCCCAGAGCGGGCAGAATGTTTTTGACCGCCTGCGGCATGATGACGAACCACATGGCGCCCCGCTCGCCGAAGCCGAGGCTGAGCGCCGCCTCCCGCTGACCGGGATCGACCGCCTGGATACCGGAACGAATGACCTCCGAGACATAGGCGGCACTGTTGCAGATGAGGGCAATGGCGATGCACAGGAACTTCTGCTTATTGAGGGCGGGGATCAGCATGGGCAGCCCGAAGTAGAAGAAATAAAGCTGCAGCAGCATGGGGGTGCCGCGGATCACCTCGATGTAGATGGTGGAAAGCCAGCGCAGCGGCGCCACCTTGGACATCTTCATAAGAGCCAGCAGAGAGGCGAACACCACGCCGCCCGCCACCGTGATGGCGGAAAGCAGCAGCGTGTAGCTGACGCCGTCGATGAGGTACTTATCCCAGTATTTGAGGAAGATGGCTGCCATCTTCTCAAAATCACAAAATTTTGCTCCTGTCATATGGTCATTCTCCCTTTAGCGCGTGTGCCGGAGCCATAAGGCTCCGGCAGTCGGTCGGTTACTTTATCGGTTTGGTTATTCCAGCGTCAGCTCCTTGGCGTTCTCGCTCTTGCCCAGCTCGACGGCGGCATCGTACCAGGTGCCGTACAGACCGGCTTCATACGCCTTGGCAAGCGCGGTATTGACCGCCTGTAGCAGCTCGGTCTCACCCTTGGTGATGAGGATAACATTCGCTTCGTACTCCGCCTTGACCTCGAACTGGAACTCGCAGATGACGAGGTCGGGATTGGCGTCGATGATCATATCGGCATTGCCCTTGGCGACCGCCAGCGCTTCGATGTTGCCGGCTTTCAGCTCCATGACGCCCACGGCAAGGTCACCGATGGTGATGGGGTTGGCATCGGAGATCTGCTCAGTCAAAAGCTGCATCTGCAGGGAGGCGTTCTGCGCGCCGACATCAAGACCGGCAAAATCCGCGGCTTTGGTGTACTTGGCGGCGTCCTCCGCCTTGATGAGCAGCACCTGCTCGGTCTCGTTATCGCCGGCATAGTAGTAATCGGAGATCTCGTAGTTTTCGGCTCTGGTCTCTGTCCAGCTGTAGCCGGAGATGGACATGGGAACGGAGGCGGTGTAAACGGCGGTCTGGCTGGCATCGAAGCTCATCGGTTCGATGACAAGGGAAACGCCCAGCTCCTCGGCAATGAATTTGGCGAGGGAAACATCAAAGCCGACATATTGCTCCTGACCGGTCTTGCTGGAATCCACAAATTCCATCGGGGAGAAATCGGGGCTGAGCGCCACATGCAGCTCGCCTTCCGCCTTGATCTTCTCCAACGCGTTGGCGGGGGTGGTCACGGTGTTATCACCGTTGTTGCCGCCGTTGTTCGCGGCGGGGGTCTCATTGCTGCCGCAGGCAGCCAGTGCCAGCACCATCATCAGTGCCATCAGCAGGGTAAACAGCTTTTTCATGTTCATTTCCGTCCTTTCGTGGTTCTCTCCCGTGCGGGAGCCTTTTGGGTTTTTGATTTGTTCTCGCCGGGAGGGGGTCTCTCGTTGATATTGCATACTTTATCACTAAATATTCACTTAGTCAAGTATTTTTGCGAATAAATATTCATAAATATGCAACTTTAGTGAATAATCATGCAATTCAGCGAGAAAGGGGATAAGTTCTGTGCGTTTTGACACACGCTTCGCCGGCAAAATGCCGCAAAAAGATATGCTGCCCCCGACTTTACAGCCGGAGGCAGCATACCTACTATATCTGGAGAGGGAGATGTCAGTGTTTCTGGAGCGCCCGGTAAATACCGGCGGCTTCCAGCTTGGGGCGCAGCAGCGCCGCCAGCAGATTGGCGACCACGACGGCGAATACCGCGTTGATGGCGCTGGTGAGCATCTTGGGTGCGGTGGCGATGACCGCGGCAGTAAAGACGCTGCCGCCCATGCACAGCACGATGATGCTTTTGCCGATGTATAAGAGCCAGTAGCCGAAAGCGCCGCAGATGGCAGCGACCCAGTTACGCCCCTTATTTTTGCCTGCCGCGCCGCCCGCGTGGGCAATGCCGCCGCAGATGGCGCCCATGGCAAAGAAGAAGATAAAGGTGAGCCACGCGCCCGCCGCCCATTCGGGATAGGTGAGATCGAAGAGGGCGGAGCCGATGCCGGCAGCCAAGCCGCCCGTCCAGCCGCCGAACAGCAGACCGGTCAAAAGGCAGATGGCATTGGCGGTCTTGAGCTGGGTGGTGCCGGTAGGGGTGGGGATACGAATGCCGAGGAACATGGTGCAGACGAAAACCATCGCCGCCATCAAGCCGATGATGACGATGCGGTACAGCGTAAAGCGGGAGTTTTTCATAAGGGGGTCTTCTTTCTTAAATGAGGGAATGCGGTCACAGCGTGCTGTACCCGCGGGGCAGCTCCTTTTGGGTCAGCCAGCCCAGCGTGCGCTCCAGCATGACCCCCTCGCGGGGATCGGCGCCGTAGCCGAAGGTGGTTTTTACGGTGATCTCCACATACCGAGTGGCACGGTCCATTGCCATGGCGGGGCTGTCGCCCTGCATCAAGCCGGCAGTAAGCACGGCGGCGAACAGATCGCCGGTGCCGGGGTAGCGCACCGGCAGGTACTCGCTGACCGATTTCCAGTAGCCGCCCCGCTCCTTATCGTAGCACAGGTTGGCGTACTCGCCGGTGGTGAGCGCCGCGCCGGTAATGACCGTCACACGGGACCCCAAGGCGGAAAGCCGCGCCAGCAGGCTGCGCGCTTGCCCCAGCGAAAGGGGAGCGGTATTCGGCTCCTCGCCCAGCAGCAGCGCCGCTTCGGTCAGGTTGGGGGTGATAACATCGGCATGGGTCGCCAGCTCCCGCACGCCCTGCACCAGCTCCGGCGTAAAGCCGTGGTACAGCTTGCCGTGGTCGCCCATGACGGGATCGACCACCTTCATGGCGTGGGGATATTCGGCAAACAGCGCCTGACACAGCGCCACCTGACGCACCCCGCCCAGATAGCCGGTGTAGATGCACTCCATGGGCAGCCCCAGCGCGCGGTAATGCGCCAGCGCTTCGGTGAGGTAATCGGTAAGGTCACGGCGGGCAGGGGCGCCGAAGCCGCCGGTGTGGGTAGAGAGCACAGCGGTAGGCAGCGGGCACACCTGCACCCCCATAACAGACATTGCCGGCAGGATCACCGATAGGGAACAGCGCCCCAGGCCGGAAAGGTCATGGACGGCAGCACAGCGGGCAGGACGGTCGATCTGGTTCATGGGGATCTCCTTTTGCAATCTTATAGTATTCCGCCGCCCGCCAAAACGCAAAGCGAAAGGGACGGCGGCGGTTCGTATTCCGTTTTGGGCAAAATACAGTATGATAATAGACTGTGCCGACGCAAAATGCAACATTTTCGCCATAGAATTTCCGCGTGCGGGAGCACCGATTTTTGACATGATGTCAAAAATGACGAAAACAGGGCGAAATGTGAATTGTCGCCTGTGCAAACGGTAGAACCTGCTTTGCCAAACATTGCACCGGCTAAATGCCGGCGGCGCGGCGAACAATACCCATGCAGACAAATGCCCATCGCTGCCCGAGGGGACACGAGGGGGAAAAGAGAGAACACCAGTCTGCCGGAAGGAGCTATGAATGATGCACTCCGCAAGCAAAGTACCTGCCGCTATGACCGGCATCGCCATGGCAGCCGCCGCGGCGGGCGCCGTCGCCTATGTGATGAACCACACCACGGCGGCACAGCGGCGACGCGCCGTGCGCCGCACCGCCGCCCGCATGGAGACGGCGCTGGACCACATGGCGGATAGCGTGTGCCGCACCATGCTGGGCTGAATGCCCGCAGGGAGCAAAAGGGAGCCGAGCCGGTCAAGCGCCGGTCAGCTCCCCCATACATAGAATTATTGCCATTATTGCCGTTCCAGCCGCAGCGCCGCCACGGTGATATCGTCGGGCTTCGGCTCGCGGCAGCGCAGCCGTGCCGCCTCCGCGATGCGCCGGCACAGTTCGGCGGGGTCATCGCCCTGCCATGCGGAGAGCTGCTCCTCCACCCACGGTTCCTCGGTGGGGACGCCGTCGCTCACCATAAGAATGAGGTCGCCCTCCCGCAGATCAAAGCGCCGTTCCACCGGCTCCACGCCATCTAAAATACCGGCGGGCAGGCTGACAGCTTCCAGCCGCATGGCGCGCCCCTCCCGCCGCAGGAAGGTGGGCGCCGCCCCCGCCTTGTAAAAGACCGCCGTGCCGGTGTAGCAATCCACCGCCGCCGCGTCCAGCGTTGCCAGTGTTTCCCGACCGCCCTTTACCATCAGGGCGCTGTTGACCAGCCGCAGCGCGCTGCCGCAGGGGATCCCGGCTTCCAGCAGCCGTCCCACCAGATTGCACAGCATGGCGCTATCCAGCGCGGCGGCAGCCCCCGTACCCATGCCGTCGGAGAGAATGAGCGCCGCGGTGCCCTCCTGCGTGCGGGTAAGGCGCAGGGTATCACCGCAGACGGCGCCCTCCTCGGCGGGGAGCTGGTACTGCCATTCGCCCAGCGTGTAGCGGGGCTTTTCGCGGTAGGTGAGCAGCAGAACGCCGCCCTGCTGCCGGCGGGTGGGTTCACCCATTTCGGGTCCCGCCTCCGCCGTGATGACACGCCGCAGCTTTTCGGTATCGATGCGGTGCAGCAGCGCCGCGGGGAAGGAGAGCCGCACCGTCAAATGTCCGCCTTCGGTCGTCCAGCACAGCACCTCCCGCAGCTCCCGTTCCGCCGCCAGCAGCCCTTCGGTCAGGCGCTGGGTCAACCCCTCGCCGCAGGGCGTCACCCCGCGGGAACGCTCCGAAAGCCCAGTGAGCGTCCCAGCCAGCCCGTCAAACTGGTCGGTGACGATGCTGCGTACCCGTGCGGTTCGTATCCGCTGCTCCTCGCGGGAAAGGTAGCCCGCGTATTCCTGCTCCAGCAGCGCCGCGATGCGCACAAGGCCGGGGCAGCGCTCGGTGATGCCGGTGAGCGTTCCCGCCGTGATGTGACCCGTCTGCCGGTATTCGTCCAGCCCCCGGCCGAGGGCTTCCACCGTATCGCCGTAGCGCTTCTGCCAGCAGGTCATCTGGTAAAGGCAGCCGCGGCAGCAGCGCCGTGCCACGGTATCAAAAAGGGTATCCGGCGTTTCCGCCGTGCTTTTTTGCAGGCGGCTTGCCACCTCCCGCGTGGTGGCGGAGACCTGCCGCAGCGCTTCCGCTGCCGCCTCCAGCCGGTCGCCGAGAATGACCGGCGCGATCTTCTGCTCCCGCGTGGGCACCAGCAGCGCCCCCAGCCGGCGGGGAACAGCCGCCGGCAGCAGCCAGAAGATGCCCGCCGCGAGGAAGACCTCTAAAAAGCCGGTGACGCTGCGGGCAGCCAGCATGGCGAAAAAGCCGTAGCTGATCGCCAGCGCCAGCACGCTGCCCAGCCGCCCCAGCGGAGAGAACAGCCCGCACAGCAGCCCGCCCACCGAAAAGCAGGTGATGGAAAGGGTGAATTCGCCGGTAGAAAAGCCCACGACCAGCCCGCAGATGACCCCGATGAGCGCCCCTGCGCGGCTGCCCGCGCCCGCCGCGGCGGCAAGCAGCAGCACCGAGGCGGCAATGCGCCCCAGTGAGACGCCGGAAACGGTGATGCTGCACAGCCCCATCAGGCACAGCGCCGCCGTGACCGCCAGCGAAGCGGTGAGGGTGCGCTCCCGCGGGGTCTTGCGGTCAGGCTCCAGTACCGCCAGCCCCCGCTGCAGAAAGACCGCAGCCGCCCCCGCCATCAGCAGCGAGGTGAGCCACAACAGGACATCGTAGACCAATGGGTGCCGGTACGCCCCCGGCAGAATGACCGCTGCCGAAAGCCCCAGCAGCACCCCGACAACACCCTGCCACGGGCGTGCCTTATGGGTAATTGCCGCCAATAGCTGCCGCAGCCCTACCGCCAGCAGCGCCGCCAGCGGGTACTGCCAGCCGAACGGTACGCCTGCCGTCAGCAGGTAGCCCAGCGACGCCCCCAGCAGCGCGGGGACTGCCATTATATTGGGCGCCGCCGCGGCAAACGCCACCCCGAAGGGTGCTACCTCGCCGGTGATGCGCCCCATCGCCGTCAGCGTCCCGCCCAAAAACGCCGCCCCGCCCGCCGCGAAGTGGTCATCGTTCTGCACGGTATTCCACAGCCTGCGGTGCCACGAAAGCCCGCTTACCTCTGTCATGTGATCCATTCTTTTTGCACTTCCTTTGGGTAAAAATAGTTGTCCGCTATTATCTTACCCCAGCAGCCGCGGCGCATTTTGCCGCTTGCCGCCGTCGGAAGAAGGTGACCGGACGGGGAAAACGGCGCTTTGCCGCTGAACCGCCCGCAGGGCAGACCGCCGTAGGCGGTCTCCGCGCGCCTGCGGCGCGCGGGCTGCGGCTGCGCCGCAGCGCCCTGCGGGCGTCCCTCCCCGCCGGAGACCTGCCCCATACAGAAAAAAGTCTCCCGCCGAAAGGCGGGAGACTTCCCGTGATGCAGTTATTTTCGGGCATTGCGGTCCTTGCGGTCGCGCAGGTATTGCAGCACATTCGCGGCGATCATCAGAACAAGGATCGCCGCCAGCGGCAGGTCGCTTTCGGGGTGATGGACCAGACACCCCGCCGCGATGAGTGCCGCGGCGATGCAGCAGATCGTCTCCGCCCGCACCAATGGCGGCTCTTTTTTCGGCAACATTATTCTGTCGCCTCCTCAGTGGATTTTTCCTCCGGCTCGGCGGGCAGCAGCCCCAAACGACGCTGGGCGTGGCGCAGCAGCCGCTTATCGTTGGCAAAGGAGACCAGCTCGGCGGCACGGCTGAGCGGCGCCCACATGATCTCGCTGATCTCCTCCTCCTGCCGGACCAGCTTTTCCTGCTCGGTGGTGCCCAGGAAGTACACCACCTGTTTTTTTACCCCGGGCTTCGGGGAATATTCCACACTCTCGCGGAAGCCGTCCATCAGCTTGATGCCGGTCAGTCCGGTTTCCTCGCGCACCTCGCGCAGGGCGGTCTGGCGCTCGCTTTCGCCCGCCTCCACATGACCCTTGGGGAAGGACCAGTGCCCGCCGAAGCGGTGGCGCAGCAGTACAACATACAGTTCGTCCTCCTGCTGGCGCAGCACCAGCACGCCGCAGGATTTTTCTCGTTTCATCATATTCGGTTTACTTCCTTACCGCGCCGACAGACGGGCGCTGAAATGGGACGGAGACGGCAGCGCCGCTCCGGTGCCTTGCGGCACAAATATGAACTGATTATACCATGTTCCGCCCGCGGTGGGAAGTCCCCGCGGCAAACTTTTTCCGTTGACAAAGTCTCCCACAGCGGGTAGAATGGGGAAAGCAAAGCATGTTTCCGTAGCTCAGCAGGATAGAGCGACCGCCTCCTAAGCGGTAGGTCGGGTGTTCGAATCACCTCGGGAACGCCAAAAAAGCGGCAGGTTTCGGCAGAAGCCTGCTGTTTTTATTTTCCCCTAAAAAAACAAACCCTCCGCGCGCTTTTGGCTTGCGGAGGGGTGTTTTCGCTTAGAAAAAGTCCAGTCGGGTTCAGCCGATTCTCATTATAGCTTTGCCAGCTTGCTGCGGCAGCTGCGGCAGACATACTTATCGTCATAGGTCGCCAGCTCTTCTTTGGAACCGCAGAAAATGCAGCAGGGGAGGTACTTTTTAAGAATGACCTGATCGCCGTCCACATAGATTTCAACATCACTGTGGATATCGATGCCGAGGGTGCGGCGCAGCTCGACGGGGAGAACGATGCGCCCGAGGTTGTCAACTTTTCTTACGATGCCGGTGGATTTCATGATACTTTTCCTCCTTAGAATAGGTGGTGGTTGACGGTTTCCATTTACTTCTAATATTCGTGCTTTTTCTCTACCTTGTAAAGTATTGTACTATTATTTTCCATGGAACACAAGAGGGAAAATATGAATTTTGACAAAATATGTGGACAATTTTCGATGTTTATACAACCATTTTTTAACGATATTCCACAAAAGCGATTATTTTTTAGCATGGAGTAGATTCCCAATATTCGATAAATAGCGCCACACGCCGCAAGGTAACCTCGAATAAAGTCGAATTATTTTCGATTTTTCAATAGAAATACATTTTTATACATTTAGTATGGTCGAAAGGGGCGCTGCGCTTGATGAATATCGTCCTTGCCGTTCTCCTCATTTTCTCGTTTGTCACCGCCGCCTTTACCGGCAGAATGGAGGAGCTTTCCTCGGCGGCGCTTTCCGGCTGCGGAGAGGCAGTCACACTGGCGATCTCCCTTACCGGCATGCTGTGCCTGTGGAGCGGGCTGATGGAGATCGCCAGTCGCTGCCGCCTAACCGAAAAGCTGGCGGTGCTATTTCGCCCCGTTACCCGCTTTTTGTTCCCCACCGTGCGGCAGGGCAGCGCCGCCATGTCCGCCATCTGCATGAATTTATCCGCCAACCTGCTGGGGCTGGGCAATGCCGCCACCCCGCTGGGGCTTGCCGCCATGCGGGAGCTGCAAAAGGAAAACCCCGACCCCGCGACCGCCAGCGCACCCATGGTGACCTTTGTGGTGCTGAATACCGCCTCGCTCCAGCTGGTGCCCACCACCTGCGCCGTGCTGCGGCAGCAGGCGGGCAGCGCCGCCCCCATGGAGATCCTGCCCGCCGTGTGGCTGACCGGAGCCGCCGCCCTTGCCGCTGCGCTGCTGGCGGAACGGCTGCTGCGGGGAAAGGAGCGCCGCCGTGGGCTTTAGCGCGTGGGTCGTCCCGCTGCTTATCACCACGCTGTTCGGCTGGGGGCTGTGCAGCGGGGTCGATGTATTCGATTGCTTCCTGAAAGGGGCAAGGGAGGGGCTGCGCACCGCCGCCTCGGTCACACCGGCGCTGGTGTGCCTGCTTACCGTAGTCTCCATGTTCCGCGCGGGCGGCGCCCTTGATATCCTCACCGGCTTTCTGCGCCCTGCTGCCGAAGCGCTCGGCTTTCCGGCGGAGGTGCTGCCGCTGGCGCTGCTGCGCCCCGTTTCCGGCAGCGGAGGGACTGCCCTGCTGCACCAGCTTTTGGGGCAGTACGGCGCGGATAGCTTCATCGGGCGGGTGGGCAGTGTTCTTGCCGCCGCCTCGGAGACCACCTTTTACGCCATCGCCGTCTATTACGGGGCGGTGGGGGTGCGCCGTACCCGCCACACCCTTGCCGCCGCCCTGACCGGCGATGTCACCGCGGCGCTGGTCAGCGCCTTTGCCGTGCGGCTGCTGATGGGGACTTAGCGGCAGCGCCCGCGCCGTTTCTCCCCTTTCCCGCCCCGCCCTCACAATATTTTAACAAATTCGCCATATTCGGCGCTTTGCAAACGCCCTTGCCGGTGCTATAATGTATGTTAGAATATTATACCTACCCCCGCCATACGCGGGGGAGGTTCACCGCAAGGAGGAAAGTGCATGTTGGACAAGATATTGGTAGCCGATGATGACCTGAATATCTGCGAATTACTGCGTCTCTATCTGGAAAAAGAGGGCTTCGAGGTGGTAATGGCACACGATGGCGAGGAAGCCGTCGCCAAGTTCGAGAGTGAAAAACCCTCCCTGATCCTGCTGGATATCATGATGCCCAAACTGGACGGCTGGCAGGTCTGCCGCCAAATCCGCCAGAAGAGCGACTGCCCCATTATTATGCTCACCGCCAAGGGCGAGACCTTCGATAAGGTGCTCGGTCTGGAGCTGGGCGCCGATGATTATGTCGTCAAGCCCTTCGATACCAAGGAGATCGTCGCCCGCATCAAGGCGGTGCTGCGCCGCAGCGGGCCTGTCGGCGCCCCCGCCGGCGAGGTCAAGGAGGTCAGCTACGATAAGCTCACCGTCAATATGACCCGCTACGAGCTGAAGGTGGACGGCAAGGTGGTGGACGCGCCGCCCAAGGAGCTGGAGCTGCTGTTCCACCTTGCCAGCAACCCCAACCGCGTCTTTACCCGCGATCAGCTGCTTGATGAGGTCTGGGGCTTTGAGTATTACGGCGACAGCCGCACCGTCGATGTCCACATCAAGCGCCTGCGCGAAAAGCTGGAGGGTGTCAGCGACCAGTGGAGCCTGAAGACCGTGTGGGGCGTCGGCTATAAGTTCGAGGTCAAGGAATAAGAAAAGAGATAAGAATGAAAAAAACGCAGAAGACCCTGATGGGCAAGTACTACTCGGTGTGCTGCGCCATCATTCTGCTCAGCATGGTGCTGGTCGGCTCCATCTTTATGGTGCTGGCAAATGACTACCTGCGGGAGGAAAAGATCAGCCTGCTGGAGAAAAATGTGACGCAGGCGGCGCGCCTGACCATGGAAAACTACGCCGCCCACGAGTACCGCTATGTCAGCAGCGATACCCTGCAGCCGGTGTACGCCGTGCTGGGCAGCGCCATCGAGGCGGATATCTACCTTTCCGATAATAAGGGCAATATCCTCATTATGGCGCACACCACCGACAGCACCGTGCCGCAGTCGGTGCCGCAGGAGGTGCTGGACAGCCTTTCCAAAACCGGCAGCTATCAGGGCGCGGTGGTGATGAGCGGCACCGGCGAGGAGCCGCGTTACGCCGTTGCCACCCCCGTGGTAGATGAGGACGGGCTGCTGGTGGGCGCTGTGATGGCGACCGCCCGCGCCGCCAACCGAGCCCTTGCCGGCGATATGCTGCAGATGTTCCTTATTGCCGCCATCGTCGTGCTGGTGGTCAGCTTTATCGTCATTTACTTTGTCACCACCAGTCTGGTGAATCCCCTGCGGCAGATGGCTGCCGCCACCCGCGCCTTTGCCAAGGGCGATTTTTCGGTGCGGGTGCCGGTGGAGGGCGATGACGAGATCGGGCGGCTTGCCTCCGCCTTTAATAACATGGCGACCGAGCTGGCGCTCACCGAATCGGTGCGCCGCAGCTTTACCGCCAATGTCAGCCACGAATTAAAGACCCCCATGACCACCATCGGCGGATTTGTCGATGGCATTCTGGACGGCACCATTCCGCCGGAGCGGCAGAACCACTATCTGCGCATCGTCTCCAGCGAGGTGCAGCGCCTTTCCCGCCTGGTGCGCAATATGCTCACTTTAAGCCAGGTCGAGGTGGGCGAGCGCGCCCTGCAATTGACCGAGGTGGAGATCACCTCCCTGGTCACCAATACACTGCTGGGCTTTGAGCAGCGGCTGGAGGAAAAGCACATCGAGGTGGAGGGGCTGGATACCGACCGCTATTGGGTGCTGGCAGATGCCGACCTCATTCAGCAGGTGGTGTACAACCTCATTGATAACGCCGTTAAATTTGTCAATGAGGGCGGCACCCTTTCCTTCGACTTTTATACCGAGGGCGAGAATATCATGGTAGCGGTACGCAATACCGGCTCCGGTGTTCTGCCGGAGGAGATCCCGCGGCTTTTTGACCGGTTCTACAAGACCGACCGCAGCCGCAGTCTGGATAAAAACGGCGTCGGCTTGGGACTTTCCATCTGCCGCACCATTATGAATGTCCACGAGGGCGAGATCTTCGTCCGCAGCCAGCCCGGCGAATACACCGAGTTTGTATTCGGGCTGAAGGCGGACCCCGCCCATTACAAAAAAGGCGTCAACCGCAAAGCCCCAACGGTCGATGCCAGCTTTACCACATTGCCGGCGACACCCGCCGGACGGGAGGAGAAACAGCATGATAAACCGCAGCAATGAAAATGACTACCACTGGGATTACAGGGAATATCAGGGGGGCTACGGGCAAAGCCCGAACCGCGGCAAAAAGAACAGCCGCGGTCTGCGGGTGTTCCTTGTCATGATGGGTGTTGTGGTGCTGTTGGTGGGGGCACTGTGCGTCGGCGCCGCCGTATGGGGCAACAACACCACCCCCCTGCCAAACCCCGATCCTTCTATTGGCAATGACCAGCTGGAGCACCTGCCGGAGATCGACCAGCAGAACAAACCCGATGACAGTGTGCCGGAGCAGACCGAGGACGGACTGCTTACCCCCGCCGGCATCTATAAAAAGTGCGCGCCCTCCGTTGTGGGCATCGTCAGCTACGGCAGCAGCTCCACGGCACAGGGCAGCGGCATCATTCTTTCGGAAAACGGCTACATCATCACCAATGCCCATGTGGTCAGCGGCGGCGAGCAGTACGAGGTCGTCCTGCAGAACGGCGACAGCTACAATGCCACCCTCATCGGCGCCGATAACCAGAGCGACCTTGCCATGCTAAAAATGCAGAACCCGCCGGAGGGGCTGGTCGCCGCCACCTTTGGCAATAGCGATGAGCTGGAGGTCGGCGAGATGGTCGTCGCCATCGGCAACCCCGGCGGTCTGGCGCTCGCCTCCACCCAGACGGTAGGCTATGTCTCGGCGGTCAAGCGCACCATCACCACCGAGCTGGGCTATACCATGGTCTGCATTCAGGCAGATGCCGCTATCAACCCCGGCAACAGCGGCGGGCCGCTCATCAATACCTACGGTCAGGTGATCGGCATTACCTCCAGCAAGCTGGTGGAGGAGGGCTACGAGGGCATCGGCTTCTCCATTCCCATCAATACCGCCCTGCCCATTCTGGACGACCTGATGCAGCACGGCAGAGTGACCGGCAGAGCGCAGCTCGGCATCACCGTCACCGAGGTCACCAGCAGCGAAGCCTCCTATTACGGCATTCCCATGGGGCTTCGCATCGTTTCCATCAATGAGGACAGCAATGTCGGCAAGCAGGGCGCCGAGGTCGGCGATATCATCACCTCCATCGATGGCTGGGCGATCACCAGCCGCGCCGATTGCAGCGACATTCTGGCAAAGCACCAGCCCGGCGATACCGTCGAGATCAATCTTTACCGCGCCAGCCGTACCGGCCGCGGTCAGACCTTCACCATTACCGTGACCCTGCTGGGGTCGTAAGTGTCAAAAGCCGCCCGCGGGCGGCTTTTGGTCTCTTGTGCCATATCACCTAAAAGCCGGATCGATCTCGGGCGAACCTGCCAATGGCATTTTGTCGGAGAGCATCGTATAATAAAGGCGGAGAAAACAAACCCGCATCGACACAGTTAAGGAGGTGCCGAATGATGAAAAAGAGGATACTGGCTGTACTGCTGGCTTTCGCCATGCTGCTCACCACCGCCTACGCCATGCAGATCTATGTGGACGGCGGCGACCTTGGGTGGCAGGAACCGTTGACGCTGGAGGTGGAAAGCGGCGACAGCATCGATAATGTCAAGCAGAAGATCCAGAACACGGGTGTTTTGGTAGATGGGAAATGTCTGTATTTTGGCGGCAGATTTTTGGAGAACGGCCGCACCTTGGCGGATTATAATATCCAGAAAGAAAGCACCTTGCAGCTGACCACCTTTCTGGAGGTCGCCACTTCAAAGGAACTGTCTGATGCTTTGAATTCCGATGCTGCAGTCATCCGTTTGACTGGGGATATTGAGATCGCCGCCTATAGGACAGTGAAAAGAGTGGTGACCATCGATCTGAACGGCCACCTGCTGAAAACAACCGGCGGGGGCAGCAACCTGATCCATGTCATAGAAAATGGCGAGCTGACGCTGGTTGACAGCAAACCCAATGCCGTTCGCAAGTTCGATAAGAGCAACGCCCTGTGGAAGCTGGCAGATGAAACCACCGCCGAAGAAAATATCATAGAGGTAAAGGGCGGCGCCATCACCGGCGGCGGCTACTACACCGGCGGCGGTATTTACGTGGCGGACGGCGGAACCCTCCTCATGCGGGGCGGCAATATCGTGGGCTGTACGGCGCAGCAGGGCGGCGGTGTCTATGTGAGGGAAGGCGGCAGATTTGAGATGTCCGCCGGCACCGTTACCGGCTGCACGGCCGGGCAGGAGGAAGGCAAGACGGCCAACGGCGTGTTTATCGCGGCGGGCGGCCGGTTTACGCAGTCCCCCGGCGCCCAAATCACCGGAGAGGTCATCGGGGCTTATACAGTCGCCTTTTTGTCAGATGGCGAAAATATCGCTCCACCCCAAATTCGTGCCAACGCCCCTGCCGCCCGACCTGCCGACCCCACCAAAGAGGGCTATACCTTTACCGGCTGGTACAAGGGCGAAGAAAAATGGAACTTTGCCGATGCCGTGACCGAAGCCCTGACCTTGACGGCAAAATGGACGGCGAACCGGTACACCATTACCTTTGATACCGCCGGCGGCAGCGAGATCGCGCCCATCACGCAGGACTACGGCACCGCCATTACCGCTCCGGCGAACCCCACCAGAACAGGCTATACCTTCGCGGGGTGGGATCGGGAGATCCCCACCACTATGCCCGCAGGGGATATGACCATCACCGCCCGCTGGACGGTGAATCAATATACCATCACCTTTAAGCCGGAAAACGGCGGGGAAGATATCATTATCAAACAGGATTACGGCACCGCCATTACCGCTCCGGCGAACCCCGCCAGAACGGGCTACACCTTCGCGGGGTGGGATCGGGAGATCCCCACCACTATGCCGGCGGGGAACATGACCATTACCGCCCACTGGACAGTGAACCAATATACCATCACCTTTAAGCCGGAAAATGGCGGGGAAGATATCATTATCAAGCAGGATTACGGCACCGCCATTACCGCTCCGGCGAACCCCGCCAGAACGGGCTACACCTTCGCGGGCTGGGATCGGGAGATCCCCACCACTATGCCCGCAGGGGATATGACCATTACCGCCCTGTGGAATGGGAACGGGATCAGTGTTATTGTAAGGCTTCCGTCGGAGGACGACAAAGACGGGGTGGAGATCGGTGCGATTCATCGGTGGGGCGCGTGGCGCTCCAACGGGGACGGGACGCATACCCGCCGCTGCATGGTAAGCGGCTGTCTGGAGCAGCAGAGTGGAAAGTGCCATGGCGGAACGCCGAACTGCACCCAGCGGGCAAGCTGTATCCTGTGCGGGGCAAAATACGGCAAGACCGACCCCGCCCGCCACGCCGCACTGGAAAAGCTGGAGGCGATAGCGGCGACAACGGCGACCAACGGCAGAGTGGAATGCTGGCACTGCACCGCCTGTGATAAGTACTTTGCGGACGCGAACGGTCAAAAGGAGATCACCTTGGAGGATACCATGACCGAGATCGTGCCGCTGAGCATTATACAGGGCAACGATGCCCTGTGGAAAAAGGGAGAGGGCGGCACGCTGACCTTCCGCTGCAATGTGTTTTATCAGGACTTTACCGAGGTGCTGGTGGACGGCACGCCGCTGACTGCCGAAAGCTACGAAAAACGGGAGAGAGAGGGCGACATCGTTGTGGAGCTGCGGGAAAGCTACTTGGAACAGCTGACCGAGGGAGCGCACACGCTGGTGATCCGCTCGGCAAGGGGAGATGCTGCGACCCAGTTCACCGTGGAGGCAGCCCCCAATGAGGCTCATTCGGTAAGCTGGTGGGTCTACGCGGCGGCGGTGGCTGCCTTTGCGGCAGGCACCTGCATCGCCATCGTTTCCCTCCGCCGCAAAAAGGCGGACTAAGCACCATTTCCTATCTCTATAAATAATTAGTTGACCGCCCGAGGGCTGCCTGCCGTAACGCAGGGGCTTTCGGGCGGCTTTCTATTGCGCTTCTTCCACCATTTCCCAAAGCTGCAAACTTTTTGTAAAAGTTTGTGCGAATTCAACACTTTCACTGCAAATTCTTCTGATTTTGTCCGTATTAGTGGGAGGACCTTCGGGCGGAGCGCATGACAGCACAAAAACCGGCGTCGGCTGCGTTGCCCTCGACAGGCGCCAGCCCGCCTTCCGTCGGGCGCCAGCCGGCCTTCGGGCTGCCTTGCCGCCCCGCGGTTTTTCCGCCGCCCTTCGCCCCGCCCTCCCCTCACCGGTGAAAAATAAAAAAGCGACCGACCCCCGATAAAATACCGGAGGTCAGCCGCCCCTCGACCCGCCCCAAATGAAAACGGGTCTTATAAAGTGCACCTTGAAAACTGAATTTATATTTTAATGACCGCCGTGGTGTACTCACTCCCGCAGGGGGCAAGTCCCTCGGTAAAGGCGTGGTACAGGTCAGCAGCACGGCTTTCCAGCTGCGCAAACCGGGCAGCGGTGTCGCCCGTGTCCGCCAGCTCCGCCAGCGAGGCGGAAAGCGGCAGTGTGCGGGTGGTTTTGGCTTTTGCCAGTATTTCCGCGCCGCGCGGGGTAAAGCCCAGCACCCGCAGGTAGGGCGGCTCCGCCGCCGAAAGCCCCGCGGGCAGTCCCAGCATACCCCCCAGTAAGATGCGCCGCAGGCGGGCGTGACTGTACCGCTTGGTTTTTGCCGCGGTCAGCAACTCCTCGGTGGTTTTTGCCGTGCGTGACGCCCGGTACAGGCGGTGCTCCAGCCCCTCGCTGATATCCGGCAGGCGGGAAAAATCTTCCTCGGTCATTGCGCGGGCATGGGCGAGCATTGCCCATTGCCACAGATCACGGTCGGGCAGGGCGCCTTGCGCACCCGCCAGCCGCAGCTGCTCCGCCATGGCGGGCGGCAGCCGGGAGAAAATATCCCCGCCGGAGAGAAACCGCTGCCGCAGCAGCGAAGCCGAGGGGTACTCGCTTTCGGCGGAGCCGTCGTGGGGGGTGCCCTGACGGGGCAGGGTAAGGGGACGGATCGGGGAGCCGAGCCGACCCAATGCCCGCAGATATTCTATCCCTAAGATGTTGTTGGGGGTGGAAAGCAGCGCCGCCCGCTCCCCAAGGAGGGAGGAGACCGCCGCCTGCCGTGCCGCCGCGAAGGGCAGCCCAGCCGCCAGATGCGGCACCAGCGCCGCCGGAAAATCGGCGGAATTCAAAGCATCAGCGACGGCTTGCAGTGCGGCGAGATCGCCGCACTCGCTGCCGAAAACCAAGGTATCCACACAGCCTAGCGCCGCAAGGCTTGCCACGGTGCCGCCGGCAAAGTGCTCGGCGGTGGAAACGGCATAGGGCAGCGGCAGCTGCAATACAAGATCGACACCGCTGCGCAGAGCGGCAGTGACCCTGTATTGCCACGGGCAGAGCGCCGGTTCGCCCCGCTGGACAAAATTGCCGCTGACGATAGCGGCGATATGGGTGGCGCCCTGTGCTTTGGCAGCCATGATGGGCAGCAGATGACCCCGATGCAGCGGGTTCCATTCGGCAATGACGGCAGCGACCTGCATGGATTTGGCTCCTTTCGTGGCTTTGAGATACAGATGGAGAGGCGGAGGGCGGTGGTGCCGCCCGCAGGGCAAACCGTCCGGAGGACGGTTTCGGCGGCTTTGCCGCCGGTTCCGGCGCAGCCGGAACGCCCTGCGGGCGCAGCGTGGCTTTTGCCGGAGGTTCAAAAAACGCAGGGAAACGCGCCCCGAAAAGGCAGGCGGCAACGCAAAAAAACAGGCGATATGGACAAAAGATACAAAGGCGCGGAACGGGGAGGGACGGCATTTGTATTTATAACAATATTTGCATTAAAAAATCGCAAATAAGTAATAAAAGTTTGCGCAGATTTGTTGACAAAGGGGGCTGATTTCAATAATATTAAATAGACAAAAAAGTGTCAAGCCCCTTTGGGAATGCAGCGACACAGCGACAACGAAAAAAGGAGACAGCACACAGATGAACATTCTGGTAATCAACGCGGGAAGCTCCTCCCTGAAGTATCAGCTTATCCGTATGGAGGACGAGGCGACCCTGTGCAAAGGCGTCTGCGAGCGGATCGGCATTGACGGCAAGTACAGCTACAAGACCGCTGACGGCTACAAGGTAGAGAAAGAGGCGGAGCTTCCGACCCACAAGGAAGCATTCAATGTGATCCTGCACGAGATGACCGAGGGCGAGGGTCATGTCATCGACAGTGTATCGGAGATCGCGGCGGTGGGACACCGCGTGACCCACGGCGGCGCCAAGTTCTCCCACTCGGTGCTGGTAGATGAAGAAGCCATTGCCGCCATCGAGGATATGCGGGACATCAGCCCGCTGCACAATCCGCCCCAGGCGGCGACCATCCGTGCCTGCCGCAGCGTATTCGGCGAGGCGGTGCCGATGGTAGCGGTATTTGATACGGCGTTCCATGCCACCATGCCCCCCAAGGCGTACACCTTCGCCATTCCCTACAAATACTATGAGGAGCACGGCGTGCGGCGTTACGGCTTCCATGGCACCAGCCACCGCTACATCAGCGGTCGTATTGCGGAGCTGATGGGCGAGATGCCCCACCGCCTGATCACCTGCCACCTGGGCAACGGCAGCTCCCTTGCCGCCATCAAGGACGGCAAGGTGGTGGATACCTCGATGGGTTTCACCCCCCTGGACGGCATTATGATGGGTACCCGCTGCGGCGGCATCGATCCTTCCATCGTCGGCTATATTGCCGGTCTGGAGGGGCTGCCGGAGAGCGATGTTTCCCGTATTCTCAATAACGAATCCGGTCTGCTGGGCGTTTCCGGCGTATCCAGCGACTGCCGCGATGTACAGGCGGCGGCGAAAGCCGGCAATGAGCGGGCGCAGCTGGCGCTGGATATGCTGGAGTATCAGCTGGTGAAGCTGATCGGCAGCTATGCGGGCGCCTTGGGCGGCGTGGACGCCATTCTGTTTACCGGCGGCATCGGCGAGAACGATATGGGTCTGCGGGAGAAGGTGCTGCACGACTTGGCTTATCTGGGTGTGACCCCCGACCGGGAGGCGAACAACTGCCGCGGCGAGGAGGTACGCATCTCCGGCGCCGACAGCAAGGTGCAGGTGTGGGTAGTGCCGACCAACGAGGAGATCATGATCGCGCGGGATACCGCAGAATTTGTGAAATAAGGCAGAGTATCTGCAAAAAGCGGCGCCGCAGCTTGTCGAGAAACCCGGTTGCACATTACGCAACAACCGGGTTTTTGGTATGTTCGCGGAAGAAAGTGTGGAA
>CAKSYU010000017.1 GCA_934524965.1 uncultured Angelakisella sp.
TTCCACACTTTCTTCCGCGAACATACCAAAAACCCGGTTGTTGCGTAATGTGCAACCGGGTTTCTCGACAAGCTGCGCTCCAAAAGAAAAAGGACGCCAATAGGCGTCCTTTTTCTTTTGGAGCTTTGGGAGCGCATGCTTTTTTGAATTTTGATAATCGGTGCCCTGTTTTAACGCGAAGGGGGAACCCGCAAAGGTTCCCCCTTCACACAACCCCTTCCTTGCGATGGGGCGGGTTTAGTTATAGATGATTGTGATTGGCGTCCTTTTTCTTTTGGAGCTTGGAGAGTGCATGTTTTTATGAAGTTGGGTAGTCAGTGCCCTGTTTTAACATGAAGGGGGAGCCCGCAACGGTTCCCCCTTCACACAACCCCTTCCTTTCGATGGGGCGGGTTTAGTTATAGATGATTGGCGTCCTTTTTCTTTTGGAACTTGGGGAAAGGCATGATTCGATGAACAATGACTGTTTGTATACTGATTTATCAGTACGGAAATGTGATATCTTTAGGTTGACTTTAGGCGGCGTTTATAATATAAACAAGAGTAGAACAGATAGAAAAGAGGGAATGGGTATGAGACTGTTGATCGCGGAGGACGAGGTCGACCTGGCGGAAGCGCTGACGGTCTTTTTTGAGAAGAACCAGTTTGCGGTGGATGCCGTACATAACGGCTTTGACGCCTATGAATACGGCAGCAGCGGCGAATATGACGCCATTATACTGGACGTGATGATGCCGAAGATGAACGGTGTAGAGGTGCTGCAGAAGCTGCGTGCGGAGGGCATCAAGACGCCGATTATGATGCTGACCGCCAAGGCGGAGAAAGACGATCGCATTACCGGCTTTAATGCAGGCGCGGACGACTATTTGCCCAAGCCCTTTGAACCGGACGAGCTGATCGCGCGGGTACGCGCCATGCTGCGCCGCAGTGAGGACTATAAGCCAACGCTGCTGTGCTGGGGCGATGTAACGCTGAACCCCGATACCGGTGTGCTTGGCTGCGGGAAGCAATCGGTGCGGCTGAGCGGACGGGAATTCCAGGTGATGGAGCTTTTTATGCGCTCGCCTAAGGTGGTGCTTTCGGCGGAGCGTATTATGGAGCGGGTATGGGGCTGGGACAGCGATGCCGAGATCAATGTGGTGTGGGTGCATATTTCCAACCTGCGTAAAAAGCTGAAAGCCATCGGCAGCAGAGTGACCATTACCGCCAACCGCGGTTTGGGCTACCTGCTGGAGGAGGAAGCATGATAAAAACACTGCGGAAGCGGTTTATCCGTATTACGATGCTGGCGGTCACGGCGGTGATGCTGGTGCTGTGTCTGATCGTCAATATTGCAAACTATGTTTCGGTAGATGGCGATTTAACAAAAATGCTGCAGATGATCAGCAATAATCAGGGCACGGTACCGCAGATGCCGCTGGGAGACCGCCCGACTGATAAGCCGCAGGGCGGCTTTACGCCGGAGACGCCGTTTTCCACCCGATACTTTGTGCTGCGGTATGATGACGAGGGCACGCTGGTCAACGCCGACCTGGGCAGCATAGCGGCAGTGACGGAGGACGACACGGCGGAGTATTTACAGATAGCGATTCAGCACGGCGAGGGCTACGGCTGGAGTGACGGCTATCGCTACTATGTGGTGAAAAACGGCGAGAACCGGAATATGGCAGTTTTTCTGGACGCACACAAAGAGCTGGCGACGGTAAAGACAACAGCAATCCTTTCACTGGCGGCGATGCTGTTCTGCGTGGCGTGTGTTTACCTTATCGTGACGCTGCTTTCCCGCCGTGCCATTGATCCGGTGGTGAAGGCAAGCGAAAAGCAGAAGCAGTTTATTACTGATGCCAGCCATGAGCTGAAAACACCGATCACCGTGATAGCGACCAGCCTGAAGGTGCTGGAGATGGAGAACGGCGAGAACAAGTGGATCGATAAATCGCTGGCACAGACTGAAAAGCTGCGGGATCTTGTCAATTCTTTGGTGAGCCTTTCCCGCATGGACGAGGAGCAAAGTCCCCTAAAGATAAGCGACTTTTCTATTACCGACGCGGTGAGTGAGACGGTAAGCTCCTTTGAGGATTTTGCCGAGGCAAACGGTCATACACTGACGGCGGAGATCGCGCCGGAGATGACCTACCGCGGTGATGAATATGCCATTCGGCAGATGGTCTCTATCCTGCTGGATAATGCGGTGAAGTACGCAAGTGAGAATTCGCCGATCCGTGTGACGCTGGAAAAAGGGAAAAAAGGTCCCGTGCTGCGAACCGTGAACCGCTGCGAGGGACTGACCCAGCAGCAGGCGGATAAGCTGTTTGACCGCTTTTATCGGGCGGATCCCTCCCGCACGGCAGGCGGGTTCGGTATCGGGCTTTCGCTGGCGCGCAGCATTGCGGAGGGACATAAGGGAAGCATTAAGGCGACCTGCCGCGGCGAAAATGAAATTGAATTTACAGTGCAGCTGGGCAAGTGCGGCTGAGCCGAATGGAAGCGGAGCTTTAGGGGCTTCGCTTCTTTTACGGGAGGAGGGCGAAAATTTGTTCGCTTTCTATTGAACCGCAGGCGGTTTTCTGTTACAATAAAAACAGGACATAGCGCCGACCCCTGCCGCATAAGCTGGGACGGGGGTGATGGCATGGAGAAGCTATGGCGCCGTGCGGTGATGATCTTCGCGTTTTCGCTGACGGTGGTAGCGGTTGGCTACTTCCTGACGGGGCTGAATGACCGGCTGGCGCTGCAGGTACAGTCCGGCGCAGTGGATAATATGCCTGTGGTGGTGCTGGACGCCGGTCACGGCGGCATGGACAGCGGCGCGACCGCTGCCGGTGTGCGGGAGTGCGAGATCAACCTGGCGATAGCGCAGAAGACCCGAGACCTGCTGACTCTGCTGGGCTACCGGGTGGTGATGACCCGTGAGGACGACACCCTGCTTGCCGATGAAAATGCCGGTTCGGTGCGGGCGCAGAAGCGCAGCGACCTGAAAAATCGGCTGGATATAATGGCGGGGACGCCCAATTCGGTGGGGGTGAGTATTCACCAGAACCATTTTTCGCAGTCCTATGTGCACGGGGCACAGGTCTTTTACGGCAAGGCGGAGGGCAGCCGGCGGCTGGCGGAGCTGATCCAGCGGAATATAGCGGAGCATTTACAGACCGATAACCGGCGCAAGATCAAGGAAGCGGATTCGACGCTGTATATTTTGAATAATAATAAAATCAACCCCGCCGTGATGGTGGAGTGCGGTTTTTTATCCAACCCGAACGATACGGAGAATTTGCAGCAGGAGCGGTACCAGGGTATGCTGGCATTCCTAATTACCGCGGCGCTGATGGAATATGAAAACGCCCCGCAGGGATAGCGGGGGAGAGAAAGGAAACGCAATGGCAGCGAAAGAAAAGAGCATCTATGTATGTACCGAGTGCGGCTACGAAAGCGCCAAGTGGCAGGGGCGCTGCCCCGACTGCGGCAACTGGAACACGCTGGTGGAGGAGACCCGTATAATAGGAAAAGAGAAAAAGGGCTTGCCTGCGGTGCAGAGGGAGGCTTCGCCGGTGATGGCGCTGGACGCTGTGGACGCCGATGAATCGGTGCGGTACCATACCGGCATGGAGGAGCTGGACCGTGTGCTGGGCGGCGGCATAGTGCCCGGCGCGGCGATCCTGGTGTGCGGTGATCCCGGCATCGGAAAATCCACGGTGCTGCTGCAGATGTGCCGCACGCTGGAAAGTGACCTGCGGGTGTTGTACGTCTCCGGCGAGGAAAGCCCCCGCCAGATAAAGCTGCGTGCCAACCGCTTAGGCGTAAACGGCGAGCGTGTGCTGCTGACTGCCGCGACCGACGCCGAGCAGATCCGTGAGACAATACTGGAGAACAAGCCCGATATAGTGGTGGTGGATTCGATCCAGACCCTTTCGGTCGCCAGCGTCAGCTCCTCGCCGGGCAGTGTTTCTCAGGTGCGGGAAAGCGCCCTGCTGCTGATAGACACCTGCAAGGGGCAGGAGATCCCGCTGTTTATTGTGGGGCATGTTAACAAGGACGGCAATATTGCGGGTCCCAAGGTGCTGGAGCATATGGTGGATACCGTCCTCTACTTTGAGGGAGATAAAAACCTGAGCTACCGTATCCTGCGGGCAAATAAAAACCGCTTTGGCTCCACCAACGAGATAGGCGTTTTTGAGATGGGGCAGAACGGGCTGCGCGAGGTGCCGAACCCCAGCGAGGCGCTGCTTTCCGGCAGACCGCTGGATTGCAGCGGCAGCTGCATCACCTGCCTGATGGAGGGCACCCGCCCCATTTTGGTGGAGATACAGGCGCTGGTGACCAAAACCAGCTTCGGCAACCCGCGGCGGGTGGCAACCGGCTTTGATATGAACCGCACGGCGATGCTGCTGGCGGTGCTGGAAAAGCGCGCGGGCTTTTACATGGGCAATCTTGATGTCTTTGTAAACGCGGCGGGCGGTATGCGGGCGGACGAGCCCTCCGCCGACCTTGCGGTGGCGATGGCGGTGCTGAGCAACCTGCTGGATAAGGTGATCCCCGATGATATGCTGCTGCTGGGCGAGATAGGTCTGGCGGGGGAGATCCGCTCCACGCCGCAGGTGCAGCAGCGTGTAGGGGAGGGCTACCGGCTGGGGTTCAGGCGTTTTCTGGTGCCGAAAAGCTCGATGAAGACGATGAACGCGGCAGACTACCCCGAGGCGGAGTTCCTGCCGGTGGGTCAGCTGAGCGAGGCGGTGCGCCTGCTGCGGGGCTAAAGTAAATACAGGGAACGGTTCGCCCATGGCAGCGAACCGTTTTTTCTGTTTCCGGCAGGGCGCACAGCCCCTCCTGCTGGTAGCGGCAGGGGGCAGCACAGGGAACCAAATTCATGCAATTCACCTCTTTACCGGTAGTTTGCGGCGGTATGTGGCGGTTATTCATAGGTAATATTGCACAACAAATAACAGATTTTTTATGTCGAAACATAAAAAGTAGAATAAACATATTGACAGTCGATGATGAAATAGTTATATTTTAATTAAATTGGTCGACCAACCATAAAACAAACAAAATATTGACAATTACGGTAAAGGTGCTGCAGGAGACCAACGGTCAACGGCAGCAAAAAAGGAGGAAATTATGCTGAGTTTTTGGCGTGCGATTTTCTATTCATCCTTGCTCGACCCGATTTTTAAGGCAGTATCTTCTGCCCTGGGTGTAACAGCGCAGGTATGTAAGGAATACTGCACCAGCGGTGTTATGGAATACGGCATGACCATGCTGCTGATCGTTCTGGCAGTCATTCTGGTCATCGTCCTTATTCGCGTGTTCGGTCTGCTGAATGCCGGCAACCTGAGCGGCAAATACAGCCCAAAGAACATGGAGAAAGCGAAGAACAGCCCTCTCGCGGGCAAGAGCATCGTTTTCCTCGGTTCTTCCGTCACCAAGGGCTTTGCCGCCTATGGCAAGTCCTTTGTGGACATGATCGCTGCCCGCACCGGCGCCAACTGCGTGAAGGAAGCAGTAAGCGGTACCACGCTGGTGGATAACGGCAGCAAGAGCTATGTGGCTCGTCTGAAGGCACTGGATCCTAAGACCCCCTGCGACCTGTTCGTTTGCCAGCTTTCCACCAACGACGCGACCAAGAAGAAGCCCCTGGGCAAGGTAGCGGCTGCCGGTGAAGCCTATGACACCAAGACTGTCTGCGGCGCGATCGAGTACATCATCGACTACGCCAAGAAGACCTGGAACTGCCCCATTGCGTTCTACACCAACCCCGAGTATGCTTCCCCCGAGTATAAGGACATGGTCGATGCGCTGTATGCTATCGCCAAGAAGTGGGACGTCGCTGTTATCGACCTGTGGAATGACCGCGAGCTGAACACCAAGGAAGCGAAGAAGCACACCTGCATGAACGACCAGATCCATCCCACCAAGAAGGGTTATGCCCTGTGGACCCCTGTGATGGAAGCTGCACTGGAAAATGTTGCTGCCGGTAAGGCTGTTCCTGCCCGTCCCAAGACGGAACCCGCTGTGACCCGTGAGGCTGTTGCCAAGAAGAAGAGCAGCCGCACCATCAAGAAGGTTATCCTGCGCATTTTGGCGGCGATCCTTGCTATCGTTATCATAGTGGGCGCCAGCACCGTTCAGCAGCTGTTTGCTGTTACCGGCATGAAGAATGAAGGTAATAGTGATACCTATAATCCTGAAGCTTATTCCTTGAAAGCAGACAGCCCCATCAAGGGCAAGAAGCTGCTGTGGCTGGGTTCCTCGGTATTCCAGGGTTTTGGTGCCCGCAATACCTCTCCGGCACTCTGGATTGATGCGCTGGATGGCACTATCTCTACTATCGAAGTGAAGGGTGGCACCTTCCTTGCTTCCATCGATGGCTCCATCGGCGGCAGCGTAGCCGGTTCCATTTCTGCTGATACCTCTTACATCAACCGTCTGCGCAACCATACTGCCGAAACCGATCCTGATCTGGATCTGGTAGTGGTTCAGCTTTCCACCAATGACTCCAAGGGTCAGTGTGAGACCGGCGAAGTAAGCGACAGCTTTGATCCTGCGACCTTTGACGAAGTAACCACCACCGGCGCGCTGGAAGCTATCATTGCTTACGCTAAGGAAACTTGGGGTGCTCGTGTTCTGGTCATCACCGGTACGTATTTTGAAGATGAGATGACCTATTCCGGCGGACAAAATGCAGAGATTTACAAGACCATGATCGAGCGTTGCCACCAGCTGGACGAAAAGTGGGGCGATGACTTCACTGTCCTGGATCTGTGGCACAATGATGCGATGTATGAGAATGTTAAGACCGGCGATTCTCTGTGGAGATCCTACATGAGCGACGCCATCCATCCTACCAAGAAGGGTTATGTCGAGTGGTGGGGTCCGTACATCGAAGCACAGCTGTACGAGATGCTTGCTGACTGATTCAGTTTGATGCTCTCCTCTATGTGAACAAATATAGCAAAACCGGAACCTCTTTGGGGGTTCCGGTTTTTGCTGTTCAGCGGCAGCAGCCGACGCAGTGGATAAGCTGCTGCAGGCACTCGGCGTGCAGTGTCTCATCGTCTGCAAGACGCTCCAGCAGGGGGCGCAGGGCAGCATTGCAGCAGCGGCGGGCGGCAGCACGGTAACGGTCGGCGGTATCCAGCTCGGTACGCATATCGCACAGCAGCAGGGTACAGGGATCGGTAGCGTAGTTTACCAGTCCTGCGTGCCAATATTGCTTTTGTGCCGGACGGATAAACTGTGGATCACCGCCCATCAGGGCAATGCAGCGCCCCAGCATAGAGATGTGGCGCATTTCCACCATGTTTATTTTGCCGATGGCTTCCGCGATCTCCGATTTGCAGCGCCACAGAATGGTATTCTGATAGCTGTACTGTATGGTGGCAGTCAGCTCGCTTTCCCTGCCGGAGTATAGCTCAGTCAACAGGCGCAGATCGGCTGCATTGTAGCACAGGCGCTCCGGCATGGGGTAGCCCTGCGGCGCCTGAAAGATCATTTCCTGCATAGGTTCACCTCCCTGCGGTATCCTATGCAAAAAGGCGGCAGCGCGGCACAAAGCGCCCCCTGCGGGAATATACTGCGTAAAAAGGGGGAGTGCCGCCGTGAGGATAAAGCACCGCGCAAATCACCGAAAAATGCGGAATATAAAGTGGGGCAGGGTGCTGGCACTGCTGATGCTGCTGGGGGCGTTCATCGGAATTGATATGGGCATACGCCCGATGGTGAAAGCAGCGGCAGCCAGCCAGACACAGATCGCTGTGAACCGTATAATCCAGCGGGCGGTGCTGGAGGTGCTGGAGGAGGACGGGCTGCGGTATCAATCCTTTGTCAGCCTACAGCAGAACCAGAATGGGGAGACAACCGCGCTGACGACCGATACGGTGCTTATCAACCGTCTGCAGGGCGAGCTGCTGGAAAAGATATTGCTGACACTGCAGCAGTACCGCGAAGTAAAGCTGGAGCTGCCGCTGGGCAGTCTTTCAGGGGTGCAGTTCCTTGCGGGACGGGGACCGCTGGTGACGCTGCGGCTGCGTCCGGTGGGGCTGGTCAAGACAAAGATCATCAACCAGTTTGACGAGGCGGGCATCAACCAGACAAGGCACCGTATTCAGCTGCAGGTGACAGTGGATATGCTGTCGCTGCTGCCGGGGTACCGCATCAGCAGTCAGGCGCAAAGCAATGTGATACTGGCGGAGACCATTATAGTGGGGCTGGTGCCGGACGCCTACACCGAGGTTTATGGCGGCACCGATGATCTGGTGGGCATGATACAGGACTACGGCGCGCTGGCAGGGTGAAAAATGCGGGAAAGAAATATTGTAATCGTGCCACAAAGTTGCTATAATATATAGGTTAAATTGGGGAGGTGTGCAGATGAGTGAGGACATTCGCAGTAAAATGCGGGAGCTGGAAAAGCAGGTCGAGTACCATATGCATCTGTACTACGACTTGGACGCGCCTGAACTGGAGGATTACGAGTATGATCAGCTGATCCATAGTCTGATGGATTTGGAGGAACAGTATCCCCAGTATGCATCACCCAATTCTCCTACTAAGCGTGTGGGAGGCAAGGCACAGAATACATTTCGTGAGGTAACTCACAAGGTGCAAATGGGCTCTTTGCAAGATGTTTTTTCTATTGATGAACTGCGTGCGTTTGACGCACGGGTGCGGGAGACAGTGCCGAACCCTACCTATGTAGTGGAGCAGAAGATCGACGGGCTATCGGTCTCGCTGGAATACCATGACGGAGAGTTGGCAGTGGGTTCCACCCGTGGCGACGGCTTCACCGGCGAAGATGTGACCGAGAACCTGCGCACCATTCGCAGTATCCCCCTTAAGCTGCCGCAGGTGCTGCCCCTTTTGGAGGTGCGCGGCGAGGTGTATATGCCGGTGACGAGCTTTAACCGGCTGGTGCGGGAACAGGAGCTGCGGGAGGAAACGCCCGCGAAAAATCCCCGCAACGCGGCTGCCGGCTCTCTGCGGCAGAAAGACCCGAAGATCGCGGCGGCGAGGGGACTGGATATCTTCTGCTTTAATATTCAGCAGCTGGAGGGCGTGACCTGTGAGAGCCACAGCAAATCGTTGGAGCTGATGAAAAAGCTGGGCTTTCCCGTTTCGCCTGACTACAAAGTGTTTGATAACATCGAGGACGCCATTAAGCAGGTGGAAACGATAGGGGAACTGCGCGGCACGCTTGGCTACCAGATCGACGGGGCCGTTATAAAGGTGGACAGCTTTACAGATAGAGAGGCGCTGGGCAGTACCGCGAAATATCCCAAATGGGCGGTGGCGTTTAAGTACCCGCCGGAGGAAAAGGAAACGGTGCTGCGGGACATTGTTTTACAGGTGGGACGCACCGGCGCGGTGACGCCTACGGCGGAATTTGACCCGATAGAGCTTGCCGGTACCACCGTGAGCCGCGCCACGCTGCACAATCAGGACTTCATCACCCAGCTGGGGGTGAATATCGGAGATACCATTGTGGTGCGAAAAGCCGGAGATATTATTCCGGAGGTTATTGCGGTAAAGGCTCATCCGGCTGGGGAGCCTGCCTTCACTTTGCCGACTCATTGCCCATCCTGCGGGACGCTGCTGGTTCGCGATCCGGAGGTGGCGGTTATCCGCTGTCCCAATATCAGCTGTCCCGCACAGATTCTGCGCAGCTTGATTCATTTCTGCAGCCGGGCGGCAATGGATATTGAGGGCTTGGGAGAGGCAGTCTGTGAGCAGCTTTTAAATAACCATTTGGCACGGACGCCAGCCGACCTTTATCGCCTGACTAAGGACGATTTAATGTCTTTGGAAGGATTCAAAGATAAAAAAGCGGAGAATATCCTTTCGGCATTGGATAGATCGAAGCATAACGAACTGGGCTCGCTGCTGTTCGGGCTTGGGATCCGCAATATCGGTGACAAGGCGGCAAAGCTTTTAGCAACACGGTTTGGTACGCTGGAGGCGGTGGAGTCGGCAACCAAGGACGAGCTGCTTTCCATTGACGGCTTTGGTGAAGTCATGGCTGAGAGTGTACTGCAATATTTTGCTGACGAGCACAACCGTAAGCTGTGCAGTGACTTGTTGGCACTCGGTTTGGAACCATGGGTTCCAAAGCAAGCTTCTGCAG
Source organism: uncultured Angelakisella sp. (assembly GCA_934524965.1). Lineage (GTDB taxonomy): Bacteria > Bacillota > Clostridia > Oscillospirales > Ruminococcaceae > Angelakisella. Next base: position 10,118 of record CAKSYU010000017.1, read on the forward strand.
CATTAGCAGGTATGACATTTGTGATAACAGGAACCCTGCCGAATTACTCCCGTGAGGAGATACAGAATCTCATTGAGAAAAACGGCGGAAAAGCGGCAGGCAGCGTAAGCAAAAAGACAAGCTATGTTGTGGCGGGCGAAGCCGCCGGCAGCAAGCTGACCAAAGCACAAAGCCTGGGCGTGCCGGTGCTGACGGAACAGGAATTACTGGAACTGATAGAAAGGGGTTCTTAAAAAATATGGAGATCGACATCAAGAAAATTGCGAAGCTCTCCCGACTTGCCATTGAGCCGGAGCGGGAGGAAAAATTCCAGAAGGATATGCAGAACATCATCGAAATGGTGGAGCGTCTGCCTGAGATGGAGACCGGTGATCTTTCCCCCAAGGTGGAGGACGCCATGACACTGCGTGAAGATGTGGTGGAGCCTTCTTTGCCGCGCGAGGAAGTGCTGAAAAACGCCCCGCAGGTGGCGGCGGGCTGCGTGGTCGTACCTAAAACGGTGGGATAACAAGAGGGAAAGGAAGTAGACAACATGGATCTGTATAAACTGACCGGCGGCGAGCTGCACCGGCTGATGAAAGAGAAGAAGGTCTCCGCGGTGGAAGTGACCGAGGACGTATTTGCCCGCATTGCCCGCGTGGAAAACGGCATCGGCGCCTTTATTACCGCTACCCCAGAAGAAGCGATGAAAGCCGCCGAAGCGGTGGACAAGAAGATTGCGGCGGGGGAGGAGCTGCACCCGCTGGCGGGTATCCCCATCGGCATCAAGGATAATATTTGTACCAAGGATATTAAGACCACCTGTGCCAGCAAGATGCTGGAAAACTTTGTGCCGCCCTACGACGCGACGGTCATCACCAAGCTGAAAGCCGCCGATTATGTTATGACCGGCAAGATGAACATGGACGAGTTTGCCATGGGATCCTCCTGCGAGAACTCGGCGTTCCACGTTACCCACAACCCCCACGGGCTGGATAAAGTCCCCGGCGGTTCCTCCGGCGGCTCCGCCGCGGCAGTCGCCGCGGGCGAAAGTGTATTGACGCTGGGCAGTGATACCGGCGGTTCTATTCGTGAGCCTGCGGCTTACTGCGGCATCATCGGGCTGAAGCCCACCTATGGCGCGGTTTCCCGCTACGGTCTGGTGGCATTCGCTTCTTCGCTGGATCAGATCGGTCCCATGGGACGCAGCGTAGAAGATGTCGCCAACCTGTTCTACACCATCAGCGGGCAGGACCCCTACGATGCCACCTCTATGCCGACCCGTTATCCCAAAACTGCCGAGGGACTGGGCTACGATCTCTCCGGTCTGCGTATCGGCGTACCCAAGGAGTTTTATAAGCACGCCGATGTAGCGGTGGGGGCTTCCATCTGGCAGGTTATCCGCACGCTGGAGGCACGCGGCGCCAAGGTGGTGGATATCAGCCTGCCCAGCACCGAATACGGTCTTTCCGCTTACTATATCATTTCCTCCGCCGAGGCTTCCTCCAACCTGTCCCGTTTTGATGGTGTAAAGTACGGCTTCCGCGCCGAAAACTACACCGACCTGAACGATATGTACGAAAAGACCCGCAGCGAGGGCTTTGGTGATGAGGTCAAGCGCCGCATTATGCTGGGTACCTTTGTGCTGTCCTCCGGCTACTACGATGCCTACTACAAAAAGGCAAAGCTGTTCCAGCAGAAGGTGCGCGCCGAGTATGACGAAGCCTTTAAGCAGTGCGATGTTATTGTGACACCAACCGCGCCCACTGCCGCCTTTAAGATTGGGGAGAATGTCCACGATCCCTTAAAGATGTACGCCAGCGATGTCTGCACGATCACTGTCAATATCGCGGGTCTGCCGGCGCTTTCGCTGCCCATCGGCATGGATCACGAGATGCCGGTCGGTATGCAGCTCATCGGGCCGCATTTCTCAGAGGAGAAGCTGCTGGGCATTGCCAAGGAATTTGAGACCATGCGGGGCGGACTGTGCCAGGTCGCCTCTGTGGTGTAAGGAGGAGACACAACATGAAATACGAAATCGTTGTGGGCTTGGAGGTCCATGCAGAACTGAACACCAAAACCAAAATTTACTGCAGCTGTAAAAACTCCTTCGGCTCCATGGTCAATTCTAATTGCTGCCCGATTTGTACCGGTATGCCCGGAACGCTGCCCACCTTGAACAAGAGCGTTGTGGACTACGCCGTGCGTATGGGCTATGCCCTACATTGCAGCATCAATAATATCTGCAAGATGGACCGCAAAAATTACTTCTATCCCGATCTGCCCAAGGCGTACCAGATCTCCCAGTTTGATATTCCGCTGTGCGAAAACGGCTATATTGACGCTATTGTAGATGAAGAGGGACACACCAAGCGTATCGGCGTGACCCGTATTCATATTGAGGAGGACGCGGGTAAGCTTATTCATTCCGATGACTTTGCAGGCAGTCTGGTTGACTTCAACCGCTGCGGCGTTCCGCTTATCGAGATCGTATCCGAGCCGGATATGCGTTCCTCCGCCGAGGCGAAGGCGTATCTGGATACTATCAAGGCGACCTTGCAGTACCTTGGTATCTCCGACTGCAAGATGCAGGAGGGTTCTATCCGCTGCGATGTCAATGTATCGGTAAGACCCGAGGGCGCGACGGAATTCGGCACCCGCGTGGAGATGAAGAATGTCAACAGCTTCTCTGCTACGGTTCGTGCGATTGAGTATGAAGCCGCCCGTCAGATCGAAATTCTGGAAAACGGCGGAGAGATCCATCAGGAGACTCGCCGTTGGGACGATATTGCCGGTAAAAACATTCTGCTGCGCTCCAAGGAGGACGCGCAGGATTATCGCTATTTCCCCGAGCCTGACCTCAAGACCATCTTTGTGGAGGAGAGCCGTCTGGCAGAGCTGAAAGCAAGTATTCCCGAGCTGCCCAATGACAAACTTCTGCGCCTGATGAAAGACTACAAGCTGCCTTATTTTGATGCCAATCTGATGGCGGAGAACCCCGATAAGGCGGATTACTTCGAGGCGGTGGCGGCGCTGGGCAAGTGCCAGCCGAAGAACATCAGCAACTGGCTGCTGGGCGATATCACCCGCATCATCAATGAAAAGAACCTCACCCTTGCCGATACCAGTCTTTCCGCCGAGAAGCTGGCGGATATGCTGGCGATGATCGAAAAGGGAGAGATCTCCACCACCGCCGGTAAGACCGTGCTGGAGGAGATTATCTTCAGCGATAAGACCGCGGCAGATGTGGTAGAGGAAAAGGGTCTGCGCCAGATGAATGATACCGGAGTGTTGGAAAAGGTGGTCAGTGATATTCTGGCTGCCAATCCCAAAGTGGTAGAAGACTACCGCGGCGGCAAAACAAATGCATTGGGCTTTTTGGTTGGTCAATGCATGAGAGCCTCCAAGGGAAAAGGGAATCCCAATATTCTGCGTGAGATGCTGGAAAAGGCACTGAACAGCTGATCCTAAAACACAATCCTATATAACAAAAAGGCGGGCTGCGTAACAGCAGTCCGTCTTTTAATGCGAGGATATATTTCAAGTGCTTATTCTGTCAGTGCTTTCTGATTCTTTGCCATTACAGGGATATCGCCGACACCGTTCAAGACGATACTGGGGCGATAGGCATAGGTGTTCAGCGTTTCTCGGGTGGATACACCGGAAAGCACCAGCACGGTGGACATACCGCTTTCCATGCCAGAGATCACATCGGTATCCATACGGTCGCCGACCATGACTGCCTCGGCAGAATGGCACTGCAGCATACGAAGTCCCGTGCGCATCATCAGGGGATTGGGCTTCCCGCAGAAATATGCCTGTTTACCGGTCGCCATTTCAATGGGGGCGACCAGCGCGCGGCAGGCGGGGGCGATGCCGTCCTCGATGGGACCGGACACATCGGAATTGGCACCGATGAGTTTGGCACCGCCCATGACCAGATTGGTTGCTTTGGTCAGGGTATCCAGCGAATAAGAGCGTCCCTCACCGACTACCACATAGTCGGGATTGACATCATTCATTGTGATGCCTGCATCGTACAGAGCATTCAAAAGACCGGCTTCGCCAATGGCAAATACGGAGCACCCGGGTGCCTGATCACGGAGGAAAGCCGCCGTAGCCAAAGCGCTGGTATAGAAGTGCTCCTCCGGTACATCCAGCCCCATACGCGCCAGCTTTTGGTTCAGTTCCTTGGGGGTGTAGCCGCTGTTATTGGTCAGGAAAAGATATTCCTTGTTTTCATCGTGAAGCCACCGGATAAATTCTGCTACCCCGGGGAGGATCTGGTTCCCGTGATAGATGACACCGTCCATATCGCAGATAAAGCCCTTTTTCTCGTTAAAATCAATGCGATTATTGTTCATTCGTTATTTGCCTTTCTTTTTCTATTCATTAAGTTCATTATATCATCGCAATGGGAAAAATACTATCAACAAACTGCAAAATTTACGGCAAATGCACCCGCAGAAAACCATAATTCTTGACAAAGGAAAAAGCTGTGGTAGAATACAATTTGAGAACGAAACTCAAATTGAGCAGGAGAAAAGCATGAAAAGACGCTTTATCACGATAATATTGGCTGCTTTGTTGCTGACAGGCTGTTCGCCTTTACAGCCGAAGCCCAAAGAGAAAACGCAGGTTGTTGCAACAATTTTTCCGCTTTATGACTTTGCAAAAGAGATAGCGGGGGAGGACGCCGAGGTAAAAATGCTGCTGAAGCCCGGCGCAGAGGTACACAGCTATGAGCCGACCCCACAGGATATTATCGCAATACAAAACTGCGATGTTTTTCTATATATCGGCGGCGAATCTGATGAATGGGTGCGAAATGTGCTTTCTTCGGTGGATACCAGTCATATGCAGGTGATAGCGCTGATGGACTGTGTGGAAGCTGCAGAGGAAGCCGAGAGCGGGTTTGCGTGGAATGGGGAATATGACCATGACCACGACGGGCATGACCATGGGGACGCAGAGTATGATGAGCATATCTGGACTTCCCCCAAGAATGCCATATTGATGGCAGAAGCCATCGGTAAGGCAATGCAGGCAGCGGATACGGATAACGCGGAGCATTATCAAACCAGCACCGAAGAATCTACAGATAAGCTGCGTGCTTTGGACTATGAGTTGACACAAACAGTAAAGGAAGCGAAGCGTGATCTGCTTATTTTTGCTGACCGGTTCCCGTTTTTATACCTTGCACGGGACTATGGGCTGAATTATTATGCCGCCTACCCGGGCTGCTCCTCCGAGGCGGAGCCGAGCGCCGCGACTGTTGCCGCCATGATAGAAGAAGTAAAGCAAAGCGGTGTGCCGGCAGTTTTCTATATCGAACTTTCCAACCGATTGATGGCGGATACCATTGCGGAGGCAACCGGTGCCGAGGAACTGCTGCTGCACTCCTGCCAGAATGTTTCCAAGGAGGAATTCGAGAGAGGGGAGAGTTATCTCTCGCTGATGGAGCAGAATATTGAAACGCTGAAAATAGCGCTGAATTGAAAGAATATAGGACATATAAGAAGGAGCCGTGATCCAATTTTGGGGTCACGGCTCTTTTGGTATTTGTCACTGAGGATATTACAGCTGCTCCTTATAGGCGGTGCCCCATGCCTCCATCGCGTTCATGATGGGGCGCATGGATTCGCCCAGCTCAGAGAGGGCATATTCTACCCTTGGGGGGACTTCCGGATAGACGGTGCGGGTGATGATGCCGTCGGCTTCCATCGAGCGCAGGCTATCGGTAAGCACCTTTTGGCTGATTCCCTCCAGATCCTTTTTCAGCTCGTTGAACCGCCACGGACGGCTGAGCAGGTTCCGTATGATAAGCAGCTTCCATTTGCTGCCGATAAGCGCCACAGTAGTTGCGACCGGACAGGCGGGCATTTCTTCTTTGGTCAGCATGGTGATCCTCCTTTAGTACAAAGACGAGTGTTACATCAATATTATAATGCAATATCAGTCTGCCTGCAAGGGGAGGTTACTTTTTGGTGACTAAGTAATAGATTTGTGCGTACTTTTTTTCTTTTCTGCCATCGGCTACAATAAAATCGCGGATAGAAAATGTCCGAAATAAAACTATGGAGGTAAATAAAATGGCTCTTTCCAATCTCTATGCATGGTGCAATAAGGAAGAAAAGGTAACCGCTGCCGCATGTGGTACAGCCTGCGGTGCAGAAGACAAGTCCACGGAGAAGCCTGCTGCCTGCGGTACGGCGTGTGGTGCAGGGGATAAACCCGCCGAGCAGCCTGCGGCTTGTGGGACAGCGTGCGGCGCGGGCGATAAACCTGCCGAAACGCCCACTGCCTGTGGTACAGCCTGTGGTGCCGGTGACAGATGATAACAACCGGTGTACGCCCCAAAATCCCAATTTGGGGCGTATTCCCGAGAAAGCGACGGAAATGCGCTTTTTCGGAAATGCGTCCCGAAAAATAAGACGGAGGTTCCCCATGAAACAGTATTTTTCTTTCCAGTGGCATATCACAGATGAATGTGACCAGCGGTGCAAGCATTGCTACATCTTCTCCGAAAATTGCAATAAAAAGCTGGACGGCATGAGCTGGCAGCAGATGCAGGAGACAATTTATAACTGTCTGGATTTCTGTAAGGTCTACGACCGCCTGCCGTGTTTCTACATCACCGGCGGAGATCCTATCCTGCATCCGGATTTCTGGCGGCTGCTGGAGCTGATGAAACAGCACGGAATACCGTTTACCATTCTCGGAAATCCGTTTCATCTGACAGATGAGGTATGCCGCAGATTGCGGGAATATGGCTGCGAAAAATATCAGCTTTCCATTGACGGTATGCGGGAGACCCATGACTGGTTCCGTAAGCCCGGCAGCTTTGATACGACCTTAGAAAAGGTAGGCACCATCAACCGTGCGGGAATTCGCTCTGTGGTAATGACTACCGTTTCCGGTACCAATATTGATGAAGTGCCGGAGATCATTGACGCAGTTGCAGCAGCAGGTGTAAATGTGTATGCCTTTGCACGCTATTGCCCTACCAGCGAAGAAAAAGATGTGGGGATAGATCCGCTGCGTTACCGCAAGCTGCTTGCCGAATGCGATAAGAAGTTCAAAGAATATGAGGCAGCCGGCTGCCCGACCTACTTCAATAAAAAAGATCACCTGTGGACCCTGTATGAGTACGAGACCGGCGCTTTCAGAATACCGGAAGCTGTGCAGGAGGGTATGATCTATGGTGGCTGCAACTGCGGCAACTGTCATTTGACCATATTACCCACCGGTGATGTATATGCCTGCCGCCGCGTACAGAACAGCAAGGTCGGCAATGTATTCAGCGACCGTCTGGCAGATGTGTGGGTGTGCCGCATGGAGGAGTATCGGGATTACACAAAGTTTGAAAAATGCAGTAAGTGTGAGCTGCTGGCTTTCTGTCGGGGGTGTCCCGCCGTGGCAAGCGGCAGGGAAGGGAACTTTTATGCCGCTGACCCCCAGTGCTGGAAAGATGTGAGTGCCTGAGTCTCATAGCCCATAAGGATACGGAGGTTCTTGCTATGAATGAAGTGATGAATACGATCCTGCATCGTCGTTCCATTCGACGGTTCGATGATAGGCAAATTGAGGAGCCTGCTTTGCGGCAGATTTTGCAGGCAGGTCTGTATGCGCCCAGCGCCGGCGGACGGCAGGGAGTGATCTTTGCGGTATGTCAGAATAGGGAGATCAATGAACGACTTGGCAAGATCAAACGGGCAAATTCCAATCCCCATATGGCAAATGGAGATAACTATGTTTCCCGTGAACAGCCAAGCATAGCAGATGATCCAAAGCTGATCAACGCCTTTTACGGCGCGTCTACTGTTATCACACTGTTTGCACCGAAAAATTTTCTTTTTTCGCAGGAAGACTGTGCGGCTGCGGCGGAAAACATGATGCTGGCAGCGGATTCTATGGGCATTGGTTCCTGCTACATCGGGCAGGGCTGGACAGCCTTTGCCGATCCCTACGGACAGGAGAAACTGCGGGAATGGAGTATTCCGACTGATCACTACGCGGTGATGCAGCTCCTTTTGGGTTACCCGCGGGAGGGAGATAAGCACCCTGCGCCAAAGCCGCGGAAAGCCAACAGAATCATACGGATAGGAGGGAGAGAATAAAAATGAATGCGGAAATTTGTCTGCAAAAGCTGAAGCGCTGTGGTGTATTATCCTTTGCGACCGTGGATAAGAGCGGTGCGCCGCAGATCCGCTGTATCAGTGCCATTCATTACGATGCCGACCGGCTGTACTTCTTTACGGCGCGGGGGAAGGCGTTCTGCGATGAGCTGCTTGCCGATGGACGAGTACAGATCCTTGCCTATACCCGTTTTAAGGAGATGATACGGCTTTCCGGCAGAGCGATCATGGCAGTGGAGACAGAACAGGCGGAAAAAATCGATACGGTATTCCGCGAGCAGCCGTACCTTGCGAATGTCTATCCCGATAAGACCAGAGATATCGGCGTCATTTTTGAGCTGAAGAGCTTTACTGTTGAGTATTTTAATCTTGGGGTAAACCCCATCTTCCGTGAGATTTATGAGGTCGGTGGCGCAGTGGCTCAGCCAAAGGGCTATCGGATCGGTGACGCCTGTATCGGGTGCGGAACCTGCCAGAAACACTGTCCGCAAAGGTGCATCACGGCAGGGCGCCCATTCCACATACAGACGGAGCATTGCCTGCACTGCGGCGCATGCTATGAATGCTGTCCGGTAAAGGCGGTAGAAAAGCTGCAATGAGGGGAGAAAGTCTATGAACCAAAGTGAGCGGCGGCTGTATCTGATCCGGTCGCTTTTAGAAGAAGATCCAAGGTATCGCGAATGGACAATCCCGCGTGACGCCGCGGCACAGCGGCAGCTTTTACGGGGGCTGATGAACATTCGGGTGCCGAAAGCCATCGGGAACGACTTTCTCGCGGTGCAGGATACTTATTTGCAGGGGGAGATCGTGGCAAAGGGCATTACCGATATTGCAGAGTTAAAACCGGTTTGCAAAGGGCTGTACCTTTGGCAGGGGGATATTACCACTCTGCGCTGTGATGCCATAGTCAACGCGGCGAACAGCGGGCTGACCGGCTGCTATATCCCAAATCATGGCTGCATCGATAATGCTATACAGACCTACGCAGGGGTAGAACTGCGCCTTGCATGCGAGGAATTGATAAAGAAGCAGGGATATCCGGAGCCGACGGGTCAGGCAAAGCTGACGCCTGCATTCAACCTGCCTTGTCACTATATTCTGCACACCGTCGGTCCCATCATCAGCGGGCAAGTATCGGCACAGGACTGTAGGCAATTGGCGTCCTGCTACCGCTCCTGTTTGGAGCTTGCGGCGGAACACGATCTGGAAAGTGTTGCGTTCTGCTGTATTTCCACAGGGGAATTTCGCTTTCCTAATGAATTGGCTGCACAAATCGCGATTTCGACCGTCAAAGAATTTATGACACAGCAAACCGGTATAAAAAAGGTGATATTCAATGTTTACAAAGAAAAAGACAGAGACATTTACAAACGATTGCTTGGCGCAGACCGAGCGGCTGAAAACAGCACTGCGGGAGTGTGACGCCGTAGTGGTGGGCGCCGGTGCGGGGCTTTCCACCTCGGCAGGGTTCTTGTATTCAGGGGAGCGGTTCCAAAGATATTTTTCGGATTTTATTGAAAAATACGGCTTTTCCGATATGTATTCCGGCGGGTTTTATCCGTTTTCCACACCGGAGGAGCACTGGGCATATTGGAGCCGGTATATTCTTATCAACCGGTACGCAGATGCCCCCAAGCCGGTATATGAGGAACTTTTAAGGCTGATAGGGGAGAAGGACTATTTTGTGATCACTACAAATGTTGACCATTGCTTCCAAAAGGCGGGCTTCGAGAAAAAGCGATTGTTCTATACTCAGGGGGATTATGGGCTGTTCCAGTGCAGTGAACCCTGCTGTCAGGAGACCTTCGAGAATGAAGCGACCATTCGCGAAATGGTGAAGCGGCAGAAGGATATGAAGATCCCCACTGAGCTGCTGCCGGTCTGTCCCCATTGCGGCAAGCCGCTGACCATGAACCTGCGCGCCGACGAAAAATTTGTAGAAGATGAAGGCTGGCATCGGGCAGCGGAGCGGTACGCAAACTTCCTCCGTACCCGTGCGGGACAAAAAATTCTGTTCCTGGAATTGGGCGTTGGCTACAATACGCCGGTGATCATCAAGTATCCTTTCTGGCGCATGATCTGCGATTGGAAGAATGCCACATACGCCTGTATCAATTCCGGAGATGCATTTGCGCCCGATGAGATCAAAGATCGATCCATCTGTATCAACGGCGATATCGGAGAGATTCTTGCAGGACTGTAAAAATTCAATAAGTTCTCCTTTGCGGTGATTATGGGTTGACATTTGGATTGTCCTCTGCTATAGTGCGGTTAGTGAATGCTAACCGAAGAAAATGGCATTATATCATTGTGTATTCGTAGATCACATTGTTTACATTTCAGATAAGATAAAGGAGACATGATTATGAGGATTTTGGTATTCGGTGCAGGCGTGCTTGGCTGCAACCTCGCAAGAAATCTGTTCCGTGCCGGAAAAGACGTAGCGCTGCTTGCGCGGGGGAACTGGGCGGAGGAAATAAAAAAGAACGGTCTGCGGATCAAAGATAAATTTTCTCCCCGCGTGTCGGTCAGCCACATTCCGGTCGTGACCGAACTGAAGTCGGAGGATCTATACGATGCGATCTTTGTCGTTATGCGCTACACACAGATCGAGGCAATCCTTGATACCCTTCGGGAAAACAGAACAAAAAACATTATCTTTGTGGGCAATAATGTGCGCGCACGGGCAGTTGCCGATTTGCTTCCGGAGAAAAATGTGATGTTTGCCTTCGCTTCCTCTGCAGGACATCGGGAGCCGGATAGGGTAGCGTCTGTCGATCTTAAAAAGATCACTATTGGTCAGCTGTTGGGCGCCCTTTCCAACGAAGAGCTGATCGGGCAGATATTTGAAAACACAAAGTATAAAGTGACCTACGAGCCAAATATGGAGGATTATCTCCTTTGCCATGCGGCATTTGTGCTGCCTGCGGCATTTGCGTGCTACAAAACAGACGGCAATCTGAAAAAGTTGAAGGGCAATACAGCATATTTGAGCAGAATGATCGATGCCAACATCGAGGGATACCGTGCCATCAAAAACGCCGGTCACGAAATTCTGCCGAAGGACGATGAGAATTTTGAAGGCGAAGCATATCGAAAGACCTGCATGAAGTTTTTTAAGCTCATTTGTGCGACGAGCCTTGGGAAGATCTGCGTTTCCGACCACGCCATGAATGCGGTAGATGAAATGAGCGCCCTGAATCGGGATTTGAAACAGTTCTTTGATGAACATGGAGCGAAATACCCTGTATGGCAGGAGCTTGAAAAGGAGACCAACGGATATTTGAAGTAAAAAAAGAAACAAAAGCCACAGCGCAGCTCCTTTGGAGAACGACACTGTGGCTTTTGCTTTGCATTTTAGAATAATCTTCCGAATAGCTGATTACTTTCTGCCGTCTTAATAATTTGTGTATGCCTCTCCCGCGTTCTCCGGCAATAAGCCGATCGGGATTTATTTCTTGTCTTTGGCTTTGCCTTTGGGCTTATAGTCCCGCAGTTCCGGTATGGCGCCGCCTGCCGCCGCCCATAAATAAAGACTTGCCACACTACAGTAGGGGGTAAAGCGCCGGCGGTACTTTTCAAACAGCTTGCGGTCGATCTTTCGGTGGTGATAGACCATTCGCAGCCCGCGCTGAATGGCAAGATCATCATAGCTGAATACATTCGGCCGCTGCATACAGAACAGCAGGATCATCTCCGCCGTCCATACACCGATCCCTTTCAGCGCGCTTAGTTCACGGATAGCGTCCTCATCGGACATATGCTCGACCGCATCAAGATCAAATGTGCCGGTGTGGACTTTTTGGGCAAAATCCGTGATGTACTCCGCCTTGCGAAAGGTCATTCCCATGGATTGCAGCTTCGGAATTCCCGCGGCAAGTACGGTTTCGGTGTTTACTTCGCCCAGGGTATCCTGCATACGTTGCCAGACGGTCGCCTGCGCTTTGGTAGAGATCTGCTGACCGATGATATGATGCATAACAGAGGAGAACAAGTCGGTATCCACCGCGCGGTCAATGTGACCGACCCGGTCAATGACCTCGCACAGCCGCCGGTCCTTCTGCCGCAGATAGGAGATCTCGGTTTCCCCATATTCAAAATACATCTGCGTTACCTCCTTATCCTTTTATCAGTGTAATTATAACGCATTATAAGGCACGCAGCAAATAAAAAAACATGGAGTGACGGGAATATGCCCATAACGGTAATAGAACGCGGGTGCAAATTGGGAATAAGGAATTAGAAGCTCCGGCAGGCTGTGGTCTGCCGGAGTTTTTGTATGCCTTCGGTATTGCGGCGATAGGCATAAAACCTGTCCCGCCGCCATATGATGCACCAAAGGACAAGGAGGGCTGACGATGTGGGATAGAGCAGGACTGCTTTGCCGGCTGCCGCTGTCGTTGAGGGAGGCATTACTGCAAGTGCCGCCGGAGCTGATAGAACGCATGACGGAGCTGCGCCTGCGGGCAGGGCAGCCGCTGGCAGTTACGGCAGGGGAGCGGGCACTGTTTCTTTCCAAATCCGGCGCGGTTGTACCGGCAGAGCGGGGCTTTATAATACCGCAGGAGTTGGTGCAGGAGACATTGCTTTGCCTTTGCGGACACTCGCTGCACGGCATTGAAAAGACGCTTGAACACGGCTTTTTTACGGCACAGTGCGGCTTTCGGGTCGGGGTTTGTTTGCAGCCATACGCCGCGCGGCAGGGCATGGCACAGTCACTTTGTATCCGTCTGCCGCGTGAGGTACAGGGTGCTGCCGAGACGGCCTATCCCATATGGCGGCAGGGCGGCGGGCTGATATTGGCGGGACCGCCTGCCAGCGGTAAGACCACGGTCCTGCGGGATCTCTGCCGTCTTGTATCCGATGGCGCGTGGGGAGATCCCCCCAGCCGTGTGGTGCTTATTGATGAACGCAATGAGTTGAGCGGCTGGGACGGGGAAAAATGCGCCTTTCATTTAGGCAGCAGTACCGATGTTTTATCCGGTGTTCCAAAGGCGGAGGCGGTCATTCAGGCGATCCGCACTCTCTCTCCACAGGTAATTCTGTGCGATGAAGTCGCTGATGAACGTGAAGCGGCGGCGATCCGGTACGCCTTTTTCTGCGGAGCACGGTTTGCGGTCACGGTGCATTGCGGCAGCAGGGAGGAGCTTTTGGGGAACGCTGTCCTGCGGGAGTTGATGCAAAGCGGAGCGTTTCGTCATATCTATCTGTTGGGGCTGCCGGCAGGCAGGGCAAAGGGTGTGGTGATAAGCAAAGATGAGTTTGATATTGAAGCTGTTGGGCGCTGTGTTGGTGATGGGCGGTTCGGTGGGAACAGGCTTTGCGCTTTCGGCGCGGCTGCGGGCAAGACGACAGATGGCGGCGGCGCTGGTACAGTATTGGGGGGACTTTCTGCGGCAGATGGAACTGACCGCGCAGCCGCCTGCGGCAGTCGCGGCGGCATTGGCGAAGAGCGCGGTCTATCGGGAAATGCCCTTTGCGCAGGCACTGGCATCTCAGCGGGAGAACGATTTCTGCCGCGGACTGCGGCGGGTACTGGCAGAGACCGACCTGACCGAAACAGCCCAGAAAGCGATGCAGCCGCTGACAGAAGCACTGGGGCGGCTGCCGATGGAGGCGGAAAAGCAGGTGCTGCTGGGGGTACTGGCGGCACTGCGGCAGGAGGAAAAATACCGGGCGGAACAGGAAGCACGGCAGGGGACGCTTTGCCGGAGGCTGGGAGTGCTGGGCGGACTGGCGCTAGTGGTTTTGCTCATCTGACGGAGGAAACAGCATGGAAGTGGATCTCATCTTCAGAATAGCCGCCATCGGCATTATCGTATCGGTTCTGTACCAGGTGCTGCTGCGCTCCGGCAGGGAGGAGCAGGCAATGCTGACCTCACTGGCGGGGCTTATTGTGGTGCTTACCATGCTTATCTATGAAATCAGCGGGTTGTTCCAGACAGTCAAAGATGTATTCGGGTTGGTGATGATATGGAAATCACCGCTTTGATCGTTCTTTGCATCGTTGCGGCGCTGCTGGCGCTTTCCCTGCGGGGGCAGCGTCCGGAATTTGCCATGCTGCTTTCCCTTGGCTGCGGGGTGTTCGTGCTTTTTTACCTGCTGGGAGAGATGAAAGCGATCTCGGCAGAGCTGGAGGAGCTTCTTTCCGGCTTATCACAGCAAAGCGAGCTGACCGGTCTGATCCTGAAGGCGCTGGGGGTCTGCATTGTAGCGGAGCTGGGCAGCCAGTGCTGCCGTGATGCGGGCGAAAACGCCATTGCCGCCAAAGTGGAGCTTGCCGCAAAAGCCGCGCTGGTGCTGATAAGTATGCCGGTCTTTTCCTCGTTGCTGCAAATGGCAGGGGAGCTGCTGCGCCTATGAGAATATCAGTTGGAAAGGCGCTGCTGGCGCTCACTTTGGGAATTGCCTTTTTGCTGTTTCCGGTATCTGGCGGTATTCTTGATCCCGCAGCGGAATTGGAAGAATACCTTGCCGGTGAGGATATGGCGGAGGTCAATGACGCAATCCCGCCGGACGCTGCCGAATTGATGGAAAATGAAGGGATCAACTCGTTCTCCCAGCTTATCTCCATGCCTGCGGAGGAACTTTGGTCGCTTTTCCTCGGTATGGTAAAGGAGCAGGTCAAATCCCCGCTGCGGGTGCTGCTTTCCCTTGTGGGCGCGGTACTGCTCGGCGCCTTGGTCAAGGGGATAGGAAGCTCCTTGGGCGGCGGGGTGCATCAGGTATTCGGGGTCATTATGACCGCCTTTGTCATCTCGCTTATCATACGCCCTGTTATGGACTGTATTCTCTCCCTCCAGACGGTCTTTGCCGATTTTTCTTTGTTCCTCGCGGTCTACATACCGGTCTTTGCAGGTATTATGACGACCGCGGGACAACCAATGACCGGCGCGCTTTACAATGTGATGCTGTTCGGCGCGTGTCAGGGGGTCAGTTCTTTATTGCAGGCGGCATTCGTGCCGGTCATCAGCTGCTATCTTTCCCTTGCTATCGCCACCGAGGTCATCCCGCAGATGGGGCTGAGGGATATTGTGTCAGGCTTCAAAAAGCTCATCACCTGGGGGCTGGGGCTTACCATGACCATTTTTGTGGGGCTGCTCTCGCTGCAGTCCGCCATAGCGGGCGGCGGGGATAATGTGGCGGTCAAAACCACAAAATTCATGCTCAGCAGCCTGATCCCAGGAGTTGGCGGCAGCCTTTCGGAACTGTTTATGGCGGCACAGGGCTGCGTCCAGCTTGTTAAAAGCACTGTAGGCGCTGCCGGTATCGCCACTGCGGTGCTTACCTTTCTGCCGGTGCTGCTGCGTATCGCACTGTGGCAGGCGGTCACAGCGGCAGGCAGCACTATGGGGGAGATGCTGGGCGCCGATGCCATTGCACGACTGCTCAAATCGGTCGGTTCGGCACTATCGGTCATGCTGGCGATCACACTGTACTATGCCATGCTTTTTATCGTTTCCACTTCGCTTATGATACTGGCGTTCAAAGGGGGCTGACCGAATGAGCGGATTGCAAAGCTGGTGCTATACGATATTCGCAGGGGTACTGTTCTCCGGCATCATTCTGCTGCTCACACCCGGTGAGCGCTTCCGCCCGCTGATGCAGCTCCTTCTGGGAGCATTTCTGCTGGTCTGTCTGCTGACATGGGTCGGTCAGGTAAGCATTGTTTGGAAGATCGACACCGAGGAGGCAGAACAGCGCCGGCAGCAGATCGCCGGTCGGGCGGAAGATCATTTTGCGGCGCGGGTCGAAGCGCTTTCGCAGGAGGAGCTGGAGAAAACAGCGGGGGAATATCTGTCCGACTATGGAATAAAGCAGGGGGAATTCCAAATATACATAAAAACAGAGGAAGCCCCCGATGGCTCTAAAGAGACCTTTCTGCTGCTGCGCCTGCCACGGCGTTTATCGCAGCATACCACGGTCATCAGCCGTGCTTTGAGCTATCAGTTTGGTGTAAATGTGAGGATAGAGACTTATGGAACAGACACCGAATAAAAAAGGAAAGGCAGGCAAAAAGCTGCCCAAGACCACATGGATCATGGCAGCGGGACTTTTGGGGATCCTGCTCATCGGCATAGCACCGATGCTGAAAACCGGCAGCAGCCCAAAAGAAACGGCGCAGGAGACCGTTCCTTCGGCGGAGGAATATGCTGCCACGCTGGAAAGCAGGCTGGAGGGTATTTTAGGACGCATTGACGGCGTGGGTGAGGTCGAGGTAATGATCACGTTGAAAAGCGGTTACACCTACACCTATGCCGTTACCGAAAAAATAAACAGCGATGTCAGCGAGGAATACAAAAGTGACGACCAGCGCAAATCGCAGCAGAAAAACACCACCGAGCAAAGCTATGTTATGGTAGAGGACGGCAGCAGCCCGCTGGTCACGGCGCTCAATGAGCCGGAGATCAAGGGCGTTGTGGTGGTTTGCTCCGGCGGCGGCGATCAAAAGGTGGTAGCGGAAGTTACCGCTGCGGTCAGGACGGCGCTGGATATTTCCACAGCAAAGATCACCGTTTCCAAAATCAGCTCCGGCGCCGCCGGTCACTGATCTGTCATAAATCAATCTGCCTACAAAAAGGAGTGCATGGTGTAAGATGAAGCTATCTATTAAAAAGGGACATATCGTACTGGGGGCATTGGTGCTGGCTTTGGGGGCTGCGGTGTATCTCAACTGGGATTATATGAAGCAAAATGACTATGTTGCGGCAGGGAATACCACGACCCAATCGACCGGTGATGAGACCGAAGGAACCGCAAATTACGGTGACGCTTATTTTGTATCGGCGCGGCTTTCCCGTACCCAGTCGCGTGATGAGGCAATGGACGCTCTGAAGTACATGCTGGAGGATACCGCCATGGAGGAAAGTGCGGCGGCTGTACTGGCGCAGCAGGCGCAGTCACTTGCCAAGACAATAGAGACCGAAGGGAAGATCGAGAACATTATAAAGGCAAAGGGCTTTACAGAGTGTATGGTCTATCTGGACGCCGATAAGGTCGATGTCATCGTACAAAGCGAAGGACTGACCGACAGCGAAGCCGCGCAGATCATGGACGCAGTAATGAGCGAAGTAGATGTAGAGGAAAGCAATGTTTCCATCATCGAAATAAAGTAGTTGCCACCGGACCAAAATATTGTTATAATATATGAGTATCAGTTTGGTACAGGAGGTGCAACACTTATGGAATATGAAAACACTGCCGGCAGCTTGAAGATCTCCTCCGAGGTCGTGGCTTCGATAGCAGAATACGCAGTAAAAGAAGTAGAAGGCGTTGCCTGTCTCGCGCCCATCGTTTCCAATATCGGCGGCTGGCTGCTGGAAAAGCAGACCATCAAGCCCATCTCGATCCAGATGAACGAGGGAAAAGCGACCATTGATATCCGCCTGCTGGTGGAGCCGAATGCCAAGATCCCCGTTCTCAGCCGCAAGCTGCAGGAGGCGGTCAAGGACGCCGTTCAAAGCATGACCGGCATCGAAGTAGCCACCGTGAACCTTTACATTGCCGGTGTTTCGGTACCCCGTACCGCTAATACCGCCGAATAAGAGTTCGACCGACAGCCTCCTTAATATTGCGTTAAGGGGGCTGTTTTACTGAATGGAGGACGACAAAATATGACCAGACGCGAAGCACGCGAGCAGGCGCTTGCCATGATCTTCGAAATGAATTTCAACGATAACTCCGTGGATGAAATGGTGGATAATGCCTTGATCTTCCGCGATGAGGCGGTAGATTCTTACGCGGTACAGATCGCCCAGCAGGTGCGCCTGCACTGGGAGGACAACCTTTTCGCCGTGGAGCAGTTCAGTAAAAAGTGGAAGGCTGCCCGCTTGCCCAAGGTTTCCTTGGCGATCCTGATGCTGGCGATCACCGAGATCGCTTATATCAAGGATGCTCCTGTTGGCGCGGTCATCAATGAGGCGGTGGAGCTGGCAAAGAAATATGCCGGTCCCGAGGACGCCGCCTATATCAACGGTGTGCTGGGCGGCTATGTCCGCGGTACAATGGGCGAAGCGGCTCTCCCCAAGGAAGCCGAGGAATGATAGTGGGGAGTGCTGCTGCCTTGGGGCGGCAGGCTCCCTTTCTGCAATAGTGCAATAGTAGAAAGATAAGAGGGGATGTGTCAACCGTGCCGGCACAGATTATCAAGGTCTCACAGCTCAACCGCTATGTCAAGGCACAGCTGGAGGAAAACCCGTTGCTGGGTGATGTGCTGGTCAAGGGTGAGCTGACCAGCGTGAGCTGGCGCAGCCGCACGGGGCACTTCTATTTTATCCTTACCGAGGGAGACGCCTCCCTGCGCTGCGTCATGTTTGCTCGCTATGCCGAAAGACTTCCGGCTTTTCCGCAGGAGGGCAGCGTGGTCATCGTGCGGGGCGCCGTTACCCTGTACGAGCGGGACGGGCAGTACCAGCTTGCCGCCTATGATATTCAAAGCATGGGGCAGGGGACAGGCAGTGCCGATTATACCGCCCTGCGGCAAAAGCTGCTGGCGGAGGGACTGCTTTCTCCGGATCGCAAGCGTAAGGCGCCTCGCTTCCCGCGGGCGGTCGGCATTATTACCTCTGCCGAGGGTGCCGCGGTACAGGATATCATTACCGGTATGCGCCGCCACAATGATCTCATTCCGCTGGTTTTGTATCCCGCTGCGGTGCAGGGCGAATCGGCAGTGGAGCAGATGCTTTACGCGCTGCGCTGTGCCATTGCCGAGGGTCGCTGTGATGTTCTTATCATCGCGCGTGGCGG
Organism: uncultured Angelakisella sp.; assembly: GCA_934524965.1. Lineage (GTDB taxonomy): Bacteria > Bacillota > Clostridia > Oscillospirales > Ruminococcaceae > Angelakisella. The sequence continues at coordinate 28,981 of CAKSYU010000017.1, forward strand.
CGGTGCGGCGGAAACACTGGCTGTTTTTAATGATGAGCGCCTGCTGCGGGCAGCGGCATCTTCACCGGTGCCAGTTATTTCCGCCGTCGGGCATGATGTTGATCTGACCCTGTTGGACGAGGTTGCCGATATCCGGGCGGCGACCCCGACAGCCGCCTGCCAGTACTGCTGTGTATCCAAGGCGGAACTGCTTACCGGGCTGCGAATTGCCAAAACAGGCTTACAGCAGGCAATGGAACGCCGGTTGGGCGCAGCGCTGCAGCATACCGTATCGCTGCAGCGGGTGCTGCGCGCGCGTTCCCCTATGGTGCTGTGGAGCAAAAACCGTCAGCGGCTGAATTACCTTACGCAATTATTGCAAGGAAATATGGGACATATTCTGTGGCAGCGTACCCAGCGAGTCAGCCATCTGCGCGGGCAGTTGGCGCTTCTGGATCCCTCTCTGCCGGTAGAACGAGGCTATACCATCACCTACACGGTACGGGAGGCGGCAAATACCCCGCTGTATTCCTGCCGCGCGGTCAGGATAGGGGATACCCTGCTGACCCGCCTGAAGGACGGAGAGATCCGCTCCACCGTAACAGCCGTCGATATCCGAAAGGAGTAACCTATGGCGCAAAAATCATTGGAAAAAGAGCTTTTGGAGCTGGAAAATATCGTTGCCCGCCTCTCTGCCGAGGAGCTTCCGCTGGAGGAGGCGCTGGCACTCTACACCAAGGGCGTGGAGCTTAGCCGCAGCTGTGATGAACTGCTTTCGGCGGCACGCCAGACGGTAGAAATGGGCAAAATGGAGCTGGAGGGCGAAGCAAATGAACTGGAATGAGCGTTACCCCGCCTACTGCGCCATGCTGGAAGCCGCCCTGCCGCAATATCTGCCCTCGGCGGAATTGCCGCAGGGCAAGGTAAGCGAGGCGATGGCATACAGCCTATTGGGCGGCGGCAAGCGGATCCGCGGTTGTCTTACCCTTGCCATGTGCGAGCTGTGCGGCGGTGATGTGGAAGCGGCGTTGCCTTTGGCAGCCGCTGTCGAGATGATCCACACCTATTCGCTGATCCACGATGATCTGCCCTGCATGGATAATGACGATCTGCGGCGCGGCAAGCCCTCCTGTCATATTCAGTTTGGCGAGGGAACAGCGCTGTTGGCGGGTGACGCCCTGCTGACTCACGCTTTTTCGGTGGCTTCCGCGGCGTATTTTAATGGCAGCCTGCCGGCGGAAACGGTGCTTCGCTGCGTCAATCAGCTGGCGCGTGCAGCAGGCGTTGAGGGCATGATCGGCGGGCAGGTCATTGATACCACGCCGGAGGAAGCCCCCATGACGCCGGAGCAGCTGGAAGCGATGCACGGCATGAAGACCGGCGCGCTCATTCGGGCGGCGGCTGTGCTGGGCTGCCTTGCGGCAGGCGCCCCGCGTGATATAATTTTGCAGGCGGATCTTTATGCCGCCAAGATCGGTCTGGCATTCCAGATCGTCGATGATATTCTGGATGTGACAGAAAGCAGTGAGGAGCTGGGCAAAAGCACCAGCGACGCCGAAAACAATAAAACAACCTACATCACCCTGTACGGTGTGGAAAAGGCAAAGGAAATGGTGCGTCGGCTGGTGCTGGAGGCCGACCTTGCCGTAAAAGGCACTCCGCTGGATGATGAGCTTTTATACCAGCTTGCCGATACTCTGGCAAAGCGGGATCACTAAAAATACAGGGGAGAGACCCGAACCATGACAGAAAAAACAAGACTGGATGTCGCACTGGTCGAGCGCGGGCTTTGCACCGGGCGCGACCGTGCCAAGGGCATCATTATGGCAGGTCAGGTGTATGTCAACCACCAAAAGGCGGATAAGGCAGGCATGACCGTTTCCCCCGAGGACGAGATCGAGGTACGGGGCGACCAGCTTGCCTATGTCAGCCGCGGCGGCTTAAAGCTGGAAAAAGCCATGAAGGAATTTGACCTGCGGCTCGATAGCTGTATCTGCGCCGATATCGGTGCCTCCACCGGCGGCTTTACCGACTGTATGCTGCAAAACGGCGCCGTCAAGGTCTATGCTATCGATGTCGGCTACGGGCAGCTTGCGTGGAAGCTCCGCTGCGATGAACGGGTTGTCAATCTGGAACGCACTAATATCCGTCATGTTACCGAAAAAGAGGTACCGGAGCCGCTGGATTTCGCCTCGGTCGATGTCTCCTTTATCTCTCTCAAGCTGGTGCTGCCGGTACTGCATACCCTGCTCAAAGAGGGCGGCGAAGCCGTCTGTCTTATCAAACCGCAGTTTGAGGCGGGGCGGGAGCTGGTCGGCAAAAAAGGTGTGGTGCGGGAAGAAAGCACTCATGTTATGGTCGTGGAAAATGCCCTTTCCTTTGCAAAGGATAATGGCTTTACACCTATCCATCTCACCTTTTCGCCGGTCAAGGGACCGGAGGGCAACATCGAGTACTTGATGCACCTGAAAAAAGGGGAATATTCTGCCGAACTTCCCGCACCGGCGGAGATCGTCCGGCTTTCTCATCAGACACTCAGCGAATAAATGAAACCAAAAAGGAGGTCTGCCGCATGGATTTTTTCCTGATCGCCAACTTTTCTCGGGAAAATGTCCCTGCTGTTACCGAGGAGGTCTGTCAGACGCTTCATGCGCGCGGCTGCGGTATCTGGGCGGCACCCGTGGCAGGGGCATCGTATCCTGATGTTGTGCAGATAGCCGATACCGCGACCGGCTGCCGTCATGCGGATATGATCATCTGTATTGGCGGCGACGGCACCATCATTGATGGTGCGCACTGCTCGGCGGCGTATAGTCTGCCGGTTCTTGGCATTAATGCCGGTCGGCTGGGCTTTTTGGCGCAGGTGGAGCCGCACGAGGCTGCTTCCGCTTTCGACCGTATTCTTGCGGGCGGATATTCCATCGAGGAGCGCCTCGGCATCTCGCTTTCCCGTATGACCGCGGCAGGGGAGGAACTGACCGTTCCCTTTGCCCTCAATGACATCGTTCTTACCAAACCGGTGATGACCAATATCATCGATCTGACCATCGACTGCGACGGTCGCCGTATGAGCGAATATTCCGCCGATGGACTTATCCTGTCCACCCCCACCGGCTCCACCGCTTACTCGCTGTCCGCGGGCGGACCGGTCATTGATCCGGCACTTTTCGCCATTTCCGTTGTCCCCATTTGTCCGCACAACGTTTCGGTGCGCCCTATTGTCGTTTCGGCGGGACGCAGCGTTTCCATCGCCTGTCGGCAGTCCATGTGTGTGGTGGTCGATGGCAGAGAGCGTATCGAGCTGCTGCCGCAGACACCGGTCACAGTTCAGAAAAGCGATAAGACCGCTCGTTTTGTTTCCTTTGGCGAATACGAATTTTTCGAGATACTGTCCCACAAATTGCTGCAAAGGGGTTAATGACCATGAAAGCAACACGCCACGCCAAAATTCTGGAACTGATCCAGAACCATACCGTTACCACACAGGAGGAACTGCAATCTCTTCTGGAGGCAAATGGCTTTTTTGCCACGCAGGCGACCATTTCCCGCGATATTCGGGAGCTTCGGCTGGTCAAGGTGCTGTCTCCCAGCGGTATTTATTACTATACCCAAAGCAGTACTGCCCCCGCCGATACCTTGCAGCTTTCCGGCGATTCGGTCTTTATGCGCAGTATCCGCTCGGTGGATTGTGCCGGTAATATCGTCGTTATCAAAACCCATTCCGCCATGGCTTCCGCCGTGTGTGAGGCGGTGGATAACAGTAGCCGTCCGGAGATCCTTGGCACCATCGCGGGCGAAAATACCATCTTTGTCCTGCTCAAGACCGAGCACTTTGCCGATGAATTCTGCACCCACCTGCGGGAACTGATGAAGAAGAATCTCTCCCGCTGATCGGTTGTCAAAAGGGAAAGGGGAACGACCATGCTTTCTCAGCTTTATATCGAAAATATCGCCGTTATCCGGCAAGCCACCATCGATTTTCAGCAGGGCTTCCATGTTTTCACGGGCGAGACCGGCGCCGGTAAGACTATTCTCATCAGCGCCATCAATGCCGTTTTGGGCGGTCGTGTGTTCCGTGAGATCATTCGCACCGGCGAGACCCGCGCCACCGTTTCGGCGCTCTTTACCGAGATACCGGAGCCGCTTTGCGACAGAATAGCCGCCCTTGGCTACCCGCCGGAGGATCATCAGCTGTTGGTACAGCGGGAGATCGACCTATCCGGCAAGGGACAGTGCCGTCTGGACGGGCGCCCCGCTACCGCCGCCATGCTGCGGGAGGTCTGCTCGCTGCTCATCGATATCCATGGGCAGCACGATAATCAGGAACTGCTCAGCGCGGAAAAGCATCTCGGTTTTTTGGATAGCTTCGGGGAATATCCGCGGGAGCTTGCGGCATATACCGCCGCCTACGAAAAAATGTGTGACTGCGCCGCCCGTCTGGACAAGCTTCAGATGGACGAGAGCTACAAGCTGCAGCGCATGGATATTCTGCAATTTCAGCTCAAGGAGATCGGCGATGCCAAGCTGACCGATGGGGAAGAGGAGCAGCTGGCGGAGCAGCAGAAGCGGATTCGCAATGCCGAGCGTATTACGGAAGCATTGGGCGCTGTCTATACTTTGCTCAACGGCGACGGCGAGGAGCTGCGCGGCGCTCTGGAAGCGCTGGAGGAGGTCTCCTCCGAGCTGGACACCGCCGCCAAGTATATGCCGGAATTCGAGGAATACGGCGAAAAGCTCAGCGATGCCTACTATATGCTGGAGGAGCTGGGCAGCCGTGCCCGCGATACGCTGGAGGACGCCGACTTTGATCCCCGCCAGTTGAACGCCATCGAAGCACGGCTGGATACCATCTATAAGCTGAAAAAGAAATACGGCGGCAGCATTGCCGAGATACTGGCGTATTACGATAAGATCAGCGAGGAATATCAGTCGCTGGAGCTCAGTGACGAGCTGACCGCCCGCCTGCAGCGGGAGCTGGACGGAGCGAACCTTGCGCTGCGCGCGGCTGCCGAAGCGCTGACCGCCCGCCGCCTTGCCGCTGCCGCGGAGTTTTCGGAGCAGGTGGAGGCGGAGCTTAAGTACCTCGACATGGCAGGGGTCAAATTCTCTATCACCCGTCGGGAAAAGCCCTATGGTCCCACCGGCGCCGATGAAATGGAATTTATGATCTGTACCAATACCGGCGAGGAGGCAAAGCCATTGGCGAAGATCGCCTCCGGCGGCGAATTGGCGCGCATCATGCTGGCGATCAAGAATGTGCTGGCGGAAAAGGACGGCATCGGTACCATCATTTTTGATGAAGTGGATACCGGCGTTTCCGGTCGCGCCGCGCAGAAGATCGGTAAAAAGCTCGCCGAGGTGGCGCGTCACCGGCAGGTCATCTGCGTTACTCATCTGGCGCCGGTCGCTGCCTGTGCCGCCCATCACTACCGCATCTACAAAACGGTGGAGGACGGACGCACCTTTACCCGCGTGGAAGAACTGACCCGCCCGCAGCGTGTACAGGAGCTGGCACGCATCATGGTGGGCGAAAGCATTACCGAAAGTGCTTTGAAGAGCGCCGAAGAAATGCTGGAAGCATAACTCAACATTTTCATAGTGTGCAGCCGCCTTTTGCCGGGGCGGCTCACTTTTTGCCGAAAAGGGAATGAGCTTGCCGATTTTTCATAAAAGGAAGCAATATATCTATGGATCCACGCAAATGCATTACGCCAAATGTGGGATATCCCACGCGAAATGCAGGTCGTTTCATTGAAAAATGCAGGGAGCTGTGGTATAATACTTCTATTATTTTGCCAGTTTACTTAAAAGGAGGGAACCGATACGATTCGATTCTTTTTTACGGCGCTGCTGTGCCGTGTATTAAGCGCTGTCGGCGCGCTGCTGGGCGGCGGCACCGATCTTCCCGGGCGCATCGCGCTGCGTCTGTACCCGCATGTTTTGCGCAAGCTCCGTTTCTCCGGTCGCGTCATCTGCGTCACCGGCTCCAACGGCAAAACCACCACCTCCAATCTCATAGCCCATGTCCTGCGCAAAAATGGCTTTGCCGTTGTCAATAATGCCAAGGGCTCCAACCTGACTGCCGGTGTGGCAACTACGCTGCTTTCCGCCTGTACGCTGGGCGGCGTCGTCTGTGCCGACTATGTGGTGCTGGAGGTAGATGAGTGCTGGTCCCGCTTCATTTTCGCTGAGATCCCAGTGGATTATTACCTTGTACTGAACCTCCTGCGGGATCAGGTCGTCCGCAACGGCAATCCCGATCTGGTCTTCGAGAAGATCGCGGAAGCGATCGCCAAGCACCCCGATATGACCCTGATCCTCAATGCCAATGAGCCGATCAGTCAGAACCTTGCGGGGAATTACAAAACGGTTTACTTTGCCATGGACCGCACCGAGCGCTCCACCGACCACTGCGTCAGCGGGACCAATGACTGCAAGATCTGTCCGCACTGCTTCCACCCGATGAACTACGAGTTCTACCACTATAACCATCTGGGCAAGTTCCATTGCTCCCACTGCGATTACGGCTCCCATCAGCCGGACTTCTTCGGCACTGATGCCGACTTTGCGGGGAAGTGCATCACCATAAACGGTACCCCGGTTCATGTCACCTACAATACCACCTTCAATTTCTTTAATACCATAGCGGCAGCCGCAGTTTGCTGCACGGCTTCCGGCATGAGCATGGAACAGTTCGCGGCTGGCTGCGCCGATTTCCATGTGGCAAAGGAACGGCTCGATGACTTCAAGTTTGACGGTCGCCGCACCGTACTGATGATGACCAAGCAGAACGCCGCGTCTCTCGATCAGTCCATCAGCTATGTGCTGGAGCAGCCGGGTGAAAAGAGCATCGCCTTGTATATCAATAATGTTCTGTATCTGGAATATAAGGATATCTCCTGGCTGTATGATGTAGCGTTCGAGCGTCTGCACGGCAAGGTGGAAAAGATCCTCTGCACCGGCAACCGCGCGCTGGATGCCGCCGTCTGCCTCAAGACAGCGGGCTTTGATGATGACACCCTGCTGGCAGAGACCGATATGGCAAAAACCAAGGAAGCTTTCCGCAAGACCAAAGGCGATATCTACATTCTTGCCGCGTCCGCTTTCGGCAATGAAGGTAAAATACTGGAGGAGCTGAAAAAATGAAACACATCAGAATACTCCATCTTTACAGCAATGCACTCGATCTTTACGGCGACTACAAGAACCTGACGGTGCTGCAGCGCCGCATTGCCGAAACCGGCAATACCTCCGAGATCACCGAAGTGAATTTAGATGAGGTCATCGACCCCGCCGGCTATGACTTTGTTTATATCGGTCACGGCAAGGCGCGCAACCTTGCCGCCGTAGCGCCGCACTTCGTACAGTACGGCGAAGCGATCCGTTCCGCCATCGAGGGCGGTCAGGTATGGCTCGTCACCGGCAACGCGCGGGAACTGTTCGGCAGGAGCTTTACCACCCCCGCCGGCGAAACACAGCAGGGGATTGGACTTTTCGATTACACCGGCGTGGAGACCAATAAGGTCTTTGTCAGCGATATGCTGGCGCAGCCCGCCTATGATGAAAACGCGAGGGTCTACGGCTTTATCAATCGCACCGCCTACCTCGTGTGGGAAAACAGCCACCCGCTGTTCACGGTGCTTTCCGGCTGTGGCGATGGCGAGACCCCCGATGGAAAAGAAGGCACTCTTTACCGCAATTTCTTTGCCACATGGGCAATGGGTCCCATTCTTGCCCGTAACCCTTCTCTGCTGCGGGAGCTGCTGCACCGCCTGCTGGGGGAGGACTACCGTGAATGTGACATGACGCTGGAGGAAAAGGCACTGGCGCTGGTCACGGCGGAATTTGACAAGAAATAAAGGAGGATACAGCATGAGTGACAACCGGAACAGTGGGGAAGGGCTGCAAAAAAAGCTTTCTCCGCTGAATGTATGGGCGCTGGCACTGGGCAGCATTATCGGCTGGGGCGCGTTTGTTATGCCCGCCAACACCTTTCTGCCCAATGCGGGACCTTTGGGAACCGCCATTGCCATGGTGGCTGCCGCCCTTATCATGATCGTCATTGCCCTCAATTACAGCTATATGATTAATCGCTTTCCGGTGGCAGGCGGTGAATTCACCTTTACCAATGCTTCTTTTGGCCCCACCTGCGGTTTTTTGTGCGCGTGGTTCTTGGGGCTGTCCTACCTTGCCATCGTTCCGCTGAACGCTACCGCCTTGGCGCTTATCGGGCGCAATCTGTTCCCGGGTCTGACCCAGTGGGGCTACCTTTACTCGGTAGAGGGATACAGCATTTACGCAGGCGAGGTCCTGCTGGCGGTGGTGGCACTGGTGCTTTTTGCGGTTCTCAGCATTCGGGGCATCAGTGTGGCGGGCAAGTTCCAGACGGTTTTGGCGCTTTCGCTGGTCGGCTGCGTATTCCTGCTGGCAATTGCCGCGCTGTTCAGTCCTCATGCGTCCTTCTCGCATCTGGCGCCTGCCTTTGCCGAAGATTCCTCCGGCAATACCTCGCTGGGCGGTATCCTTGCCGTGGTCGCGGTCGCTCCCTGGGCATTTGTCGGGTTCGATTCCATTCCGCAGGCTTCGGAGGAATTCAACTTCTCCCACAAAAAGAGCCTCGTTATCATGATCCTTTCCATTCTGTTCGGCGGCGCCCTTTATGTCCTTCTCAATACCATTACGGCGGCAGTTCTGCCCGAGGGTTATACCAGCTGGGTACCCTATATCATTGATTGCGCCAAGGATACCCTGCCCGAAAGCCTTTCCGGTTTTACGGCACTGCCTACCTTTAATGCCGCCCGCCTGATCCTTGGCAAACCCGGACTTGTCATTCTGGGCATTGCACTGTTCTGCGCGGTGCTTTCCGGCATTATCGGCTTTTACATGGCGACCAGCCGTCTCCTGTATTCCATGTCCAAGGATCATGTCCTCCCTGAATGGTTCGGTCGTCTGCACCCCCGCTACAAGACCCCGATGAACGCCATTCTTTTCATCATGGTCATTTCGCTGTGCTGCCCGTGGTTTGGGCGCACTGTGCTCAACTGGGTCGTGGATATGTCCTCCATCGGCGCCGCCATCGGTTACGGCTTCACTTCTGCCGCCACCTTTGTGCAGATGCGCCGCAACGGGGATACCTCCGTGTGGATGAAGCTCAATGCCATCTTGGGCGTTGTCTTCTCCCTGTGCTTCATCGCGCTGCTTGTCGTTCCCAATCCTTGGGCGTATCTGGGACCGCAGTCCCGTGTCGCGCTGGTCATTTGGGCTGTTATGGGTGCGGTATTCTTCCTTTACACACGCCGCAAGAAAGCCGCGGATAAGAAGCCCATCGACGCTTGACTTTACTGTTTCATCTGCTATAATAAGCCTATATCATAACGCTGAGAGGGAACCCCAGTACCCATTTTCCAAGCCTTATCAGAGAGCCGGCGGTCGGTGCAAGCCGGTAAGGAGAAAGCGGGGAAATACATTCCGGAGCGGCGTGCCTGAAAAAACAAGTAGGGCACGACGGGCGCGACCGTTATATCGCGGGGTCTGTATAAGACCTGCCGAGGGGCAGCCGGCAACGGCAGCCCGAACCAGAGGTGGTACCACGAAGTCCATTCGTCCTCTGTCCGTTTTATCGCGGACAGAGGACTTTTAATTTTATTCGGGAAAAAGAAAAAGGAGAAAAACCTATGCAGATTTACGAAGAGCTGGTCGCCCGCGGACTTATCGCGCAGGTGACCAATGAAGAAGAGATCAAAAAGATGATCAACGAAGGCAAGGCAACCTTCTATATCGGCTTTGACTGCACTGCCGACAGCCTTACCGCCGGTCACTTTATGGCGCTGACGCTGATGAAGCGCCTGCAGATGGCAGGGAACCGCCCCATCGCCCTCATCGGCGGCGGCACCACCATGATCGGCGATCCCTCTGGTCGTACCGATATGCGCAAGATGCTCACCGCCGAGGATATCGCCCACAACGCCGAATGCTTCAAGCGCCAGATGGAGCGCTTCATCGAGTTTGGCGAGGATAAGGCGATCATGCTCAATAATGCCGATTGGCTCCTGAAGCTCAATTATATTGAGCTGCTGCGTGAGGTGGGCGCCTGCTTCAGCGTCAACAATATGCTGCGCGCCAAGTGCTACGAGCAGCGTATGGAAAAAGGACTTTCTTTCCTTGAGTTCAACTACATGATCATGCAGTCCTACGACTTCTATTACATGTTCCAGCACAACGGCTGCAACATGCAGTTCGGCGGTGATGACCAGTGGAGCAACATGCTGGGCGGCACCGAGCTGATCCGCCGCAAGCTGGGCAAGGACGCCCATGCCATGACCATCACGCTGCTTACCGATTCGCAGGGGCATAAGATGGGCAAGACCGCCGGCAACGCTGTCTGGCTCGACCCCAATAAGACCAGCCCCTTCGAGTTTTACCAGTACTGGCGCAATGTGGGCGACAGCGATGTGCTTAAGTGCATTCGTATGCTCACTTTCCTGCCGCTGGAGCAGATCGACGAGATGGATAAGTGGGAGGGCAGTGAGCTGAACCGCGCCAAGGAGATCCTTGCCTACGAGCTGACCAAGATGGTACACGGCGAGGAGGAAGCCCAAAAAGCGGAAACCGCCGCCAAGCAGCTTTTCGGCGGTGCGGGCGACAGTGCCAATATGCCCACCACCACCCTTACCGCGGCAGACCTTACCGATGGCGTCATCACGTTGGCGGATCTGATGGTCAAGGCGGGTCTTGCCCCCTCCAAGGGTGAGGTCAGACGGCTGGTACAGCAAGGCGGTGTCGTGGTCAACGATGTAAAGGTCGACAACTTTGCGGAAAGCTATGATGAAGCGGCGCTCCGTGCCGGTCTCATCATAAAAAAGGGCAAAAAGGTCTTCCACAAGGTCGTACTGGAATAATGCAAAATCGCACAAAAAGTTTCACGTGAAACATTTGTTCTTATATATACTAAGCAGCCGCTCCCTTTCCAATCAAGGAAGGGGAGCGGCTTTTCAGCATATTTCGAAGTTTAATCTATGCATTATGCTAAAATTCCGCTAATGGAATATGGGTATTCTGCGGGTCAGTTTGCGCTTGACATCTCTTTTATAATGTGATAGATTTTGAAATAGGGTAAAGAGACTATCCTGTGATGAGTGTTGACCCACAAATAAGCGCTTATAAAAGAGAATACCTTTTGAGTTGAGAGTCGAGTAGACCTTGAACCGGTACAGTTCAGGGCCTGTGCGGTTCTTTTTTATTTTATAAAAAAGAACCGGGAACGAGTACAAGACAACTACGCAGGAGGTTAAAGTAATGACATTATCTTTTGGTTGGGCATTTGCCATACTGCTGGCGATCTGGTTTATCGGCAGCATTCTGGGCAAAAAGACGGGCGGTATCGTGGGTACTTCGCTGTTCTCCACGGTCGTGCTGCTCATCGGTTTCTGGACAAACATTCTTCCGACGGATATTATTTCCACGGCAGAGCTGCAGACCTTTAATAAGCTGGTCTCTTTGGTGCTGGCTATCAACATCGTCAGCACCGTGGAGCCGAAGCAGCTGAAAAAGGACTGGCGGCTGGCAGTGGCAGTGCTGGCTGGTATTGCCGGCATGTGCGTGATGGTCTTTGTAGTCGGCGGCCTCTTCTATGATAAGCAGGTACTTACCGGTGTGCTGCCTGTTCTGGTCGGCGGCATTGTTTCCAGCAATACCATTGTAGAAGCGGCTACCACCAAGGGTCTTGATGAGATCGCGGCGATCTGCACCCTGTTCTTCTCGCTGCAGTCGCTCATCGGTCTGCCGCTTATCAGTATCGGCGCCAACATGGAAAGCAAGCGCCTGCTGAAGGAATACCGCGCCACCGGCAAGGCGTCCGCCCTGATGAAAGGCAACTTTGCACAGGAGCGCCTGCCGGACGCACCGGTAAATCAGAAAATCCCGCTGTGGGATCGTCTCCCCAAGAAGTTCCAGACTTCGCTGTGGCCGCTGCTGCTGGCGGTCGTGTTTGGCGCGATTGCAGATTCCATCGGCAAGCTGTTGAACGGTCCCACCAAGGGCATCTTTGGCGCGACCAGTATGGCGCTCATCATCGGCTTTTTGGCAGTACGGCTGGGTATGCTGCAAAAGGCGCCCCTTGCCAAAGCAGGCGTCAACGACCTGTTTATGTTCGTCGCAGTCGTCAGTCTGCGCGCTTCTCTTGGCAAGCTCAGCTTTGAGCGTGTGGTCAGCTATCTGCCCATGCTGCTTGTTATTTTCGCCATTGCCGGTATCGGTATGCTGCTGGGCGGCTTTATCGTCGGCAAGATCCTCGGTTACTCGCTGGGTATGGTCATCGCATTCTGCTTTGGCTGCTATGCGGGCTATCCCCTGAACTACGGCGCTGCTATGGACGCTGTTTATGCGCAGGCTAAAACGCCGGAGGAGCAGGCAATGCTGGAGGAGGAAATGGTGAACAGGGTCGTGCTGGGCGGCGTGGTCGGTGTTACCATTGCCTCGGTATTCATCGGCAATGTCTGCGCGGCGCTGCTGTGAAAGTGAGGGATAAGCAATGAAAGAAACACTGCGCAAAAGAATAGAAGAGCTGACAGCAATCATCGGCATTGGCGGATATGAGTGGGACGTGGCAAAGTACATCGTGAAAGCGCTGGATGGGTATGTTGACTCCATCGAACTGCGTCCCAACGGTTCTGTCATTGCCCGTAAAAAAGGCAAAAAGCCCGGTCCCCGCTTTATGGTGACCGGACACATGGACGAGGTCGGCTTTGAGGTAAAAACTATTGCCGCCAACGGATTCCTGCTTTTTGATAAAGTAGGTAAGCCCACCGAGGGCTGTATGCCCGGTCGCCGCGTGCTGGTAAAGGGACGCAAGGGAACGGTTCCCGGCGTTATCGGTGTGCGGGCAGGGCATATGCTTACTCCTGAGCAGATGGCAAAGCCGCAGAGTGTGGGACAGTCCTATGTGGATATCGGCGCTGCTTCGGCAGCGGAAGCCAACGAATGGGGCATCTACACCGGTGCGCAGATCGTGCCGGATTCCCCGCTGACCTCCCTGCATAATCCGGATCTGGTCGTTAGCCGCGCCATTGACTGCCGCGCGCTGTGTGCTATTATGGTAGAGGTGCTGCGTCAGACCCCCGCGGAGGAGATCGCCGGTGAGCTGTGTGCGGTATTCAATGTAATGGAGGAAAGCACGCTGGGCGCGATCCCTTCGGCAATTACCTATCTGGACCCGGAATACGGCGTATTCCTGGATACCATTCCCTGCGGCGATGTACCGGATTGCGCCTTTGCCAAGGAGCTGCCCATTTCCCTGGAAAAGGGTCCGGTACTGGTGCTGAGCCAGCAGCTGCCCAGCGGTCGTATGCGTGCGGTGAACCACCCCGCGCTGAATGACGCGATGCATGAGGCGGCGGAAAAAGCCGGTGTGCCCATGCAGGAATTTGCCTTTAACAGCGGCGGCTTTGCCACCGACGCGGTCGCTGCCGCGGCAGCGGGGAAGGGCATTGCCACCGTGACCCTGGCACTGCCCCGTCGTTATTCCCATTCGCCCATAGAACTGCTGAGCATGAAGACAGCGGTGGAGACCCAAAAGCTGCTGACCGAGTTTGTGGGCAGCGGCACGGATCTTGCGGCGTGGAGCAAATTCTGACCGGCAACAGCAAATAATGAGAGTAGGAGTGATTGAGACATGATGAACATGGAAGAAGCCATGACAGGAAAAAGCACCTCGCCGCTGCGCTCCGCCATATTACTGGCGATGACCGAGGATATGGAGGCGGAAAAGCTGGTGAAGGACTACTGGCAGAAAAAAGGGCAAAGCTGTGCCGTGACCATGCTGGGTGGCAACAGCCGCGCGCTGAAGGAAAAGCTGCCGGGCGCTGTAATAGGGGCGTGCCTGAATAATAACCTGATCGAGAAAAATCAGGAGAGTATCCACCCTGTGCTGCACGCCGTGATGGAGGCGGCAAAGGGCGCCAAGGTCAACGCGGTGCTGGAGCAGAACTATCAGCTGAAGATCGCCATTGTGCGCGAAGGACACTGGATCGCTGTGGCAATGTACGGCAAGATGGGCTTCCATGAACTGTCCGATCACCATACCATCGGCTGCGGGATACACATCATTCCGTAAAATATCGATAGAAAAGCGGCGCGGTCTCGCAGGAGACCGCGCCGCAGCTTGTCGAAAAAGTCCAGTGGGAGCTGGGCTTTTTCTCGTAGATATGGTACAATAGAATAGGGTGATG
>CAKSYU010000018.1 GCA_934524965.1 uncultured Angelakisella sp.
GCGCGTTTCATCAGGGCAGAGACGAGCGGCTTGCTAAAATGAAGGGTTCCCCCGACCAAATAAAAAAGACGCCGGAAATGAGCGCAGAGACCGGCGGCAAGGCAAGGAGGGGAATGTGTGCAAGGGGAACCATAGCGGTTCCCCTTGCGCGTTTCATCAGGGCAGAGACGAGCGGCTTGCTAAAATGAAGGGTTCCCCCGACCAAATAAAAAAGACGCCGGAAGGCGTCTTTTTTATTTGGTCGGGATGACAGGATTTGAACCTGCGACCTCTGCGTCCCGAACGCAGCGCTCTACCAAGCTGAGCCACATCCCGTTAGAAAAACCCTCGCTGCTATCTTAAACGGCGAGGGTCTTTGTGGTTGCCCGACTAGGATTCGAACCCAGACAAACAGAGTCAGAGTCTGTCGTGCTACCTTTACACAATCGGGCAATAGCAACATGAATTATTATAACGGTTTTGCCGGAAAAGTCAAGACCTATCGCAAAAAAAGCGCGTTATTTTTTAATGTTCGATAGAAACGCATATCGCGCGGCGAAGACGAAATAATAAAAGGACGGATTTTTGAAAGTGATGCGCGCGAAAAGGGGGCGGTGCGGTGACGGACGGGGTGCGGGTGGCGATACCGGGCGACGGGGACGAGGCGTTCCGGCGGGAAACGGAGCGCTGGGTGCGCGGGCAGCGGGGACTGCTGCTGTGCCCAATAACGGGGGAAAACGGGCATCTGCCGCGGATAGCGGCGCTGTGTCCTCGGCTGCCCACGGCGCTGCGGCTTTCGCTGCCCAGGGAGAGCGTCCTCATTATTGCGAGCGGGTGCGCGGCGGCTGCCGAAACCGCCGCCCGCTGCGGGTGCAGAGTGCTGGATTACGGCTTTTCGCTGCGGGATACGCTGACACTGAGCAGTGTAGGCGAGGGAGAAGCGGCAGCCGCCCTGCTGCGCCCCATGCAGCGGCTGGACGGCACCGAGCTGGAGCCGCAGGAATGGACGCTGCCGCTGCCCGCCGCGCTGCCGCCGGAATGGCTGCTGTGCCGGCTGGCGATACTGCTGTGCGCCGGACTGCCGCCGCAGGGGGCTGGCGAAATGTTCCTCTCATAAGACGGGGCGGGCGGCACACAATACACAATGCAAACGCCAAACCAAGAAAGAGAGGAATAAACCATGTCTAACAAGAAAGCCAAGGAAGCACTGACCCAGATGAAGCAGGAAGCTGCCAACAGCGTAGGCGTCAGCCTGAAGCAGGGCTACAACGGCGATATCACCGCCCGTCAGGCCGGCTCCATTGGCGGCGAGATGGTCAAGCGCATGATCGAGAGCT
The DNA here is from genome assembly GCA_934524965.1 of uncultured Angelakisella sp. Lineage (GTDB taxonomy): Bacteria > Bacillota > Clostridia > Oscillospirales > Ruminococcaceae > Angelakisella. Next base: position 1,317 of record CAKSYU010000018.1, read on the forward strand.
ACGAGAACGGTCACTCCGCCAAGTAAGCATTTTTCCCCAAAGCCCCGCGGTCTGCCCCGTGCAGCGCCGCGGGGCTGCTTTTTTACGAAAAAACGGGGGGGAAAAAAGAGGTGGTATTCTTTGGGAGAACGAACCATAATAGACAAAGAAACGGGCAAAATTTTTGTGCCGCCGTCTCTTGTGGAACGCACCGTAAAAATGGTAACATATAGCTGTAAGAAAACTCTTTTTTAATAGTATGCCCCCATTTGCCCGAATGACGAAAGGAGTGTGCCCTATGAAGAAGATTCTCGCGCTTACCCTGTCGCTGCTGCTTGCAGTTCTGCTGCTGCCCACCGCCGCGCTGGCGGGGGAAAACAATGTGGCAAGAAATGAGACCACGGGTGTGGAATATGCGTCCTTGAAGGACGCAATGGATGCCGCCAATGGTGGCGACACCATTACTCTCTTAAAGAATTGCGAGTTATTACCGAATAATGAATACGCTCCTATCTATGTGCGAAAATCTATAATACTGGAGCTGAATGGCTGTACACTGGCTTTACAATATGTGATTTCTGTGCAGAATTATGCATCCTTCACAATACAAAACCGCGAAACCACAGGAGGCATAATAGTAGGATATAAGAATGTTTTTGAGGGTCTTAATGGGACTACGGTCAAATTGATAGGAGTGAAGATAACAGAAGCAGACACGACAATGGTAAAAGGGCGGCTGTTTAATGCGACTGCAGGTTCCAACTTTATAGTAGAAAACTGCGATATTACATGGGGCGGAATATGTGTTTTTAATGGTGATAGTGCAACCGTCAGGAACACAAGAATGGAACTGACCGGGAGTAATGATGCTTTTATCATGGACGGATCAAGCTCTAAGCTGGAGATAATCAACAGCACTATCACCGGTGAGGGAGCCAAGCTATATATTACTCCGGATACTAATAGACAAGTTGATAGGCCGAGCGTTTCCATTGCGAATAATGAGGCGCAAAGCGGCATCATTGAATACTCAAGCTACTACGGTGAATATAACAGCGGCAAGTTCATTTTGCCGGGGGTAAGCGATGCCAGCGCGAAGCTGAAGGCTATGCTGAAAGATAGCTTCAGGAGCGCTACGCTCCTCGTTCCCAGCCCTGATGGGCTTTACCTCAGCAGTTCGGCGCTTGAATATCTTGGCGACGCAAAGAACGGCGAGACCTATACCATTGAACAGGCAGGTCCCCAGGAGCAAATGGAGGAGCTTGCCAAGCCTGGTGCAGTTCCCGCCAACGGCTGCACCATTGTGAACGGAACCGCTGACACCATTACTGTGAATGAAGTGGCGCTCCAACCCGGACAGTCCCATACCTTCACCGAAAAGGGACCCGAGATCGATCCCCCGGAGACGAATATTACCGTCCGCCTGTCGGAGGAAAAGACCGCCCCCGCAAACCCCACCACCGGCGCTGTGACCGTTGCCGTGTGCGTGGCACAGATGGCGGTGGCTGCACTTGGCTGAGATAGGAACGGAATAACAGAATACGGATAATACCGGGAAGCACGGCAGGGAAAAGCACGCCCCGCCGTGCTTTTTTACCGGGCAGACCTTGCGCCGCAGGCGGTTCCTTGGTACAATGAGAATGGCAAATCGCCCGACATATGTGATAGAAAAGGAGTGACTTGATTTGGCAGAAAAAAAGAAGGTAGAGCGTGAATTTGTGGAGGCTTCCACCGGCAAGACCGGCAAGCGTCCCGCGGTAGTCACCGCCGCCAACAAAAAGAGCGCGACCGGCAAGCGGGTAGCCGCGGTGATCCTGTGGGTGCTGGCACTTGCCGCCGAGGTATGCGCGATCCTGATGCTCAACGGAACATGGTATATCCCCGAGGAGCAGAAAATGTACTGGCTCATCGGCGCTTTGGTCGTTGACCTCATTCTGGTCATCATCGGCAGCCAGCTGTGGAAAAAATCAAACCGGCTGGACCCCGCCAGCAAGCAGAGCAGTGTAAAGTTCTTCCTGTGGAACAACATGGGGCTCATCGCCTCCGTTATCTGCTTCTTGCCCATCGTGATCCTGTTGCTTGCCAACAAGGATCTGGACGGCAAGACCAAGAAGATCGTGACCGTGGTAGCGGCGATCGCGCTGATCGTGGCTTCGCTGTTCTCCATCGACTTTAACCCCGTTTCCGCCGAGGAGCTGGCAGACGCGCAGCAGGCGGTGGGCAACGGCTCCGTTTACTGGACCCGCTTCGGCAAGAGCTATCATCTTGATCCCGACTGCCGCGCGATCCAGAATTCCGCGACCATCTATCAGGGCACCATCGAGGAAGCCTTTGAAGCCAACCGCACCGACCCCTGTGATTTCTGCGCACTGGACCAGGCATAAGGAGGCACTGACAGATGAATTTGACTGATCTGCTTTCTGGCAGCGTGATCTCCTCTATAGCGGGGCAGACCGGCGCAAGCGAGGAAGATACCCAGAATGTACTTGCCAACGCTCTGCCCGCTTTGGTGGGCGCCATGGCGAAGAACGCCTCCACCGAGGACGGCGCGAACAGCCTGGCGAAGGCGCTGGACGACCACACCAGCAGCGCGGGGCTGGCAAGCCTTTTGCAGAATGTGGATACCGCCGACGGCGCAAAGATCCTGACCAAGATACTGGGCGGCGAGACCGAGACGGTGCAGAACGCCGTCGCCAAAAAGAGCGGCGCCAGCAAGCTGGATACCTCCAAAATTCTGGCGATGGCGGCGCCCCTGCTGCTGGCGGCGCTGGGCAGCCAGAAGAAAAAAACCAAGACCCAAAGCGACGGGCTGGGCGGGCTGCTGACCTCCCTGCTGGGCGGCGGCGATGACGACGAGGACGACGGCAGCACCCTCATCTCTCTGGCGGGGAGCCTGCTGGGCGGCAGCACCAAAAAGAGCAGCAAGAGTTCCGACAGTGGCGATATCCTGACCAGCCTTGCGGGCGGACTGCTGACAAGCGCTTTGGGCGGCAGCAGCAAAAAGTCCTCCAAGAGCGACAGCAGCGATGTGCTGACCTCTTTGGCGGGCAGCCTGCTGGGGGACGCGCTGGGGACTTCCGCAAAGAAATCCACAGCGAAGAAAACCACTACGGCGAAAAAGACCGCTGCCAAATCCACGGCGGCGAAAAAGAAAACGACTTCCACCGCGAAAAAGACCACGGCGGCAAAGAAAACGACTGCCGCCAAGAAAACCACGACCGCCAAAAAGACCACGGCGAAGAAATCCAAGAACGATGACGCCGCGGAGCTGCTGGGCAGCGTGCTGACCGGACTGCTGGGCGGTAAAAAGTAATAGCTGTAAGCCGCGGGGCGGGGACGAGCGAAGTCTCCGCCCCGTTTTTATGCCGAAAAGGGGGAGCATCACCCAATCTTCACGGTCTGTTCATAACCTGCCGGTAGACAAAACAGTTTCTATTTTGTATAATAGGGGCGGATTATTACAGAAAATGTCCGAAAGGAGGGGCTTTCCCATGCCGAAAAGCTGTCAGTTGCTGGCGGCGGTAACTGCCGTGCTGATGCTGACCGCCTGCGGCAGCGAGGCGACGCTGCCCGAAGACCAGACCGTTTACCCCACGGTGCAGAGCGGACAGGCGCTGCTGCCGGATTGGGAGCATATCCCGCAGAATGAGGTGCCGGAGGAGGACGGGCAGGAGCCTGCCGAAAATACCGACCCGACCGGCGGAAAAGAGGACGGCAAGCAGACCGAGACCAAGGGCGATAATAAGACCGATACCAAGACCGACGATAAACAGCAGAACCAGAACGGCGGAAAGACCGAGAATACCGGTAATGCGGGAAATACCGGCAGCACGGGGAGCACCGGCAATACCGGCAATAATGACAGTACGGTAAAGCAACCGGAGGATACGACCCCGACTACCCCCACCCAGCCGACGAACCCCACCACTCCGACAGAGCCGGAGCCGACTCCGACGCCCGATCCCGAACCCGAGCCGACCCCAACGCCCACGCCGGAGCCCGAACCGGAGCCGGATAACAGCGGGGACGATACCACCGGTTACGGAACACTCTCGGTCATCAATGTTAATACGCCGGTGACGGGGGATACCTACGATATCCTGTGCCATGTGGTGCAGAACGAGGTAGGCAATACGACCGAGTGGGAATCCACCAAGGCAATGGCGGTGGCTTCTTACAGCTACATCAAATATTACAATGACTATCTGGGCAGCGCCCCCACCCTGCGGCTGAGCAGCGTGGAGCCGGGCGACCGCGTAAAGGCGTGCGTCAAAGAGGTACTGGGCGAGGCGGTGTATTACAACGGGCGCTATGCCAACTGCACCTACTTTTCCATCAGCTGCGGTGTGACCACCACCGCACAGAGCGTGTGGGGCACCACGCAGTATCCCTATTTGGTCTCGGTGGATTCCTCCATTGATGTGGGCTATACCAGCGGCTGGTCCAGTTACCAGCAGACCAAGACCTTTACCGCCGAGGAGGTCGCCTCCCGCATGAACAGCTACCTGGGCACAAGCCTGGACGCCGCGAATGATGACCCCGCCACCTGGCTGGAGATACAAAGCCGCACCGACGGTTTGTATGTCGGAACGGTGCGGGTGGGCAATACCACCACTACGGGGCGGAAGATTCGGGAGGCGATTCTGGGACTGCGCAGTCATGCCTTTGATATTGGCTATGATGAGAGCAGCCGTACCTTTACCTTTACCACCTACGGCTACGGGCACGGCGTGGGCATGAGCCAGACCGGCAGCAACCTGTACGCCAAGCAGGGTTGGACCTATGTGCAGATCCTGAACCACTATTACCCCGGAACGACCGTGGCGTAAAATGCGAAAACCGCGATAAAAAAATCCCCGCTGCGGCGGGGATTTTTGATATACAGGGGAGAATTACGCTTTGCCGGAGCAGCCCAGCACATCACGCATTTTGTGACGAACCAGCTCACGGATATGGTCGCGGGCGGGGGTGAGATATTGACGGGGATCGAAGTGATCGGGGTGCTCCACCATGTGCTGACGAATGGCGGCGGTCATGGCAAGGCGCAGGTCGCTGTCAATATTGATCTTGCAGACAGCCATCTCGGCGGCGTGGCGCAGCATTTCCTCGGGGATACCGATGGCATCGGGCATCTTGCCGCCGAAGCGGTTGACGGTTTCCACATCTGCCTGAATGACAGAGGAAGCGCCGTGCAGCACGATGGGGAAGCCGGGCAGACGGTTGCTGACCTCCTGAAGGATATCAAAGCGCAGCTGGGGCTTCTGACCGGGCTTGAACTTGTAGGCACCGTGGCTGGTGCCGATGGCAATGGCAAGGGAATCCACGCCGGTGCGGGAAACGAATTCCTCTACCTCGGCGGGGTTGGTGAACTGGGCGTCCGCCTCGCTGACATTGACAGCGTCCTCGATGCCCGCCAGCTTGCCCAACTCGCCCTCGACCATTACGCCGCGGTCATGGGCGTACTCCACTACCTTGCGGGTCACGGCGATGTTTTCCTCAAAGCTCAGCTTGGAGCCGTCGATCATGACCGAGGTAAAGCCGCCGTCGATGCAGTCCTTGCAGATCTCGAAGCCGTCGCCGTGGTCAAGGTGCAGCGCGATGGGAATGTCGGTATCCAGCACCGCCGCTTCCACCAGCTTGGTGAGATAAACATGCTTGGCGTACTTGCGCGCGCCGGCGGAGACCTGCAGGATCACGGGCGCCTGCTCCAACTGGGCAGCCTCGGTGATCGCCTGAACGATCTCCATGTTATTGACATTGAAGGCGCCGATGGCATAGCCGCCCTCGTAGGCTTTGCGGAACATTTCCTTAGTAGTGACCAGTGGCATAATATTGATCCTCCTTGAAATGATAATATAGTGATGATGCGGGGATTTGCTTTCAGCCTTATTGTAGCAATATTGCCGGAGGATTGCAATAAGATACGAAAAAGTTTTGTGAAAATAATAACGAAAAATGCGGGTCGTACCCGCCGAACATTTTGTGTATTCATACGGGAGGAACGGCAAGGCGGGTAAACTTTTCGTAGTCCCCATTTTATGGGGAATGTGGATAAAACAGATGTTTCCACCGGAGCGGGGAGGGAAATATCCCCCCGTAAGGGGGACTTTTTCACATTTTCCACCGAGTTTTCCACATGACGAGGGGGAAAACCGTGTGGAAAAGGTGCAAAACAAAATAATACGGCTTGTATAGCGGGGGAAGCAGACAGACGCCGCGGTCTGCATAAATTACACAGTCGGGCACAGAATAACAGGGAATGAATACCGGTAAAAGGAGGGCAGCGCGATGCTGAAAGGTGTAAACAAGCAGGTGGTAGAGGTGGTGGAGGTAGACAACGAGTTTTTTGAACGGGCGATCCTTTTTGTAAAGCCGGAACAGCAGCAGAACGGCGAGGAAACGCTGCGGGAAAACGCCCGCCGGTATGTCGGCTCCCTGCGGTGGAGACCCGCGCGCGCCGGCGGCTGGCGGCTGTGGGCGGCGCGGCTGGTGCAGTGGGGCAGCGCCATGGGGCTGGGCGCCCTGCTGGGGGGACTGCTGATAAAATAAAATGGGGTCGATTTTTGCAAAAGGGTATGTTATAATGTCACTAATCATAACTATCGAAAGAACTATCGAAAGAAAACAGGGCTGGCTGCGGGGAACCCCGCGCCGCCCGCAAAAGCGGCAGAGCACACGGGTGCGGAAAGGGACATCACCATGCAGGAGAAAAAAACGGCGGGCGAGCAGAACCAGGTGCTTGCCGGCAGAAATCCGGTGCTGGAGGCACTGCGCAGCGGCAGGGAGCTGGAGTGTGTTTACATACAAAGCGGCAGTCCCAAGGGACCGGTCGCCGCGATTTTGAATAAGGCAAGGGAACTGGGCATTCCGGTGAAGGAAGCGACCCGCGAAAAACTGACCCAGCTTTCCGGCATCGAGACGCATCAGGGCGTTGCCGCCATCTGCGCCGCGGCGGCATATGCCGAAATGAAGGATATCTACGAGCGGGCGGGCGAGGAGCCGCTGTTCGTGGTCATCTGCGATAATATCGAGGACCCGCACAATCTGGGCGCCATCATTCGTACGGCGGAAGCCTGCGGCGCGCACGGGGTCATTATCCCCAAGCGGCACAGCGCGGGACTTACCGCGGCGGCGGTCAAATCCTCGGCGGGGGCGGCAGTCTGCCTGCCGGTGGTGCGGGTCGCCAATATCGTGGCGACGATGCAGACACTGAAAGAGGAGAAAAATGTTTGGTTCACCTGCGCCGATATGGACGGGCAGAACTGGTGCCAGCTGGACTTTAAGGGCGCGGTGGGCTTGGTCATCGGCTCCGAGGGCAGCGGCGTCAGCCGTCTGGTGAAGGAGGAGTGCGACTTTGTGGCGGCGCTGCCGATGCGGGGTCAAATCAACTCGCTGAACGCTTCGGTGGCGGGCGGCATCATTCTGTACGAGATCACCCGCCAGCGGCTGGGCTTGAAAGCGAAATAAGCAAAATAATGGAAGCAACGGGAACAGTAAATGATATTGACAACAAGCGGAGGAGAAACGATGGCTGATAACCGCTATAATGTAGACGATATCCTGCGGGAAGTAAAGGAAAAGCGCGCCCGTGAGGAGCGAGCCGCCCAGCCGGAAAAACGGGCAGCCGCCACTACCACGCCGGAGGATCTGCTGCGGCAGCTGGACGCGGCGCAGGCAGGCACGCGGAAATCGGCAGCGCCCGCGCCGAAGTCCCAGCCCGCGCCGATAAAACGGACGGAGCCGGTAAAAAAGACCGAGCCGAATCCTGCCGAGCTGCTGCGTAAGACCGAAACGCCCGCCGAGCAGGCAAAAGTCGAGGAACCGGAGTTCCTGTGGGCGGAGCCGAAGCGGGAGGAACCGGTAATGCAGCCGGAGGCGTGGACACCGCCCAAGGCGGAGGAACCGCAGCCCGCAGAGTCGGAAATGCCGGCGCTGGGCGCGGAGCTTCCGATGGGACGGGAGATCCCCGCGGCGAAAGCGAAAAAGCCGCTGTGGGAGGCTGCCGCCGCGCGCAAGAGCGCCGAGGCGCTAATGCAGACACTGAAAAAGCGGCAGCGCGGGCTGGCGGTCACATTGATCCTGAACCTGCTGATGCTGGTGGGGATCATTTATCTGGCGCTGGCGCCAGTGTACCACCTGCTGCTGCCAGATCTTCTGGCGACCAATTCCGCGTGGCGCATGTGGGGCATGGTGGCGCTGACCGCTGTTTCCGCCCTGTGCTGCGGCGGAACGCTGGGCAACGGCTTTCTGGCGCTGTTCCCCGGACGGCAGAGCAACGATGCCTATGTAACGCTGACGGTATTCGCGTGCCTGCTGCAAGGCAGCTTTATGGCGGCGCAGCCCGCCCTGCTGGAGCAGTACGGCAATAACATCTTCCTGCCGCTGGCGGCACTGATCCTGTTCTTTAATACCTGGGGCAAGCTGGTGAAAAACGCCCGTCAGCGGGAGAGCTGCCGCGCCATGGCGGTGCTGCGCCCCGTGGCGTGCCGCACCCTGCCGGAGAGCCGCCTGACCGAGTGGGCGGCGGAGCTGCCGGAGCAGCCGGAAAAAACGGTGACGCTGGACGACGCCGGACTGCCGGAGGACGCCGAGGCGGTGCTGGAGGAGACCGGCATGACCGAGAGCATCAGCGGGGTGCTGGCGCCCATCACCATACTGGCGGCGGTGGTCATGGCACTGCTGGAGTATTTCCTTGCCAAGGGAACGGTGTTCGAGGCGGTCTCCATCTTTACCTCGGCGCTGTGCATCACCTCGCCGCTGGCGGCAACACTGGGCAGCCATATGCCGCTGCGCAGCGCCAATGAGGGTCTGAACCGCTGGCGCGCGAACCTGCTGAATGAGGACGCGGTGGAGGAGCTGCATGATACCGACGGCGTTCTGCTGCGGGGCAGCGACCTGTTCCCCAGCGGCAGCATTACCCTGCACGGTATAAGAACTTTTGAAAAGAAGCCCATTGATGAGGCGATCCTGAACGCGGCAAGTGTGCTGTGCAGTGTGGATAATTCACTGACCGGCATCTTCCGCGGTATGATCACCAACGAGAAAAACCTGAAGCCGGTGGAAAGCGTCACCTGCGAGGAGGGCAAGGGCATCTCCGCGTGGGTGGACGGCGGACGGGTGCTCATCGGCAACCGCAGCCTGCTGCTTGCCCACGGCGTCGCCGTGCCGCCCATCGAGGTGGAGGCGAGCTTTTCGGCGGAGGGCAAGGAGCTATTGTACCTCTCCAATTTCGGCAGCCTTTCGGCGGGGTTTGTCATCAGCTACCATGCCGATAAGCAGCTGAAGACCCAGCTGCGGGAGCTGGAAAAGGTGGGCGTCGCGCTGATGGTCTACACCACCGACCCCAATATCACACCGGCGCGGGTAGCGCAGGTGTACGGCTTACAGGAGGAGAATATCCACATGGTGCCGGCGGCACTGCAGCAGGAGGCGGAGACCGCGCTGGACGGTACCGGCGAGACCGCGGCGGAGATGGTAAGCGGCGGCATGGCGGGCAGTCTGCACAGCCTGCTTTCCGCCCAGCGGGAGTACGGCATTGCCAAGGCGATCAGCGTATTGCTGGTGCTTAGCGTGCTCATCGGCTTTGCCATTATCACGCTGCTGGCTTATTCCGGCGCGCTGAACCGTGTGACCTGGTGGAGCCTCGGGGCGTATCAGCTGCTGTGGTTCGTCCCCACGGTGCTGCTGGGCTGGGTAAGAAAGAAGTAAACAGAACCTGTAAAATAGCGGGAGCCGCTTCGCGGCTCCCGTTTGGTATTGGTGGGGGGAATTCTCCCATAGGGTGCCGGACCGCCCGCAGGGCGGTCGGGGCGCAGCCCCGACCCGGCGGCGGTGCCGCCGAAGCCGCCCCCGCAGGGAGGCGGCTTGCCCTGCGGGCGGTCCGGCACCCTCGCCAAAGCCCCCGAAAAGGCGAAAAATACGGGCAAAAGGGACGAAAAACAGCAATTAGCACAAAATACCGCAGTGTATTTCGGCAAAGCGCCGTGCAGATTAACGGAGTTTTTTATTGCGTAAAAGTTGACAAAAAGGTATAATTGTTCTGTAATGCGTCTTTACCGAGCCGCGACTCAAAGATTGAAAGGGGAAATCCTAACTATGAAACAGTACACCGCGGATAAGATCCGTAATGTTGCTTTAGCAGGTCACAGCAGCGCGGGCAAGACCAGCCTCGCCGAAATGCTGCTGTTCAAATCCGGCACGACCGACCGTCTGGGCAAGATCGCAGACGGCAATACCGTGTGCGACTTCGATCCCGAGGAGATCAAGCGCCAGGTATCGGTCAGCTCCGCCATCGCGCCCTTCGATTGGAACGGCGTGAAGATCAACCTGCTGGATACCCCCGGTATGTTCGATTTCGCCGCGGGCGTTTCGGAGGGCATTCGCGCCGCCGAGACCGTGCTGCTGGTCGTTTCCGCCAAGGACGGCGTAGGCGTCGGCACCGAGAAGGCTTATCGTCTTGCCACCCGCATGAATAAATCCAAGGCGTTCTTCATCAACAAGCTGGATGTAGAGCACGCCGATTTCTATAAGACCTTCGAGGGTATCAAGGAGATCTTCGGCAACTCCGTCTGCCCCGTTATCATTCCCCATATGGAGGGTGATACCGTAGATTGCTACATCGACCTGGTCGATGATAAGGCTTATAAGTTCGACCCCAAGGCGAACAAGCTCAATGAGATCGCTATCCCCGCCGCCGCTGCCGACCATGTGGAGGAGATGAAGATGGCGCTCAACGAGGCAGTCGCCGAGACCGACGACGCCCTGATGGAGAAGTTCTTCATGGAAGAGCCCTTCACCAGGGAGGAGATCCAGAAGGGTATTGCTGCCGGCGTTAAGAGCGGCACCATCGCGCCCGTATTCTGCGGCAGCGCGGCGACCGGTTCCGGCAGCCAGGTACTGATGGACGCCATCGTTCACTTCCTGCCCAGCGCCGCCGAGGGCTGCTGCGAGGAGACCGTGGAGGGCGAGACCGTCAAGTGCGATCCCAACGCTCCCGAATCCGCTTTCGTATTCAAGACCGTTGCCGACCCCTTTGTTGGCAAGCTGTCCTTCGTTAAGGTCATCACCGGCAAACTGACCGCCGGCATGACCCCCGTAAATGCCCGCACCGGCGAGCCGGAGCGTCTGGGCAAGCTGCTGTGCTGCCGCGCCAAGAAGCAGGACGAGGTCGACGCCATCTGCGCCGGCGATATCGGCGCCATCACCAAGCTTTCCAACGCCGTCACCGGCGATACCCTGTGCGACGCCAAGCGCGTGATCTCCTACAAGCCCACCGAGTTCCCCGCTCCCTGCCTCTCCATGGCGATCGAGCTCAAGGGCAAGGGCGATGAGGCGAAGATCGCCGGCGCCATGCAGCGTCTGATGGAGGAGGATCCCTGCATCGGCTTCGAGAACAATGTCGAGACCAAGCAGCAGGTCATCTCCGGTCTGGGCGAGCAGCACCTGGATGTCGTCGTTTCCAAGCTCAAGTCCAAGTTCGGCATCGATGTCGGTCTGGTGAAGCCCCGTGTGGCTTACCGTGAGACCATTCGCAAGAAAGTCCGCGTACAGGGCAAGCACAAGAAGCAGTCCGGTGGTCACGGTCAGTACGGTGATGTTTGGATCGAGTTCGAGCCCTGCGACAGCGATTCCCTCGTATTCGAGGAGAAGGTCGTCGGAGGCTCCGTTCCCAAGAACTTCTTCCCCGCGGTCGAAAAGGGTCTGCAGGATTGCGTATCCCGCGGTATGATCGCCGGTTATCCCGTTGTCGGGCTCAAGGCGACCCTCGTCGATGGTTCCTACCACCCCGTAGATTCCAACGAAATGGCGTTCAAGACTGCTGCCTCTTTGGCTTACAAGGCCGGTCTGCCCCAAGCCAACCCTGTCATTCTGGAGCCGATCGGCACCTTGAAGGTTCAGGTTCCCGCCGCCAACATGGGCGATATCAACTCCGAGCTTTCCAAGCGCCGTGGTCGTATGATGGGCATGAACCCCGCCGAGGACGGTCTGCAGGAGATCGAGGCGGAAGTCCCCATGAGCGAGATGTTCGATTTCCCCACCTCTCTGCGCTCCATTACGCAGGGTCGTGGCTCCTTCACCCTCACCTTCGCCCGCTATGAGCAGCTGCCCAAGGAGAAGGAGGCAGAGGTCATTGCCGATGCCAAGAGCATGATGGAAGAGGAATAATTCTTTATTACGCTGACCAATGCTGTTTTTGCGGCGGGCGGCACCCCTTACGGGGCGCCGCCCGCCGCCTTTTCTTTCCCTTTTACAGTTTCCCATTCCCGCCATCTCTATTTTGCTGCCCGCCTGCATACAGTGGGGATAGAGAGGAGTGGGAATATGGGTTATCATTCGGTTCGGCTGCGCAGGGGCAGCGTTTTGGGGTTCGCGCTGCTGTTGGTGGCGGCGGTAGCGGCTACGGTGGTACTTACCGGTCAGCAGCCGGTGGCGCTGCCCGTATGGAGCATCTTCAATAAAGGTATCGCAGGAGGGGAAGAAAACCAGCGCATCGAGTTCCTGCAAAAGTACGGCTGGGAGGCGGAAGTTCCCGCCATCAGCGAGCAGGAGGTTACGATCCCCGCCGAGTGGGATGAGGTCTACACCGGCTACGCCTCCTTGCAGCAGGCGCAGGGCTTCAATTTAGATAAGCTGCGCGGCAAAACGGTGATGGAGTACACCTACCACATCACCAATTACCCCGAAAAGGACGATGTAGCGGCGCATATCCTTGTGTATAAGGATAAGATCGTGGCGGCAGATGTCAGCGAGATGCAGCAGGGCGGCTTCTGCACCGCGGTGATCCCAGGCTGACAGGAAAAATCGGCGCGGGGCGGTTGAATTCCGCCCCCGTTCCCTGCTACAATAGGGAGCAGAAAGGGGGCTTGCCGCATGGAACGACTGGACAAGCTGCTGGCTTCACAGGGAATGTTATCCCGTCGGGAGGTCAAAGAGCTGATCGCCAAGGGCAAGGTGACGGTGGACGGCACGGTGGAAAAGCGTCCGGAGCGCAAGGTGAGCGGGGAGGAGCAGATCACCGTGGCGGGAGAGCCGCTGCGGGTGCAGCGCACCCTTACGCTGATGCTCAATAAGCCGCGGGGCTATGTTTCCGCCGCGCGGGACGCTCGGGATAAAACGGTGCTGGAGCTGGTGCCGCCGGAGTACCGCCGCAAGGAGATGTTTCCGGCAGGGCGGCTGGATAAGGATACCACCGGTCTGATGATCCTGACCGATGACGGCGCTTTGGCGCACGAGATACTGGCGCCCAAAAAGCATGTGCCGAAGCAGTACCGCGTCACCATTGATATCCCGATGACCGAGGAAATGGTGCGCCGTTTTGCCGAAGGTATTCTGCTGGGGGACGGGGCGTGCCGACCGGCGGAGTTGATCCTTGAGGGAGAATGCACCGGCACCGTCACACTGCGGGAGGGACGCTATCACCAGATCAAGCGTATGTTCGGCTGCTGCGGAGCGACCGTCACCGCCCTGCACCGGCTTTCCATGGGGGCGCTTCGGCTGGACGATGCGCTTGCGGCAGGGGAATGCCGTCCCCTTACCGCGGAGGAGCTGACTCTGCTGCGGCAGCAGCACCTGCCGGAATAAGCGGGCAGAGCACCGCGTGGGCAGCCTTTTCCGGCAATGGAAAGGGGCTGCCTTTTTTATTGGCAGGTTGCACCAAGCGGCGCAAATCCTCAATCAATCATCACAGCGGGGACACGGAATATTCATATTTCTATGGTAAATTAAGACTACACCACTAAATGCGGCGGGGTCTCCTTTGTGCAAAATGATGGGAACAAAGTCCCTCATTTTGTGCCAAGCCGGTCGGGAACGCCCCATATTTTGCGTTCATGGTGCCGTATTTGACAAGAAACCGCCCCACAAACTGATGATATTTACCAAAGGAATTGCGCTAATTTCCAAGGAAAAAGCAGAAAACTGTTGCATTTGCACAAAATATTAGGTAAAATAGAAGTGTTCATTCATCACAGACTGTGTGCGACAGTGATTTTTTGTGAAAGTTGAGGGGTAGTTTTATGTCAAACCGTTTGTTCCAGGGTCTGGTTTATCAGATGCGCGATACCGTTGACCGCATGATCGGCGTCATCGATGAAAGCGCCACCATCATTGCCTGCAGCGATCTGACCAAGATCGGCGAGCCGAATGACTTTTTGGCAGCGGAGCTGGGCGAGAACAACGAGCTGTTCATTCGTGACGGTATCACCTACAAGCCCTTTGGCTCCAAGATGAAGTCGGAATATGCCGTGTTCGTTTCCGGCACCGATGATCTGGCAGCCAAGATGTGCGGCGTGCTCAGCATCTCTCTTTCCAGCATCAAGCAGTATTACGATGAAAAGTACGACCGCGGCAACTTTATCAAGAATATCATTCTGGATAACATTCTGCCCGGCGATATCTTTGCCAAGGCGCGGGAGCTGCACTTCTCCTCCGATGCCAGCCGTGTGGTGCTGCTGGTGCGGGTACAGGCAAACAGCAGCGTTTCCGCCTTCGATGTGGTGCAGAACCTGTTCCCCGATAAGCAGAAGGACTTCGTCTTTAATGTCAGCGAGACCGACATTGTGCTGGTCAAGGAGGTCAAGCCCGGCGTAGAGGGCAAGGATCTGGAAAAGCTGGCGCGCTCCATCGTGGATACTCTGGGCGGCGAGTTCTATACCAAGGCGCAGGTCGGCATCGGCAGCGTCATCGCCGGCATCAAGGATCTGGCGCGTTCCTTCCGCGAGGCGCAGGCGGCGCTGGAGGTCGGCAAGGTATTCGATACCGAGCGCCTCATCGTCAGCTACGATAATCTGGGCATTGCCCGCATCATCTACCAGCTGCCCACCACCCTGTGCGAGCAGTACCTGCGCGAGGTCTTTAAGAAAGGCTCCATCGAAAGCCTCGACCACGAGACCCTTTTCACCATTCAGAAGTTCTTCGAGAATAACCTCAATGTCTCCGAGACCAGCCGCAAGCTGTTCGTCCACCGCAATACGCTGGTGTACCGTCTGGAGAAGATCAAGAAGCTGACGGGTCTGGATCTGCGGGAGTTTGATCACGCCATCATCTTCAAGGTGGCGCTGATGGTGAAGAAGTACTTGACTGCGAACCCCGTCAAGTATTAAAAGACAGCTTTGATGTCATTTAAGGGCCGACCCAATATCCTATATAGCAAGGCGGTGAATCCCTTGATTGATCTGCAAGGAGTTACCAAGACCTATCCCAACGGAGTCTGCGCGCTGGACGGGGTGGATCTACATATCGAAAAAGGCGAATTCGTCTTTGTGGTGGGTCATTCCGGTGCCGGTAAAAGCACCCTCATCAAGACCCTGCTGCGGGAGGAAGTCCCCACAGAGGGCGATGTCACGGTGAACGGGCACGACCTCATTCACATGAAGCAGCGGGAGATCCCCTATTTCCGCCGTACCATCGGCGTGGTGTTTCAGGATTTCCGGCTCATTCCCACCATGACGGTATTCGATAATGTTGCCTTTGCCCTACAGGTAACGGGCGTGCCGCGGCGCTTTATCCGCCGCCGCGTGCCCTATATCCTTAACCTGCTGGGGCTGGACGATAAGTACAAACACTACCCGCCGGAGCTTTCCGGCGGCGAGCAGCAGCGTGTGGCACTGGCACGCGCGCTGGTCAATAATCCCGACCTGCTCATTGCCGATGAACCCACCGGCAATATCGACCCGGAGCTTTCCTACGAGATCGTGGAGCTGCTGGACGAGATTAATAAAACCGGCACCACTATTCTTATGGTGACGCACGAGCATGAGCTGGTCAACCGCTTCCACCACCGTACCGTGACACTGGAAAAGGGACGCATTATCCGCGATCAGGGAGGTGCTCCCCATGTTTAAGAATTCCTTTGGCTATTTGGTCAAGGAGGGACTGCGTAATATCCGCGCCAACCGGCAGATGTCGGTCGCTTCCATCGGCGTGCTCATCGCCTGCATGGTGCTCATCGGCGGGGCGCTGCTGCTTTCCCTCAATATCAATTCCCTCATGGGCTATGTCGAAAGCTTCAATGAGGTCGTGGTCTGGATCGAGGACGATCTGGGCAGCGCCGGCATCGAGATGCTGAAAGCCGAGATCGACGACCTGCCCAATATCGCCTCCAAGCAGTACATCAGCAAGGAGGACGCGCTCAAGGAACTGAGCGATACCCTCGGCAGCCAGAGCTTTCTGGAGGGCTTTGAGCAGTATGCCGATGAAAACCCGCTGCCTGCTTCCTTCCGGCTTAAGGTGAACAGCCTGGAAAACCTGCCGGAGACCGTTAAGACGCTGGAAAGTCTGAACGGCGTGGAAAGCGTGGAATCCAGCAATGAGGTCGCCACCACGCTGGTGGGCATCAAAACGGCGATCCATGTGGCGGGGCTTACCATCGTCGCTATTTTGATGGTGGTTTCCATTATCATCATTGCCAATACCGTCCGCGTGACCATCTTCAACCGCCGGCGGGAGATCAACATTATGAAGTATGTCGGCGCCACCAATGCCTTTATCCGCTTCCCCTTTTTGGTGGAGGGCATGGTCATCGGACTGGTTTCTGCCGTGATTGCTTTCGCCCTTTTATGGGTGGGCACCCACTTCCTTTATCAGTGGGTCGGGCAGTCCGCCAGCGGCTGGCTCCAGCTCGCATACCAGAGTCTGATTCCCTTTGCCGCCATTGCCCCGCAGATGCTGTTGGGCTTTGTGGCAGCGGGCGTGCTGTTCGGTATGGTCGGCAGCTTTATCTTTGTCGGGAAATATCTTAAAGTATAATGCAGGAAATCCGTCTGTTATCAGCACTTAAGTAACAGGCAGGTCTCCTTTGACGGCCTGAAGTTTGACAAAAAGAACACCCACGGCAAATGTGCAAACGGAAAGGACAAGGCAAATACCATGAGAAGCGATACCAAACGGATCTTGGCGGCACTGATGTGCGCCGCGGTGCTGGTGGTCTCTACCCCGATCACCGCCTACGCGGACAGCACGCTGGATCACCTGAACGGGCAGTACAGTGAGCTGGAAAAGCAGCAGCAGGCGATCAAGGATAAGCTGAACCAGACCAAGAGCGAAAAAGAAAAGCAGGAAGCCATTCGCAAAAGTCTCAGCAATCAAATAACCACCACGCAAAAGCAGATCACGCTGCTGGATAACAAGATCAACTACCTGCAGAATGATATTGCCGAAAAGGAAGAACGCATCAATACACTCAGCGCCGAGGTGCTGGAGCAGCAGGATCTTTTCATGAAGCGGATCCGCTCCATCTACAAAACCAGCGTCGGCACCAGCATGCTGGGCATGGTCTTCGGCGTGGACAGCCTCGGCAGCTATTTAAGCTACGGCAAGTACCTCAGCCGCATTTCGGAGCATGACAGCACCCTGCTGCAGAACCTCGCCGATAACATCACCGAGCTGCGGACGCTACAGCAGCAGATGCAGGAGGAAAAAGAGGATCTGGCGGATACCAAGGTGACGGCGGAAGGCAAAAAGGCAAGCCTCACCAGCCAGAAGACCGAGGTGGAAAGCACCCTGCAGGATATCAAAAAGATGGAGCAGGAATACCTCGCCGATCAGGCTGCGATCCAGAAAGAGATGAAGCAGATCCAGGCGGATATCGACGCCATCTATGCCGCCAACGCCGGCAACGGCAGTCAGGTGGATTACAGCACCACCGGATTTATTTATCCGGTCAAGGGCTATACTTACATCAGCAGCTACTACGGCTGGCGCTTCAATAATACCGATTACCACACCGGCATCGATTTCCCCGCCCCCGCCAATACACCCATTCGCGCCTCCGCCTCCGGCACCGTCATTTATGTGCGTACCGGCGCGGGCTACGGCAGAGCGTGGGGCTACGGCAACTATCTCATCGTTGACCACGGCGGCGGCTTTTCCACCCTGTACGCCCACTGCACCTCGGTTGCCGTCAATGTAGGCGATACCGTTACCAAGGGGCAGACCATTGCCTATGTGGGGACCACCGGCTGGTCTACCGGCTATCATCTCCACTTTGAAATCCGCCGCAACGGCGCGCATACCAATCCGCTCAATTATCTGTAATGGCACTGTGTAGGCACTGTATGCAGGTAAGCAGCGTTACAACAGGAGCATAAAACAGCATGAACAAAAAAATTTCGCTTGGCGCAGCCATCGCCTATATGGCTATCGTGGCGGCAGTCGCCTTTTCCCTTACCATGATCTACTCGATGAACCTGTTCAATGTTAAAATGACAGGCATCACCGAGCGGGAAAAAATGTATAGTGCCCTGCACGAGGTTGACCTGTATGTACGGGAAAACTACTACGGCTCCATTGATGAGGAGGCGCTGCAGGAAGCCATTTCCCGCGGCTACATCGAGGGGCTGGAGGACGCCAACGCCCGCTACTTTACAGCGGCGGAGTACGAGGCATATACCCAGTCCGGCACCAGCAGGTATGTCGGCGTGGGTCTGGTGACCGAGCTTGACGCCTCCGGCTACCTGCTGGTCAAGGAGGTCTACCCCGATTCTCCGGCGCAGATGGCGGGCATCAAGGTCGGCGCGCTTATCATCAATGTAAACGGCACCCGCGTGACCGAAAGCAATAACGAAGCCATGGCAAGCCGTCTGCGCGGCGAAGCCGGCACCAAGGTCACACTGACCATTCAGCAGGACAGCCAGGAGAACAACTACGAGCTGACGCTGCGTGCCATTGATGTCCCCACTGTAAAGACCACCATGGCAAGCGACGAGGTCGCCTACATCAGTTTTACCGAGTGGAACGGCACCACCGCCGACCAGTTCATCGCGCAGCTGAATACCCTTAAGGCGCAGGGCGTCAGGGGTATTCTGCTGGATGTCCGCGGCATTACCAGCAATGAGCTTTCCTACGCCGTGCGGATCCTTGATCCGCTGCTGCCCAGCGGCACCGTGGCGTATTCCCGCGATAAGATCGGCAGTCTGACCGCCGTAGCACAGTCCGACGCCAACTGCTGGGACGTGCCGATGGTCGTTCTGGCAGATGAGACCACCGGCGGCACCGCCGAGCTGCTGGTCATGGCTTTGCAGGACTTCGGCAGAGCAAAGGTGGTTGGCGCCCGCACCGCCGGCAACGGCGATATCACCGAGATCTTCAAGCTCTCGGGCGGTTCCGCCATTCAGGTCACCACGGCGCAGTACGCCGGTCCCAAGCAAAAGACCTTCGGCGAGCACGGCGTCGGACCTGACTACGAGGTAGAGCTTGCCGCCAGTGAGGGCAGCCGCAGCGATGTGCTTGGCAATGCCGAGTTGGACGCCCCCTACAAGAAGGCGATGGAAGTCCTCGCCGCTGCGATCCGATAAGAAAAACCGCATACCCGCTGCCGGTTCCGTGATGGAGCCGGCGGCTTTTTATTCTCTGCAAAATCGCACAATTTGTTTCACGTGAAACATTTGTTCTTATTTGAAGGGTGAAAAAAGGGCGACACGGCTCCGCTCCCCGTCGGGTCGCCGCCGCCCGCAGGCGCCGCGCCGACCCTCCCCGCGCTCCGCCGCGCCGCCCCCGTATCCCCCAGCCCCTGCGCAGGGGACAGGCGACCCGCCGGCTTGTACTAAAGTGCAATGTCCCCACATAGGATAGGGATAGGACAGGCAAAGGGGGTACGGGGCATGTTTATGACGGTGACGGTCGAGGAGGGCAGGGAACCGCTGCGGCAGCGGCTGGCGCGGCTGCTGCGGGGCGATATGCTGGAGTGGGAGGACTGCTTCTGCGGCGGGAACCGCTACCGGCGGGTGGTGTGGCACGGCGCGGCGGAGCGCCTGCCGTGGAGCCGGCTGGCGCTGCTGTGCCCCCGTCCCCGTACACCGGTGCTGCTGCCGCCGGATATCCTGCCCCCGCAGGGCTGCCCGGTGCGGGATTACCACCCGCGGGACTTTACGGCAAGGCTGACGGTGGCTGCCGCGCGGCAGGCGATGGAGCAATGCCCCGTGCAGGGCAGCGGGCTGCTGGGGCTTTTAGACCCGCAGGGCATCGCGCCGTGGGCGTGCGGGGAGTGGCTGGACTGCTGCCGCGGGATAAAGGTCTACACACTGCGGCGCAGCCGCTACGCGGCAATGGAAACGCTGCTGCGGGAGGAATACGGGCTGCCGCTGCTGTGGGCGGAGACCCCCGCCGAGTTGGAGGACTGCCTTTTGTGCGCGACGCCCTACCCCACGGGGGTGCTGCGGGTGCGCCGCCCGGTGCTGACCGCCGACCGCAGCGCCGTGCAGGGCAGCCCCACGGTGAACCGCCTGACCCTTGCCCTGCCGCCGGAACGGACGGCGGAGGTGCCGCCGGGGGTGGAACCGACCGCCTTTTGGGGCATGGTGACGGAGTGCGGCACCCGTCGGGTGGAGCTGCCGCTTGTGATCGGGCAGTGCCGCATTGATGGACGGTTGGCGGAATTTGGGGAACTGGCAAGGCTTATTCGCACTTGACAATCGAGGCAGAAGAAACTATAATAATTAAACTATTGTCGGGCAGCCGGAACGCTCTGCCCGCCGTAAAGGAGCTGTATTTCATGGTAAACACCATTCAAATGACCCAGACCGGCTACGATGAGCTGGCAAAAGAGCTGGAAGAGCTGAAAACGACCAAACGCAGCGAGATTGCGGAGAAGATCAAGATCGCCCGCGGCTACGGCGACCTTTCCGAAAACAGTGAATACGATGCTGCCAAAAACGAGCAGGCGGAGATAGAAGCCCGCATTGCCGTGCTGGAGGAGCAGCTGAAGCATGTGACCATCGTGGATACCGACAGCCTTTCGCTGGATATGGTGGGCGTCGGCTCCAAGGTGAAGGTGCTGGATATGGACATGGAGGAAGAGGGCGAGTACCTCATCGTGGGCGCCATGGAGGTGGGCCACGAGATGAACACCATTTCCGACCAGTCCCCCGTGGGTCACGCGCTGATCGGACATAAAAAGGGCGAGATCGTAACGGTGGAAGCCCCTGGCGGCGCCTTTGAAATGAAGATCCTGGATATCAGCAAGTAAACTTCCCGCAAAAAGGCAGAAAAGTTTCCCGCTTTTCTGCTTTTTTTATTTGCCCTGCGGGGCTGGTTTATGGTAAAATACCATATGTATGAGTATGTTTCCGGCGCGGGGCGCTGTGCCCGTGCCGATGAAGGAGGACAAATATGAGCGAAGAAAAGGTCATGAATCCGGCGGCGGAAGCCGAGGCGGAGGAGGAACGCCTGCACGAGCAGGTAAAGGTGCGTCGGGACAAGCTGGCGGCGTTGTGCGAAGCCGGCAAGAACCCCTACGAGATCACCAAGTATGACTGGGATACCAAGACCGCGGAGATCCGCGAGAAGTTTGAGGAGCTGGAGGGCAAAACGGTACGCATTGCCGGACGCATGATGAGCCGCCGCGTGATGGGCAAGGCGAGCTTTATGGACCTTCTGGATTCCACCGGACGGCTGCAGGTATATGTGCGCCGTGACGATGTGGGCGAGGAGGATTACGCCGACTTTAAGAAATGGGATATCGGTGATATTCTGGGCGTGGAGGGAACGGTATTCCGCACCCAGAAGGGCGAGATCTCCGTCCACACCACCCACATCAAGCTGCTTTCCAAGTCCCTGCTGCCCCTGCCGGAGAAGTTCCACGGGCTGCGGGATACCGATACCCGCTACCGTCAGCGCTACGTTGACCTTATCATGAACCCTGAGGTGCGCGAGACCTTCTACAAGCGCAGCCGTATCCTCACCGAGATCCGCAATTATCTGGACAGCAAGGGCTTTTTGGAGGTAGATACCCCCATTCTGGTGCCGCTGGAGATCGGCGCTTCCGCCCGTCCCTTTGTGACTCATCACAACACGCTGGATATGGATATGTACCTGCGCATCGAGACCGAGCTGTACCTCAAGCGGCTCATCGTGGGCGGCATGGACCGTGTGTATGAGGTGGGACGCATTTTCCGCAACGAGGGCATGGATACCAAGCACAACCCCGAATTCACCACCGTGGAGCTGTACCAGGCGTACACCGACTACAAGGGCATGATGGATCTGGTAGAGGAGCTTTACACCCGTCTGGCGCAGAATGTCTGCGGCAGCACCAAGATCACCTATCAGGGCATGGAGCTGGACCTGGGTCACTGGGAGCGCCTGACCATGGCGGAATCGGTGAAGAAGTACGCCGGCGTGGACTACTACGACTGGAAAACCGACGAGGACGCCCGTGCCGCCGCCAAGGAGAAGCATGTGGAAGTCCCCGCCGATGCCACCAAGGGCACCGTGCTGGCGGAGTTCTTTGACGCCTATGTAGAGGAGAACCTGATCCAGCCGACCTTTATCTATGACTATCCGGTGGAGAACAGCCCGCTGGCGAAGCGCAAGCCGGAGGACCCCGCCTTTACCGAGCGCTTTGAGTATTTCATCTGCGCGACCGAGTACGGCAACGCCTTTAGTGAGCTGAACGACCCCATCGACCAGAAGGCGCGCTTTGAGCGTCAGGTGGAGGCAAAGCGCCGCGAGGAGCCGAACACCCGTGCCGAGGTGGACTATGACTTTGTGACCGCGCTGGAGTACGGCATGGCACCCACCGGCGGTCTGGGCTTTGGTGTAGACCGTCTGGTGATGCTGCTGACCGATTCGGCATCGATCCGTGATGTGCTGCTGTTCCCGACCATGAAGCCGTTGGACGCGCCCAAGTCGGAGAAAAAGCCTGAGGAAGTCGGTATCATCGGCGGAGCTAAGGGTACGGTCGAGATTGAGATTAAGGACGAGCCGATCGATTTTTCCAATGTGGAGATCGAGCCGCTGTTCCAAGATCAGGTCGATTTTGATACCTTCGCCAAGTCCGATTACCGGGCTGTGAAGGTCAAGGCGTGCGAAGCCGTGAAGAAGTCCAAGAAGCTCTTAAAATTCACCTTGGACGACGGAAGCGGCGTAGATCGCGTGATTTTGAGCGGTATTCACGACTATTATGAGCCGGAGGAGCTGGTGGGTAAGACCTGCATTGCCATCACCAACCTGCCACCCAGAAAGATGATGGGGATTGATTCCGAGGGTATGCTCATCTCCGCCGTTCACCACGAAAACGGCGAGGAAAAGTTGCATTTGCTGATGGTTGATCCTCACATTCCGGCAGGCGCAAAGCTCTATTGATTGCCCCCTGAAATGTCGGCACTTACGCCACAGCTTACGCCAATTTCCCCGAGCTTACGCCCAAAAATGTGTTCCCGATTTTGTGGTTGCAGATAAGTACCGATGGACAAGGATAAGTTCATATGATTTAAGCCCGCTGATTTCGGTCAGCGGGCTTTGACATATCGAGCCGGCGATGAAAAAGGAAAGACGGGAAAGACATGGGAAAAACGCAATGTAACTTGAATAGAAAATGCAAAATAATGAGTATGCGTGAAAAAAAACGAGAAAACAGAAGAGAATGTTGTAGTATATTGAAAAAATGACAATATTAAATGTTTTAGTGTAGTAGCATAGTAGCGCACTAAAGCGTATAATAACAGCATAACCCCAAACCGAAAAGGAGAACCAAGCTATGAAAAAATGGATCGCGATGATGGCTGCCGCTGTAATGCTGCTGACCCTGTTTACCGCCTGCGGCAAGAAGCCTGCCGCAACAAATGATAATGAAACCGAAAAAACTACCTTTACCGTTGGCTTTGACGCGGAATTCCCGCCCTACGGCTATCAGGACGAGAACGGCGAGTATGTCGGCTTTGACCTGGACCTTGCCGCTGAGGTATGCGCCCGCAACGGCTGGGAGCTGGTGAAGAAGCCCATCAACTGGGACAGCAAGGATATGGAGCTGAATACCGAGGTCATCGACTGCATCTGGAACGGCTTTACCATGCAGGGTCGTGAGGATAAATACACCTGGAGCGACGCCTATGTGGATAACAGTCAGGTGATCGTGGTGAAGAAGGACAGCGGCATTGCCGCCTATGCCGACCTTGCCGATAAGGTCGTGGCGGTGCAGGCGGATTCCTCCGCACTGGCGGCGCTGACCGAGAACGAGGACGGCACCAACGATGACAATATCGCGCTGGCAGAGAGCTTTAAGCAGCTGGTGGAGGTGCCGGACTACAACACCGCGTTCCTGAACCTGGAGGCGGGCGCGGTAGACGCGATCGCGATGGATATCGGTGTGGCGCAGTACCAGCTTTCCCAGCGCGGTGATGCTTTTATCATTCTGGACGGTACCATTGCCAGCGAGACCTATGGCATCGGCTTTAAGCTGGGCAACACCGCCCTGCGGGATACCGTGCAGAACACCCTGAACGAGATGGCTGCCGACGGCACCTTTACCAAGATCGCCGAAAAGTGGGGCTTGAGCGAGGCTGTGTGCTTAGGAAAGTAATCCCCAAGAAGATAACAGAAAAGCAGCCCTTCGACACGATGTGCTGAGGGGCTGCGCTTTTCCCTGTATAGAAGGACATGACGAAAAAAGGAGACCGCCGATGAACCTGTTAGAGATCTTTGCCCAGGTGGGGGAGGGAATGGGGAATTCCATTCTCATCTTTGTGCTGACGCTGGTATTTTCGCTGCCGCTGGGACTGCTGGTGGCGTTTGGGCGCATGAACCGCTGGGCGCCATTTGCCGCCCTGAAAAAGAGCAGATCCCCCTTTTGGAGGCGGCTGGCGGGTTTTCGCCCCGTGCAGCTTATCCTGAAGGTTTTTATCTCCGTGCTGCGCGGCACCCCGCTGATGCTGCAGCTGATGGTGGTGTATTACGGTCCCTACTATATTTTCAAGATCCCAATCACGCTGGAATACCAGTTCTACGCGGTCATTATTGCTTTCGCGGTGAATTACGCCGCCTACTTTGCCGAGATCTACCGTTCCGGCATTGAATCCATGCCGGTGGGACAGTATGAGGCGGCAAAGGTGCTGGGCTACAATAAAAGCCAGACCTTTTTCCGCATCATTCTGCCGCAGGTGATCAAGCGCATTCTGCCCTCCATCACCAATGAGGTCATTACGCTGGTGAAGGATACCTCGCTGGCATTTGTCATCGGCTATTCCGAGCTGTTCACGCTGGTGAAGCGGATTGCCAGCAGGGAAGCGAATGTGCTGCCCTATGTGGGCGCCGCCATCTTCTACTACATCTTTAACCTGGCGGTGGCGGTGGCGATGGAAAAGCTGGAAAAGAAGATGAGCTACTATAACTGAAGGAGGTGTCCCCATGAGTATTCTGCGGCTGGAAAATGTAAAAAAGACCTTCGAGGGCGGACCGGAAGTGCTGCGGGGCATTAGCCTGACGGTGGAGGAGGGCGAGGTGGTCGCCATCATCGGACCCTCCGGCGGGGGAAAATCCACCCTGCTGCGCTGCATGATCGACCTGGAGGAAGTGACCGGCGGCAGCATCTATGTAGGGGAGGAGGCGCTGGTAAAGGACGGGAAATACTGTGCCAAGGCGGAACGCGCCCGCCTTATCAGCGAGATGGGCATGGTGTTCCAGAGCTTTAACCTGTTCCCCCATATGACGGTGCGGGAGAACCTGATTAAGCCCTACCTGCTGAACCGGCCGAATGCCGGCGATGCCGAGGAAAAGTGCGAGGCGCTGCTGGAGAAGGTGGGACTGGCGGAGAAAAAGGACGAATATCCCTGCCGGCTTTCCGGCGGGCAGCAGCAGCGAGTTGCCATTGCCCGCGCCCTGATGCGCGACCCCAAGGTGATGCTATTTGATGAGCCGACCTCGGCGCTGGACCCCCAGCTGACCGGCGAGGTGCTTGCCATAATGCAGCAGCTGGCGGCGGAGCACCGCACCATGGTGGTGGTAACGCACGAGATGAGCTTTGCCCGCGGCGCCGCCGACCGGATCCTGTATGTGAACGGCGGTGAGCTGGCGGAGGAGGGGACGCCGGAGGAGATCTTCGGCGCGCCGAAAACCGCCGAGCTGCGCGCCTTTTTGGGCAGCGGCTTTGAGGACTGAAGCACCAAAAGAGTGCCGCACGGTCGGTTGCAAACCGGCGGGCGGCGTGCTATAATAGCATGATCCAAAGGGGCTCCTGCCGGAGACAAACGGTGGGAGCCAAAAACATTTATTACCACCGGCAAAAAGGAATGAACCCTATGAACAAGAAGATCAGACAAAACCTGTTTCCCGTACTGGCGGCGCTCATCTGGGGCACCGCGTTTGTAGCACAGAGCGTCAGTGCCGAGCATATACCGCCCCTGACCTTTGGCGCGATCCGGTGCACGATGGCATTCGCGGCGCTGGCACTGGGGCTTTGCATCGTGCGCATGGTGCAGAAAAAGAAAGCCCCCGAAAAGGTGGAGCCGCTGGCAAAATCCCCGAAGGACCTGCTGCTGGGCGGGCTTTGCTGTGGTACGGTGCTGGCGACGGCATCTTTTTTGCAGCAGTCGGGGATCTCCCAGGGGACCAGCGCCGGCAAGGCAGGCTTTATTACGGCGCTGTACATTGTGCTGGTGCCCATTCTCGGCTTGTTCCTGCGCAAAAAGGTCACTGCCGCGGTATGGATATCGGTCGTGCTGGCGGCGGTGGGACTTTACTTCCTGTGCATGAACGAGGCGCTGACGATAGAGAAAAGCGACCTGATGGTGATGCTTTGCTCGCTGGCTTTCGCGGTACATATTCTGGTCATTGACCACTTTACCCAAAAGGTGAACGGCGTGGCGCTTTCCACGGCGCAGTTCGCGGTGGCGGCGATCGTTTCCGGTATCGGCGCGGTGCTGACGGAGACCCCGACCCTTTCCGGCATTACGGAGTGCATACTGCCGCTGCTGTATGTCGGCGTGATGAGCGGCGGTGTGGGCTACACGCTGCAAATTCTGGCGCAGAAGGACGCGAACCCTACGGTGGTTTCGCTGCTGCTTAGTCTGGAATCGGTCTTCTCGGTGCTGGCGGGAGCGATCATTCTGCATGACCGGCTGACCGGACGGGAGCTTCTGGGCTGCGGACTGGTGCTGCTGGCGGTGGTGCTGGCACAGCTGCCCGCGCGCGGCAAGGTTGCAAAGCAGGGGAACATTTGATACAATGGGGGCAGAGAGCGCAATAGGGGCAGGACGCCCGCAGGGCGTTTCGCCCCTACGGGGCGAAATCGGCGGCACAGCCGCCGAGCCCGCCGCAGGCGGGCTGCCCTGCGGGCGGCTTCTGCCCCGCTGCGCTTATTCCACCCATAGGAGGCTCGGTCAATGAAAAAGATCTTTGTGGGGTTCCTGTTTGTGTTCCTCAATTTTAACCTGACGCTGGATAATACCCATGTGATCAATATGCTGCCGGATTTTGTCGGCTATCTTCTGCTGTATATGGGCACCAGAGAGCTGCTGGAGGAAAGCCCCCGCTATACCGCGGCGGGTCCATGGCTGCTGGGGCTTACCGTTTATGGGATCGCCAGCTGGCTGATCAATCTGCTGGGGGTCGATGGCGGCTGGGTCACCTCGCTGCTTACCTTGATAGCAGCCGGTGTGACCTATTATGCTACCTGGCTGGTCATCAAGGGCTTTCAGGATATCGAGAATAACAATTCGGTGGGCATTGCCGCGGCGGAAAGCATGCGCAGCTGGAAGATCTGCGCCATTATGAATATCGTGGCGGTGGCGCTTTCGTTTGTGCCGATACTCAGTGTGCTGCTGTTCCTTGGCATGGTGATCGTCACCATTATGCTGCTGGCAAGCCTGAATAAGACCCGCAAGCTGTATGAGGCGTTCCGCATGATAAAGCCGCAGAGCGGCAACAAAGGACCGGAATTCTAAAAAGGGGGGAGCAATATGAAAGACCATTAGGATCTCATCGGGAAAATCATCATCGCTGCCGCCATTATCATCGCGGCGGTCGTTCTGGTGGGTGCCATTGAGCGTGCCGGCGCCAGCATCGGCAGCCAGATCGCCTCGGCAATATTCGCGGCTGCGTAACAGATAGAATATAAGGAAAAGACCGCCCGGAGAAGTCCGGACGGTCTTTTATGTATTTCAGGCTTATTTTTTCAGTTTGGGCAGAATGAGCGGCAGCGCCAGCGGCACAATGGCGGCTTCCACATGGGTGCTTTCGCTCATCTCGCCGTCGGCATTCAGGTTGGTGGGCTTTTCGAAATCTATGGTCAGGCTGTGGCAGCGGGTGTAGGTGACGCAGTCCTGCAGGGCGGGGTCATCGGCGTGCAGTCCCTTCTGGTACTTGCCGATCACCCGAAGCATGCGCAGACGACCGATCTTCCGCACGATGCAGAGATCCATCAGCCCGTCCTCCACATTGAATTTGGGCGCGCCGTTCCAGCCGCCGCCGTAAAAGCCGCCGTTGGACATGACCATGATCAGCACATTTTCATCAAAGGTGCGCCCGTCATCCAGCACAAAGTGCGCCTGCTTGCCCATGGGACTGAAAAACGCCGCGATGAGGGCAAGGATATAGGCGCCGCTGCCGGTGACAAGGGGCAGGCGCTTATACCGCGCCATGTTTTTGCATACATCGGAATCCAGCCCCGCGCTGCAGATGTTGGCAGACCACTGATCATTGAAGCGGATCAGGTCAATGGGACGCTCCTCAGCGTTGACCTGCAGCTCCAGATCGGAGAAATCGCAGTCGGGGAAACTGCGGACAAAGTCATTGCCGGAGCCGCAGGGCACAATGCCCATTGCCACATTGGCACAGCCCGCCAGCCCCTGCAGCACCTCGTTCATGGTGCCGTCACCGCCGCAGCTGTAAAAGCGCAGGTGCTCTCCGCCGGAGGCGGCGCACCGCTCCCGCACAAAGCGGGTGGCATCGCCGACGCCGGTGGTCAGGTAGGTCTCCAGCTCCTCCTCCCGTCCGGCAAAAAGGGTGTGCAGACGGGGCAGCAGGGTCTCGGTCACATTGGTCTTACCGGCGGCGGGGTTGATGACAAAAATGTGTTTCATGTCAGCACAGCTCCTTTGATGTTAAGTGGTGGGCAGCTCCCATACCATGGCGGTGTAGGGCAGCGCCTGAAAGCCGAGGGACTGGTACAGCCGCATAGCGACCTGGTTTTCGGGGGTACATTCCAGCTTTAAGGCGCCTACCTTGTTGTGATAGTGGCTGGAAAGCGCCTCCAGAATGGAGCGCCCGATATGCTGTCCGCGCGCCTCCGGAATGAGGTACAGCTCCTCTATCATAATAATGGGTGCGCCCAGTTCGCTGGAGAAGCTGTGCGCCAGCAGCAGGTAGCCCAGCGTATGACCGTTTTCCACGATCATGCGCCCCTCCACATGCTTATCACCGGCAAGGCAGGCGCGGAAGGTGGAGATAAAAACATTTTTATCCACGGGGTGCGCCACCGCCGGTGAATCGTACATATCGCAGCTCATTTCCACAAAGGGGATAAGATCTTTTTCGGTAAAGGGGATAAGTTCCATGGGGTCGGTTGATGCTCCTTTTTAGGTATTGGCGGCAGAAAACCGCCGTTTTGCGCTGTGTTTCTTCTATTGTAGCATACAAAAAAGGAAATGCAAATACTTGAAAACGGATATAAGCAATGCTTATGGTTAAATGTCAAAAAATCTATATCCAAGATAGCAAAAATATGTTATAATAAACTGGTTAAGGGCGAATTTGCCCAATTTTCGAGAAAAAAGGAGGATTCCCATGCAGGAATTCTATGACATTACCGTTGCGGGCGTCAAGCGCAGTCTGCCCGTCGTCCCCATCAATGAGAATATGTCCATCGCGGGCTTCGTCATCTTTGGCGATACCGATGTAGTGGAGCCGTGTGCCCGCGCACTGGCGGCAAAGCTCCCCCCCGAGACTGAGGTGCTGGTGACTGCCGAAGCCAAGAGCATTCCGCTGATCTACGAGATGGCAAAGGTGATGAAGATGCCCCGCTATGTCATTGCCCGCAAGTCGGTCAAGGGCTATATGCGCAATCCCATCATCACCACCGTCAATTCCATCACCAATATGGGCAAGGAACAGATCCTGGTGGTCGATGAGCATGACGCCGAGTTCATCAAGGGCAAAAAGGTCGCCGTTGTTGATGATGTTATTTCCACCGGCAGCAGCCTGGAAGCCATCGAAAAGCTGGTCAAAGAATCCGGCGGCGAGGTGATCGCCCGTGCCGCGGTGCTGGCGGAGGGTGATGCCGCCAACCGTACCGATATCATCTATCTCGAGAAGATCCCGCTGTTCTTCCACGATAAAAAGTGATCCCATAAAAAGCATGACCCCTGTACCGAAACCGGCACGGGGGGTCGTTTTTCTTATTCGGACTTTGCTCAGAACGGGATAAACTCCACCGCCGCGCCCTGCTGCCGCAGCAGCTCCGCCAGCCGGTCGGCGGGCAGGAACACCGTGGCGGTGTTATCGCAAGGGTGAACGCCGATGAGTTTCCCGCGGTAGTCCTCGTCCAGCAGGATCGTTACCCGATGCTCCGCGTCATTCAGTGCGCCGAGGGATGTCACGGCGCCGGGCGTCAGTCCCAGCAGCATTCCCAGCTCCTCCGCTCCGGCAAAGGAAAGCGCCCCGTGCCCCAAACGGGCTTTCAGCGCCTTTAGGTCGGCACGCTTTTCGCCGTACAGCACCAGCAGCCAGTAAAAGCGTTTCTTCTGGTCCCGCACCAGCAGGTTTTTGGCAATGGCGTCGCAGTGCTCCAGTCCCTGCGCATACAGCTCCTCCATATTGAATACGGCAGGGTGCTCCGCCAGTGTGTAGTCTATCTTGTTTTCGTCCAGCAGCCGCAGGACGGCGTGTGCCATGTCGTTCATCGTAATTTGCTCCTTATGGGGGCGGTTGCCGCCACCAACTATGGCGCAACCTGCCGGATTTTTTGTGCTATTGTAGCACGATTTTGCGCCCGCCGCAAGGGGTCGCCGCATAGTTTTTTCCCTGCGGGTGATACTATCCCCATGAAAGGGGGATTGACCATGGAACGACCTGTATTGGGACCCATCGATCCGGTGACGGGACGACCGCTGTACCTGCCGCACGATGTGGTAAGCGGCACCGAAGCCACCGGTTTGGAGCCGGTGCCGCCCCGCACGCCGGAGGAGACCGAAAGCTATGCCGACCTGTACGATCTGCCGCTGACCGACCAGCCCCGCCGCTGAGGGGACTTGCCAGCAGGGGGCAAATTTGCTATTATCATCAGTAGGAATTCCCGCAGGGCGCGGGGATCCGGCGGCTCCGCCCGGCGCGCTGCGCGCGCCGCCCCGCCTGCGGCGGGGACCCGACCCTACGGGTCGGGCGGCGGAGCCGCCGTCCCCCGCGCCTTTTGCGGAACTGACATCGGAGGGAGATACTATGAGCAAGGTCGCAGTGATCACCGGCGCGTCGGGCGGCATCGGCGCTGCCGCGGCACGCCGGCTGGCGGCGCAGGGCTGCCATGTGGTGCTGGGCTACCGCAGCGGCAGGGAAAAAGCCGAAACCCTTAGCAGGGAGCTGCGGGAGGAGGGCGCCGAGGCGTGCGTCTTCGGGGCGGATCTTACCAAGCCAGATGAGGCAAAAGCTCTTATCGACTTTGCGGTAAGAGAATATGGGCATTTGGACATTCTGGTCAATAATGCCGGCATTTCTCAAATCAAGCTGTTTACAGACATTACGCCGGAGGACTGGCGGAAAATGTTCGCTGCCAATGTCGATGGAATCTATCACTGCTGCCGTGCGGCGGTTCCCTATTTGGTACAGCAGCACAGTGGTACCATTATCAATGTTTCCTCCATCTGGGGGCTGTGCGGCGCCTCCTGCGAGGTGCATTATTCCGCCTCCAAGGCGGCGGTCATCGGCTTTACACAGGCACTTGCAAAGGAGCTGGCGCCCAGTGGCATTACCGTCAACTGTGTTGCCCCCGGTGCTATCGATACCGAAATGAATGCCCACCTGACCGCCGAGGAACGCCGGCTGTTGGAGGAGGAGATTCCCTTGGGGCGCATGGGTACGCCGGAGGAAGCAGCAGCAGCCATCGCATTTTTGGCAGGGGAGGACGCACGCTACTTCACCGGACAGGTTTTAAGCCCGAACGGGGGGATCGTGATATAAAGAAAAAGGATAGGGGGGAGTGCCTATCGCGGCGTTGGCACGCAATGCCTGCCTGATGCCGGCGGTGCTGGCATGGGCGGCGGCGCAGCTTTGCAAGCTGCTTATCGAACTGGTCGCTCATCATCGGCTGGATTGGAGCCGCCTGACCGGCGACGGCGGAATGCCCAGCGGACACTCCGCCACAGTAACAGCGCTGGCGGCAGCCGCCCTGCTGCGGTATGGCGCCGCATCCTTTGCCTTTGCGGTCAGCGCGGTGCTGGCGGTCATTGTCATGCACGATGCCATGGGCGTCCGCTGGCAGGCAGGGCAGCACGCCCGCACCATCAATGAGCTGCTGCTGGAGCGGAACGCCGCCCCGCCGGAGGCTCTGCTGGAGGAGCTGCTGGGGCATACCCCCTTGCAGGTGGCGGCAGGCGCCCTGCTGGGCGCTCTTGTGGCTATTCTGTACTCCCTGCCGTAAAATAATAAATGATCCCCACGGCGGACACCGTGGGGGCGCTTTTGTCTCTAAGCGGGAGTTTATTCCTCTATATCAGTGCGAATGGTAAACTCCTTTGGCAGGTTGAAAATCTCTTTTTTCAGGAATATCGGGTAAAAGTATTCCTCTTCCAGCCGGTCAAAGTCCAGCCATTCAAAGGTGTGGGTGTGCCCGCCTTCTTTTAAGGTAAATACATTGCCCTTTGCCGGCAGGGCTGTTTCCGAAATATCCATCAGAAAATAGATGCAAAGCTCATGGTAGCGCAGGCAGTCTACTTCCTCCGTAAAAAACGCCTGACTGAGCCACAGAGGACGAATGATCTTTGGCGTCACGCCAAGCTCCTCTTCCACTTCCCGCACCACTGCTTGTTCCACTGTTTCTCCCATGGTGACCCGTCCGCCGGGCAGGTAGAAATAGGGAGAACGCTCATCGTGCATTGCCAGAATTTTATGCTCCGAGATCATGATGGCGCATACTCGGTAATTGAATTTCTGTCCCTCATGCCGAAAGGAAATATCCATTCTATCGCCTCCGTTCGTTCCGTCTTACGCCCAGAACCGCAAAAACTCCTCCGCCGCGGGGCTGGGCGCAACGTCCTGCAAGGTGCATACCGAAAGGCTCCGTTCGGGGATCTCCGGCACCGTCCGCAGCTCACGGATCGTCCCCGCCTCCAGCGCGGGACGGGCAAATTCGCGCGTTACGCACGCCACCCCCAGCCCGATGGCGGCAAGATCGACCAGCAGCTCATGGCTGCACAGCTCGATCTCCGGTTTAAGGGTGATGCCGTTGCGGGTGAAAAAGCGCTCCAAATAGCGCCGCGCACTGGATTTACGCTCCAGCAGCATCAGCGGGAAGTGGGAAAGCTCCGCCAGTGTATAGGCGCGGTCGGTCTCGTAGGGGTAGTCCCGCCCCGCCACAAACACATTGTGCAGCGCCATGCAGCGGCGCATCTGCAGGTTGCCGGTCTCCTGCGGGGTGCTGGCAAAGGCAAGGTCTACCTGCCCCGCGCGCAGCATCTGCAGTGCCTCATAGCTGGTGCCGTTCAGCACCTTCAGCCGGATAGCGGGGTACGCCCGATGGAACTGCTGCAAATAGGGCAGCAGCAGGCTGCGGGTCACGGTGTCGCTTGCCCCGATGACCAGCTCGCCCATCATCAGCTCACGGGTCTGCTGCAGCTTTTCCTCGCCTGTTTCTATCAGACTGATGGCGCTGCGCACATAGTCGTACAGCACCCGCCCCTCACCGGTCAGGGTCACGCCGCGCGGTTGGCGGGAAAACAGCCGCACCTGCAGCTGCTCCTCCAGCTGGTGAATGGACTGGCTGACCGCCGACTGCGAAATGAACAGTGTTTTGGCGGCGGCGGAGATGCTTTCCTCCTCTGCCACGGTGCGGAATATGCGGTAAAGCTCCAATTTGACTGCCATAGCGGGGAATTCCTTTCCTATCTATTTTGCTTATGCTTCACATTAGAAATATATACTTTACTTATGGATATGCTTCTATTATACTGGGACTGCTGCAAAAAGCAAGTCCTAATTTGTTTTTACTAAATAAATGACGGTAAAGGAGAACAATGCCATGAGCAGAATGTTTGGAACGGTCGTCCGCGGTGTTCGCGCCCCCATTTTCCGGGAGGGTGATGATGTAGTAAAGGGCACGGTGGATACCGTCCTGAAGGCACTGAAGGAAAACGGCGTAGAGCCGCACGATAAAGATGTCGTTGCCATCACCGAATCGGTAGTCGCCCGTACACAGGGCAACTACGCTACCGTGGAGCAGATCGCTGCCGATGTCAAGGCGCGTACCGGCGGCAAAACCGTCGGCGTCACCTTCCCCATTCTCAGCCGCAACCGCTTCTCGGTGCTGCTGTCCGGCATTGCCGCGGGCTGCGAGAAGGTCGTTCTCATGCTCAGCTACCCCTCCGATGAGGTCGGCAACCACCTCATCAGCATGGATCGCCTGGACGAAAAGGGCATTGACCCCTGGAAAGATGTCCTCACGCTGGAGCGCTTCCGCGCCGAGTTCGGCTCCGTGATCCACCCCTTCACCGGCGTGGATTATGTGGAGTATTACTCCGGTCTGATTCGGGAAGCCGGCGCCGAGGTCGAAGTCATCTTCGCCAACCGCGTCCAGACCATTCTGGATTACACCGATACCGTCATTACCTGCGATATTCACACCCGTGCCCGCAGTAAGCGTCTGTTGCAGGCTGCCGGCGCCCGCGTGGTGCTGGGTCTGGACGACCTGATGACCGCTCCCGTGGCGGGCAGTGGCTACAACCCCCAGTACGGTCTGCTGGGCTCCAATAAGGCGGACGAAAACCGTGTTAAGCTGTTTCCCCGCGATGCCATGCTGGTCGCGGAGCGCATCGGTCAGATGATGAGCGAAGCCACCGGACGCAACATCGAGGCGATGGTCTACGGCGACGGCGCGTTCAAGGATCCCGCGGGCAAGATCTGGGAGCTTGCCGATCCGGTCGTTGCGCCCGGCTACACCAAGGGGCTCATCGGTACCCCCAATGAGCTGAAGCTCAAGTACCTTGCCGATCACGATTTCGGCGATCTTTCCGGTTCTGCCCTGCAGGAGGCAGTCAGCCGCCGCATTAAGGAAAAAGACGCCACCAGTTTGGTGGGTCAGATGGTCTCGGAGGGTACGACCCCCCGCAATCTTACCGATCTGATCGGCTCCCTGTGCGATCTGACCAGCGGCAGCGGCGATAAGGGTACCCCCATCATCTACATTCAGGGCTACTTCGATAACTACACCACCGAGTAATTCTTCATTATTCTTTTCCTTTATTCTCATTATCGCAAAGACCCGCTCCCGGCAATGAGGGGGCGGGTCTTGCCGCTTTTTTCACTTTTCAGCAGGGCAGGGGATAGGGGCGCCGCGGTGGTTCCGGCTGCGCCGGAACCCGCGGCGCCCCGCCCTCTCTCCGCAAACCTCCGTCTTTCGCCCCTTTTCGCAAATTTCCTCTTACATCTGCCCCGGAAATATGCTATAATTATTTCATAAAGGGGGTTATTATCGTGTTTGCGAAAGGAACAAAGATTATGTACGGCAATACCGGCGTCTGCGAGGTCGTGGATTACGCCACGCCCAATTTGCCGGGAATGCCGCGCGGGACAAAATATTATGTCCTGCGCCCTCTGTTCCAAAGCGGCACGATCTACTGCCCTGTCGAGCAGCCCAAGGTCTTTATGCGCCCTGTGATGAGCCGTGAAGAAGCCGAGGAACTGGTCGCCCTCATTCCCACCATCAGCGTGGAGCCGTTCCACACCGGTCGCCTGCAGGAGCTTTCGGAGCATTACCGCAGCATCATCGGCACCCACAGCACCACCGATCTGGTGGAGATCATCAAGTCGGTTTACAGCAAAAAGCGGGCAGCCGAAGCCGCCGGTCGCCGCGTCAGCCAGATGGACGACCGCTACATGAAGCTGGCGGAGGAGCTGCTGCACGGCGAACTTTCCGTCGCGCTGGATATCCCCAAGGACGAAGTCAAGGATTATATCCATCGCCGGGCGGCAGAAGCGGAATCTGCCGGTTGACCAAAGAAAACGCCCCGATCCGGTTCATTGGATCAGGGCGTGTTTTTGCGCAGTTTTTTCAGTCAAGGGCAAATTTGCCGGCCAGGCC
>CAKSYU010000019.1 GCA_934524965.1 uncultured Angelakisella sp.
TGTTTGGTACTCCTTTTGGCATAGCAAAACACCCCACTTGTTAGATAGTATATCATACTGTCTAACAAGTGGGGTGCGGTTCACACTATGACCGGACGGTTTTCTTTTTCCGTCTCTCATTGCGGAATAATTATTCGATATTTGCGACCAAATCATCTTGTATCTACGACGAAAAAGCGGTATAATAATGTGGTGAGCATTATTCTTTTGTAAGATGAACGAGGAGGACGGAAGGCACCATGCAGGAAGCAGGCGGACGGGTACAA
This sequence comes from uncultured Angelakisella sp., assembly GCA_934524965.1. Taxonomy (GTDB): domain Bacteria; phylum Bacillota; class Clostridia; order Oscillospirales; family Ruminococcaceae; genus Angelakisella. Next base: position 267 of record CAKSYU010000019.1, read on the forward strand.
TCCATTGAAAAGGCAGTAAAGATCCTTGAGATCCTTGCCGAAGCGGGCGCGCCGATGCCGCTGCGGGAGATTGCAAGGCGCACTGAGCTGCCCAAAAGCACCCTGCATGGTATTATTTCCACGCTGCGGCAGACCGGTCTGGTGGAGCAATCCGCCGAGGACGGCTGCTACGGGCTGGGGCTGCACCTGTTTGAGCTGGGCTGCGCCGTCAACGGCAGTCGGGATATCACCGCCATCAGCCGTCCCTTTTTGCAGAGCCTTGCCGGTCGCGCGGGAGAGACGGCGTTCCTTGCCGCGCTGGACGGCACCGACGCCCTGCTGCTGGAGGTCTCCGAGGCCTCCAACCCGCTGCGTGTCGCGCTGGGTCCCGGCACCCGCCTGCCGCTGCACTGCACGGCACAGGGAAAGGTGTTCCTGGCATGGAATGAAAACTTGATGCGGCAGATCAGCCGCTCGCAGCCCATCGCCTATACGCCGCACACCCACACTACCCCCGAGCAGCTGCAAGCCGATGTGGTGGTGACCCGTGAGCGCGGCTACGCCATTGAGGACGGCGAGCATCGCATCGGGCTGCGAGCCCTTGCCGCGCCGATCCCCGACGCGGAGGGAAGAGTGCGCTATGCCATCGGTGTAGTGGGTATGTTCCGTCGGGTGCAGTCGGAGGAATTCACCACCGCCGCGCATCTGACAATGGAGGCTTCCCGTGCCATTGCCGCTTCCCTGCAGCGGAGACCGTGAGCCGTGATAAACAAGTAAGCATAATGACATAACGAAGCCGTCCCGAGGGGGCGGCTTTTTATTGTAGAGAGCAGATCGCAGGTTGCTGCACGGGGTGTGCTCCCTCCCATTCAAAAGCAGCGCACCCTGCCAACCGGCAAAGCACGCTGCTTTTGCATTATTCTTTTTGTTACGGCTTCAGTTCCAGTGCCGCTAAGGCGTCGGTAATGGTTTTCTCGTTTGCTTCCATGCCGTATTTATCCACCTCGGCACGGCTGCGGGGTCCGTGGGTAAGGCACCCCGCCCCGCCGATGCAGCCGCCGGCGCACGCCATGCCCTCGATGAAGTTGGCGTCCAACAGGTTTTTGCTCTTTTTCAGCAGGGCGATGCGGCACTGCTCGATGCCGTCGCAGGAGGTGGCTTTCAGCTCGAAATCGGTATTGCCGTGCTCCTTGATGCCCTGCGCCACCGCTTCCGCCAGACCGCCGCAGCGGGCAAAAATGCGCCCGAAGTAGGAGGCTTCGTCCAGTACGCTTTCCTCCAGCGCGGTAATATCGATCTCGCGGCTGTCAAACAGTGCCTGCAGCTCCTCAAAGGTCATGGCGGCATCTACATAGGGACGCACCTCCGGCTTCTGCGCTTCGCCTTTTTTGGCAGTGCAGGGTCCGATGAACACCACCCGCGCCGTTTCGTCCTTTTCCTTCAGGTAGCGGGCGATGGTCGCCATGGGGGAAAGGTTGTGGGAGATATAGGGCTTCATTTCCGGGAACGCCTTTTCGATATAGCTGACGAACCCCGGGCAGCAGGAGCTGGTCAAAAAGCCCTTTTCCACCAGCTCACGGCTTTCGGCATCGGCGACCATATCGGCGCCCAGCGCCGCCTCCGCTACCGAGTAAAAGCCCAACCGGTGCAGTCCGGTGACGACCTGCCCCAGCTTGGCATAGGTGAACTGGCTGGAGATGGAGGGCGCGATGACCGCGTAAACATGGTACTTGCGGTTCTCCTCGCTCTTTTTTATCATGTCGATGACATTGAGGATATAGGATTTATCGGTGATGGCGCCGAAGGGACACTGATACACACACGCCCCGCAGGAGATGCAGGTATCATTATCGATGGCAGCCGCCTTGTTTTCGTTCATAGTGATCGCCTTGATCTTACAGGCATTTTCACAGGGGCGCTTGCGATCCACAATGGCGGAATAGGGGCAGACCCGTGCGCACATACCGCAATCCACGCACTTCGCCTTATCGATATAGGCAACATGGTTGTGGAAGCTGATAGCGCCCTTGGGGCAGACGTCCTCACAGCGACGTGCCAAACACCCTCGGCAGGAGTTGGTGACCTCGTAGCCGCCCATGGGGCACTCGTCGCAGGCGATATCAATGACCTCGATGACATTGGGATTCTGCTTATTGCCGCCCATTGCCATGCGTACCCGCTCGCTTAGGATCGCGCGCTCCTTGTAGACGCAGCAGTAGATGGTCTCGGCATTGCGGGGCGCCAGCTCCCGCGGAATGGACAGCACATTATCCAGCAGGGTATCGTTCCACGCCTGCCGCGCCACCTCCCGCAGCACCTTATATTTAAGGTACTGCACCTTGGTATCGAATTTTCTCATGGGTTCCCCCTTATCGTTTAGAAATACATGATCTTGACCCGCTTGCCCATCTGCCGCAGCAGCTCGGAAAGCTCCTCCACCAGCTTCATTTTGATATTGAAGCTGATGGGCAGGTTGGGGTCCTGATGGGCGGGATTGACCGCCCGCCCGACAAAGAAGCTGACGTCGGTGGCTTCCTCAAACAGCATTCGGCTGATGAGACAGGCACCGTCATGCCCGTAGCCCCACTCCTCGTGGCGCTCGTTCTGGTCCAGCACATCTTTGGCGTACTCGATGACACGGCTGATGGTGATAATTCCCTCCGTCACCAGATCCACGCCCTCCATGTGGGCAATGGGCGGCAGATCGCTGCTTTCGTACCGCAGCTCGGTGGTGATGGGCGCGCCGAGGTACTGCGAAGCGATGGAAGCGGTCGTTCCGCCGCAGATGATGCGCTTGCCGCCCTTGGAAAAGAACAGTGTCATCATGCGGGCATCGTCATCACGGTTGCGGGGCGGCCCGAACAGAATATTGACCGGCTCCCTGCGGCGCACCCGCACCACACAGGCGGTAGCGTCATCGCCGGGCTTGCCGCCGTACAGGCGGTCGCACTCCTCCACCAGCATGGTGGAAAGGGTCTTGGCATTGTAGCCCGCCACCGAAGCGGTCGCCACATAATCGGCAATGTCATTCAGCTGCCAGCCAAAGTTATACGCCACGCCGATGCCGGCGTGGGGGCAGCCATCGCTGACCGCCACCAGAATATCTCCTTCCTGCAGGCGCAGCTCGGATTTATGTACCTTTTTGCCGCCCACGATCATATCCCGTCCGGGCAGATCGGTGGGGGCGCCATCCCGAATGAGGACGACCGGCGGGTTATCGTAGCAGATGATCTCCGCCATCTCGTTATTGATCAGCCGGATAATGGTAAAGGTGGAGTACGCCACCTTACGCACCGAGCAGATGGGCAGCGTGGCGGCAATGGCTTTGACGCATTCCTCCAGCGGCAGCCCCTCGGCGATCATGGTGGAGATGATGCGGGAGGTGAGGATAGAAAGGATATTGGCTTTTACCCCGCTGCCCAGCCCATCTGCCAGCACCAGGACAGAGGAATCCTCCCCCTGCCCGACTGCCTCCACATGGTCGCCGCACAGCTCCTCCCCCACATGGTTGATGCTATTGTAGCCGATCTCTACGCACAGATCATTCATCGGATACCGACCCTTTCAGTTTATACAGCGCTATCTTGGTCTCGGCGGCAGTCTCGCCCAGCAGCGAGGCGATCTCCTGCACAATGCGCATCTGCTTTGCCACCACGCCGTCCGCTATCTCGGCGGTCTGGCGGCTCAGCTCCTCCTTCTGGCGGCGCACCCGCTCCTCCTCGGTCACATCACGCAGGATACAGATCAGCTGGTGGAATTCGTGATCCGGAATGATGGTCTCCTCGGCATAGCGGTCGTATTCCGAAAGATACACCCTCTTTTTCTCGATGCTGTGTCCGCTTTCCAGCACGGTAAAGAAATCGCTCGGATCCAGCACCCGCACCACCGGCGAACCCATCACATCGGCGGGCGAGGAAAGGTTCATCATGGCAAGCGCCGCGCGGTTGATCTGCTGGATCTCCAGCTTTTCATTCAGCAGGATAAACCCGTTGGGGGAATTATTGACGATATTGCCGGTGAAGCTCTCGGCACGCTCCTTGAGGTACGGCAGGCACATGGAAAGCTCCGCCTTGCCCTGATAAACGGCGACCGCCTTTTCCCGACAGGTATTGTAGCCGCAGGAGCCGCAGTTCAGCTCGTCCTCCGGCTTCTTTTTGCCCATCTGCCGCAGGATCGCGGCAATTTCCCGCTCGGAGGGCTGGTTCCGCTCCTTGATGAGCGGCAGCCGCTCCGCCAGCAATGCGGCGGGCGCCGGCTGGGGCAGGTCAAAGTCGATCTCCCCCGTGGCACGGTCTACCGCCTGGTAATCCCGCACCGGCGAGCGGTGGAATTTTTCCATGACCGGTCCGCCGATGCAGCTGCCCGCGCACATCGACATTTCGATAAAGCAGTGGTGCAGCCCACCGTGCAGCAGATCCTCCAGCACCTCCAGACAGCTCTGCGCGCCATCGACCGCCATGTAGGTATAGTCCCTGTTGGGCTTTTCCATGCTGCGCAGGATACCGCCCGCCGTGGGGAACAGCCGCGCCTTGCCGCCCTTTTGTGGCACGGGCGCCTGCCGCACGGAAATGTTCTCTTTGTTCAGCCAGTCGGTCAGCTCATCAAAGGTGAGGACGGCATCGACCTCCTCACATTCCTCCGCTTCGCCCTTTTTGGCGACGCAGGGACCGATGAACACCGTTTTCGCCGCGGGGATCCGGCGCTTGATATCGGCGCAGTGCGCCTGCATGGGCGACATGACCGGCGCCAGATAGCCCAGCAGCGCCGGATAGTACCGGCGGATCAGCAGATTGACCGACGGACAGCAGGAGGAGATGATGATATCGCGCTCATTTTCCTCCGCCATGCGGTCATATTCCCGCTTGACCACCGTCGCGCCCAGCGCCGTTTCCTCGGCATCGTAAAAGCCGAGTTTTTTCAGCGCCTCGCGCAGCTCCTCTATGCCGCTGCCGGCGTAATTGGCAATAAAGGAGGGCGCCAGACTGGCGACCACCGGCGCGCCGCTTTGCAGCATCACGCGCACCTTGCCCACCTCGCTGACGATCTGCTTGGCGTCCTGCGGGCAGACCACAAAGCACTGTCCGCACATGATGCATTCGTCCTGAATGATATACGCCTGATTGCCGGAAAAGCGGATCGCCTTGACCGGACAGTGGCGGATACATTTATAGCAGTTTTTGCAGTTGGCTTTTTTCAGCGTCAGACATTCCATAAAAAGCGTTCCTCCCCACCGCGGCGGTTTCTTGCTTTATAGCTTTATTGCTTATTCAGGGGCTTCAGCACCTTTTCCTCAAAGAAGGCGCGGGTCCCCTCCGGCGTGACGGAGCAGAATTCCTCATCTACCTTGACGCAGACACCCAGCTGGCACTGCCCCATGCAGAACGCACCGCACAGCTCCACCTCATCACTGAGGTCATGGTCCCGAATGAGATCCTGCAGCTGCTCCACCACCTGACGGGAGCCGCGGACATGACAGGACGACCCGATGCAAACCGTAATCTTCATGTGAAATTCACCTCTGTTTCAATCTCTCCCGCCTTTTCGGGGTTATCGATCCATTCCTGAAGCAGCGCCCGGCTGCGGGCGTTGGCATTGACTGTCTGGGAAGCCGCCACCAGCGGGATCCAGCGGCGGATATACTGCGGCTCGATGCCGCTTTTTTGACAGAAAAGCGTTAGGTAGCGCCCCGCCAGCTCCTCCTTGCCCCGCATACGCAGCAGCAGGTAGGTCAGCGCGGCATCGGCGGCGGCATTGCCCTGTGTGGCATGGAACCAATCGATGATATAGGGCTTGCCGGTAGCGGCGCAGATAATGACCTTGGACGGCACAAAGTTGCCGTGGCAGACCTCATTGTACTTGGGGATCCGCTCCAGCTTGGAGTAAAGGTCGTAGCGGTCGGTGGCGGAAAGCTCCGAGCTGTTGATATTGCGCTGCAGTTCGTCCTTCAGCTTTTTGAACATGGGGCAGGACTGCCGGTGGATCTGATCGTGCAGCGCGGCGAACAGCTCCATATACTCCTCGGTCTTTTCGGGGTGCTTCGCCATCAGCTGGTCCAAATTTTCCCCCTTGATGTATTCCGAGACGATCGCCCATTTGCCGTTCACCCGCGTGACCTCCAGTATCTCGGGGACGGTCACGGTCGTCTCCTCCATGCGCGCCTGGTTCAGCGCCTCATTGATGACATCTGCCTTGGCGCAGTCCTCATTAAAGACCTTGAGGCAGCGGTCGCCGTCCCGAAATACGGTGATGCTGTTCTGTACCGAGATGATGCGGTCTAAGTTCATCTGCCGCCCTCCTTACAGTCTTGCTTTCAGGTGCGCCAGCGAAAGCGCCAGGTTCTCGTACTGAATGACGGCATCGGGGGGCAGCTGCAAACGGCAGGGGGCAAAACACCAGAACGCCCGCACCCCGCTGCGGTACAGCACATCGGTCACTGCCTGCGCCGCTTCCTTAGGCACCGTGACAATGCCGATGCTGACATGGTTCGCCGCACAGAAATCCGCCAGTTCCGCCATGGGGTACACCGGCTTTGCTTCGCTGCTGTCGCCCTCCGGCGGAACATTCAGGTCGAATGCCGCCAGAATGTTAGTGCCGTATTCCGAAAAACCGGCGTAATCCAGCAGCGCGCGCCCCAGCTTGCCCGCGCCCACAATGACCGCCGCCGCGGGGCGACCGCCCAGACAATCCTCCAGGCACGTGGTCAGCTCGGCACGGTCATAGCCCACGCGGGGACGACCCGCGCCGCACACCGCGCCCAGGTCCTTACGCACCTGCACCTCGCCCAGATCCAGCGCCTTGGCAATGCCGGTGGCGGAAACGGTGGTGATCTCCTGCGGAAGCGAGCTGATATAGCGCAGATACTGCGGCAGCCGCCCGATGGTGGCTCTTTTGATCTCTTTGGTGTTCATATGTATGGTTTGTTCCTTTCCCTTGGCGATAATGCGAAAACACTTCTTTCCAATGTCATTCTACCACACCGCCCATGGCGTGGGAATTGCTTTTGTGTAATATCGGTATTGTTTTTATCGATATACCCTATACGAATAGCCACGCACATACAAAAAGCGCCTGCCGCGGCAGGCGCTTTTCTTACAGAATTTACAGAAGGCACATTATTGATCCCAGTTATCCGGCAGTTCCCGCTTGGTGGCGATCAGCTGCGCGATGAACTGCTTATCCAGCGGGGAAAGGCTGTAATCCTGCCGGTAGATCAGCACATCTTTGTACCGGCGGCGGCTGTCCACGCAGGGGCGGTGTACCAGCGCGTACCGCTCCAGCAGCTCCTGCGAAACGGGCGAGACCCACATAAATGCCTGCGGGTTGCGGGAAAGCAGCTCAAAGCGGCTGGCGCGCTCAAAAACATAGATACGCCGGTTGATATCGTCCGGCAGCTCCTCCCGCCGCACCTCAGAGGCAGGCAGCGAGGGCACATATGGGTCGGCATACGCCACACGGATATAGTTTTTCAGGTCGTCGTAGGAAATACTCTCCTGATGCGCCAGCGGGCAGTCACGGCTCATCAGCAAGGCGTAACGGAACTCCGCCACCAGCTCGCACCGCAGTCCCTTTTCCTCCATCAGTTCCTTGTAGTAGCGGTCATAGTTTTCGGCGTACCGCAGGATCCCCAGCTTGAAGTCGTCCTGCAATACATTTTTCAGGGTGCGCATGGCGTTGGTCTCCTTGTAAAAGACCTCAAACTCCTCATCGGCGGGCAGTTCGCAGGAAAAACGGGCAAACGCCTCCGAAATATAGCTGGAGCGCGGCACCGAGATGGAAAAATGCTTCTTTTTGGCGGAGCCTTCGGTGAACATGTGCTCCACCTCGTCCACCTGCTGCAATATCGCCTTGGCATACCGCAGGAACACCCCGCCCTCCGGTGTCAGCTCCATACCGCGGGCGCTGCGTTCAAAGATGGCGACGCCCAGGCTGCCCTCCAGCTCCTTGATGGCGCGGCTGAGGTTGGGCTGCCCCACAAACAGCTTTTCCGCCGCCTTATTGATGGAACCGGTCTCCGCCACCGCTACGGCGTATTTCATGTGCTGCAAATTCATAAGCAGCCCTCCTCTTTTCTCAATGCGTTTTCTTCATAGCTGTATATGCGGCTTACAAAAAGAATTTCTTTTGCAGCGATTCCCGCAGCGGACGGCAGCAGCCGATGATGATAAACGTCAGCCCCAGTATGACCCCCGCCGCCAGCGGATAGATGGACCACAGCAGCACATCATGCACCTTAAAGGTGAGGTTTATCAGGAACTCCACCAGCACCGAGGTGCCACCGAACAGCATAAACGCCCCGCCGAACACAAACAGGTGTCCCCCCGGCAGGTAGCGCAGCAGCGTGACCATCGCCGTGACGATAATGCCGATCGCCCCCACCACCGGAAAGGCAAAGGAAAGGAACCAGCGCCCGCCGGTAGCAAGATCGATATACAAAAGATAGACGCCCAGCGCCACAAAATCGACGGGAACAAAGATGACCGGATTGCCCCGCCGGAACCACAGCGGCAGCACAATGACCACATACGCCATCAGCAGTGCGCCGGTCACATAGCCCGACCACACCAGTCCGCCGTTGATACGCCAGTCGCACAGCAGGCAGATGACGATGGGCAGCACCGTCAGCACCGTTACCACAAACAGCGCCCCGCTGCGGCTCACCTCCTTATGGATATGCTCCTCCGGCGGATAGGGGCCGTCCCCTTTCGGCGGCTCCATTTCCGGTTGAAACACCGTGGTGCCGCACAGCGGGCATTTTTTCTCGCTGTCGCCCAGCTCCACACCGCATTTAACACAGTACATAGCAGTTCCCCCCTTGGGCGCCCTCAGCGCCCGTTGCTTTCCGCCTTGACCGGCAGCCCCAACCAATGCAGCACCTCATAAAAATGCCGTTCCAGCTCCGGTTCGCGGATATTACGAATCATATTGATATAAACGGTATCACCCCAGGTGATGATGCCGCAGTTGTGCGGCGCTTTTGCCTGCACACCGATGATAAAATCCATGCGGCAGATATAGGGGCGCATAGCCTGCGGCACCTGCACCACGCCCAAATTGGACATGCACAGGCAGCTTTTGCACTCTCCTACCGTATCAAATACCATCTTCATTGCGATATTCTTGATGAACAACGGCATCACCTTGAGAATGGGAATGCGCTCGCTGTTGACATTGGTGGCAATGCGGGCGCTCATATTCTTGCGGGTGACCTCCAATCCCATGCGGTGATGTACGATATTGCACAGCTCGTCCAGCGTGTAGTCGCCCAGCCGCGGGTCTGCCTCCGGCGTGACATACTGCGCAAAGTTCCGCAGCGACCGGCTGGGGAACAGCCCCCGCAGGTTCACCGGCACCAGCACCTTTACCGGACGGCGGCGACGGCGGCTCGACACCTTTTTCGCCTGCAGGTTCAGGATCGCTTTCATCATGGCGGCGCACAGCAGCTCGGTCACGGTCACACCGTGCTCCTTCGCTTTTGCCTTCAGGTCGGCTGCCGGCACCATCAGGGTAGTCAGGTCAAGGTAGCCGTCCGGCTCCGGCGTTCCGCTCAGGTGGTAGGCAGTCGCCTCCCTGCGGCTTGCCTCCACCCTGCCCGCGTATTTCTGGAAGCTGTCCTCCAGCTCCTCCTCACGGGGCGGGTCAAGGCGGCGCAGCACCCCCTCCTCGGGCGGGATCTCCACACCGTACCTGCGGCACAGGTACTCCGCCAGCAGCGTTTTCAGGAAAATGGTGCCGCCGGTGCCGTCGGTCAGCGCGTGGAAAAACTCCACGGCGATGCGGTCGCGGTACACCAGCACGCGGAACGCGCACTTGCGGATATCATCAAACGGCATATGCACCAGCGGATAGCTCTTTTCCGGCTGAATGGCTGGTGCCGCCGGTATCTGCTCCAGATAGTACCAGAACATGCCCCTGCGCAGCCGCACCGCGATGGAGGGGAAGCGCCGCACCGTCACATCAAGCGCGGTTTGCAGCGTCGGCACATCTACCGCTTCGGTCAGCGTGGCGGAAAGCCGGAACAGGTTGTTCCAGTTGCGGCGGCGGGCGGCGGGGTAAATTTTCGCGGCGTTATCCAGCTGCATCCAGCGCAGCTTGCGTTCCCCGCCCATTACACGGTTCAGAAATCTGCCCATCTCCTCAAAGTCGGACATATTCTCATTGAGGTAATACAGCACATAGGCATGCCAGCGCTCCGGCGCCGTGATCATCTTGCTGTCGCAGCCTGCCGCTATCAGCTTTTCGTGCAGGCGGCGGGTATCGTCCAGCAGGATCTCATCGCCGCCCACAAACAGCAGCGTCGGCGGAAAGCCGGTCAGGTCGCCGTAAAGCGGCGAGACCAGCGGCTCTTTTTTATCGGTGATGCCGCCGGTGTAGCAGTCGGCGTAAAAGCGCAGCAGCTCCTCGGTCAGCGAAGGGTCTTCCTCGCGGTTATATTCATAGCTCTCGCCGGAGCAGGTCAGGTCAGTCCACGGCGAAATGGCAATAAGCCCCGCAGGCAGCATCATGCCCAGCTCCTTCAGTTTCAGGCACAGCGCGCAGATCAGCCCGCCGCCGGCGCTTTCGCCGCACAGCACGATCTGCTCCGGCGGGTAGCCCTTTTCCAGCAGGTAGCGGTACGCCTCCAGCGCGTCCTCCACCGCTGCGGGGTAGGGGCTCTCCGGCGCCAGGCGGTACGCGGCACAGAATACCCTTGCCCCGCATTCATCGGCAAGGGTGGCGCCAAAGCCCTTGGCATAATCCAGATCGCCGCAGGTATAGCCGCCGCCGTGCAGGTACAGGATCACCCCGCTGCGGCGCTCGTCACGCGGGATCAGCCACGCCCCCTCGAAGCGCTCAAAGGCGTAGTCCCGCACGATCACATCTTTTTTGTGGATCGCCTCCATCAGCTCGCCCAGCTTATCCTGACCCTTTCGGGTCACCTCCAGCGAGCAGTTTGCCACAAAGGGCTTGAAGAAATTAAGCTGCGAGCGTACCAGACGGGCAGGAAGTCCCATATCAGCGCCGCCTCCTTTCTCTCTCGTTAAAAGATAATTATAGCATTGACCGCCCGTAATGTAAAGCCGCACCGGAGGCACAAAAGCTCCCGTCTTTCGCAAAAAACGGGAGCCTTCGCAGTCTATATATTTTCAGTTCCAGCCGTAAATCTTGATCAGCTGCTGATAGGTGTAAAAGTAGGCGCCGGCGGGAAAATCGCGCAGGTCGCCGGTATTGGAGCAGATGAGGTAATCCACTGTATTGCCCGCCTCATCGGTCAGTCCCTCGCTGATCATTACGATATGGCGGAAGCGGTCGTTGCCCATGGCGATGACATCGCCCGCCTCGCCGGTATAGTAAGGTGCTTCGGCATCACCCACCAGCCCGCTGCCGGTGTTCGCCGCCACATAGCTCACAAAGTAGTTGACCCCCGACCACGAGGCGGTGCGGTTGCCGTTCCCGAACCAGTACCACGCGCTGCCGGTCGTATCCATCGGTACGCCGCCCGCGTTTATCGCCTGCGAAACATAGTTCATGCAGTTGCCGCCGTAGCGGTCATATCCCGCCCACTCGCTGTTGCGCTCGCCCGCCCAGCGGCGGGCATAGGCGACTGCCGCCGCGCGGTCGTAGCTGCCGCGGGCAGTCATCGCCTCCGCCTGCTCGCCCTGCTGCGCCAGCCGCGCAGCAAGGTTCTCCAGCGCTATCGTGCGCTGCTCCTCGTAGGTGCTGTACCCCACCTCTATGGGCGGCTTTGTCCCTTCGGAAAGCCCGTTATCCCGTGCCACAAACCGCATAAAGGGATAATAAGCGCTGTCCCACGCCACATGGCGTTTTATTTTCCAGCCCGTCTCTTCGCTGCCCTCCAGCACAAACCCTTGGTACATGCCCAGAATGGTGCTGTCCGCCGCGGGGCTGGCAGCAAAGTGCATCACGGTCGTTTCCTCAGTGCTCACCCGCACGGTGCCGTCCTCCTGCGGTTCCACCGCCGTGCAGTCCAGCGTCACGGCATAGTCCAGCAGCGTCAGGTCGCTCAGGGAAGCCCCGCGGATCTCGCACAGCAGCGACCACACCTGCCGGTGCATCTCCGCCTGCTCCTCATCGGCAAAAAGCGCCGCGCAGTCCTGCACCTCCAGCCGCCCCATCGACTGGTAATACCGCTCCATCAGGGCGGTGATGACCGTTTTCTGCCCCTCGGTCAGCTCTGCCGCCGCCTCACCGGTGATCTCGATGCTGCCGGGGACGGCATTTTCCTCCGGCTGCTCCTCGGTGGTCTGATTCGGAAGATCTGTCTCGGTCGTCTGCGCACCGCAGCCTGCCAGTAGCAGGCACGCCGCCAGCAGCAGGGCTGCCCATTTGTATATTCTGCGGGGAGAGTGCATCGTCTCGCTCCTTTCGGGTCGTTTATGTATAGGGTAATCATACAACCTAAAGCTGACTTTAAGGCAAGCCCCATTCCCCAAAATTCACAAAATTTTCATTTTGTCAAAAATATGGCCGCCGGTTTCCCGACGGTCACATTCACCCCCCACACAGAGGGATCATTTTTATTTACGCTTTGCCGCAAATACCAGTCCCGCGGAAAGCACACCGACTGCCGCCAGTACCAGCGCCGCACCGTTTTCCGCCGCACCGGTCTGAGGAGGTGTTACCGGCTTGGTTTCCGGCACTCTTACCGTAACCTCGGAGCCGGTGGAGCCGCGCAGGGTAAAGGGTCCCACCTCGCCCTGCTCGTTCACGATGGTCAGCCACTCGCCTACCTTCTCAAAGCGTCCGTTTGCAGGCACAACGATGTAGCCCTTAATGGCAGCCATATCCTCGGCAGTGAAGTGCGCATAGTTCATCAGCGGACCATAGGAAACGATCTCGGACTGCGCGTCCATGGCGATCTTCTCCGCCCAGAAGTGGGCGTCACCATTCGCGCCGACCGTCAGCTTGCTGTTCACCAGGTCAATGCCGCCGTCCGTCATCCAAGAGAGGGTAACAAGATCGACCTTGCTGTTGATGAGCTTCAGCACCGTCAATCCGTTCACATTGGAATTATCGAACCTTCCATGGGGTATCGTCACATTTTCCAGCGTTAGATCGCCCTGCACCGCAATATCCGCCCGCAGCGATGAGCCGTTCTCGCCCTTGATGGTCAGGCTCTGCGCAGTGCCCGCCTCACGGGCTATGGTCCAAACCTCGCAGGTTCCCTTTACTATCACGGTACAGTCCGCCTTCGGCAGGTTAATGGTTCCATACAGCTCCAGGTTTTCCATCGTCAGGGTGTGGGTCGCCTCGTCCCAGGTGTAGCCATCCGCGGCAAGGGTCTTGCCGGAATGGTCGCCCGTGGTCAGGTCAATGTCCGTCTGCCCCTCCGCCAGCGCCGTGGCAGGCAGCAGCAGCGCCACCAGCAGCATGCTGATGAGTACCGTTATCAGTCGTTTCTTCATAGGTCATATCCTCCTTTTTGTTTTGCGGCGCGGCGCCCGCCGTCTCCAGTGTCATTGGGTCCCGCCCCGCTTTCTCCCCTTTATTGTATCTTATTTATGGTCGCAAAACAAGCAGAATTTCCCTCCCATGGCAAGTATTTATCGCGTGCCGCCGCGCCCCTTATCCGTGCTCCCCGCAGGAAATTCCGACATTTTATTGACAAACCCATTTTATAGGTAGTATTATGGGGAAAAGGCGCAGAACCTCCCTTTCCGCCCCCCGCCGCTGCCGCAAGGCGGCTTTTCCAAGCCCTCTCGGTTAGCTTCTGCTAACTTTTTATCTCAACCATAAGGAGTGCCCCGCCATGAATGATAACGAGCTGCAATTCGATCGGGAATGTCATGTTCTCTATTCCCCCCTCTGCAAGCAGGAGATACAGGCAAAAATCGCCCTCCACTACCCGCCGGAGGAACAGGAGAAGGTCTGGACACGGGTGCAGCGGCAGTATGTCGATTTTCTCTCCGACTGGCGCACCGATCTCGGCGGCGCTAAGAACTTCCACAACGGCGCGGGCGGCACCTACGATTGCATCGCGCTGATGGCGTACTATTCCGTCTGCAAGGAGGTCACCTCCCTTGCGGAGATTGAGGAAATGGAAAGCAACCTGTTCCTCCCCTCCTTCCGTAAGCTGCAAAAGCTCAAATTCATCGACTGCAACAAGCCGTTTTTCAAAAAGCTGCTGTACCGTGCCTTCTGCAATGCCAAAAAGCAGTGCGATAAATGGGGCGATTACAAAATGTCCGTCGCGCCCTACCAAAAAGGAAAGCCTATTTACTACGAGTTTACCGCCTGCCCCTCGGCGGAATTCGCCAAAAAGCACGACCTGCTGGAGGTCATGCCCGCCCTGTGCAATCCCGATTATACCGCCATGGAGCTGATCGGCGCGCGGCTGGTGCGCACCACCACCTGCGCCAACGGCTGCCGGTGCGATTATACCATCTGCGGCAGCCGCGACCCTTATCTCAAAGATCACCCCGAATATCGGGACGAAGCCGGTTACAGGAGGAATCAATGATGAAATACCATATCGAAAAGAACACGGTGCAGGAAACACTGGTCATTCCGCTGTACGGGCGCAAGATGTGCTCGGAGCTGTACCCCGCGCTGTACCGCGATGAGACCGCCGCCCGTATCATCAGTCAGGTGGATTATGATTTTTCCGTGCTGGAAAAGACCTCCGGCAGCGTTATGCAGCGCTTCGGTTTTCTGGAGCTTGCCATGCGGCAGAACGACCTCGCGTGGGAGGTGGAGGATTACCTCAAGACCCACCCCACGGCGGCGGTGGTCAATCTGGGCTGCGGACTGGATGATACCGGTCGCCGCTGCGATAACGGCAGCTGCAAAATTTATAATATCGATTTTCCCACCGTCATCGCCGCCCGCAATGAGCTGCTGCCCGCCGGCGAGCGGGAGGAAAATATCCCCTGCGACCTCAACGATACCTCGTGGTTTTCCAAGATCGACGCCTCGGGCGGCGCGGTATTCTTCGCCGCCGGTGTGTTCTATTATTTCCTTACCCCGCAGGTCAAGGCGCTGGTGCAGGCTATGGCGGCAGCCTTCCCCGATGGACGGCTCGTCTTTGATGCCGCCAACCGCTCCGCCGTTAAGCTGATGCTGAAAACATGGATCAAGACCGCCCAGATCCAAGATGTCGGCGCCTATTTCGCCGTCTCCGATGCCGAAAAGGAGCTTTCCCTGTGGGACAGCCGCCTTACCGTCTCCGCCCGCGGCTATATGCTGGGCTACAATGATCTTTCCGATCCCTCCGTCTCCGGTTTCTTCCGCTTTCTGGCGCGGGTCGGCGATAACAAGATGAAAATGCGCATCGTCCGTCTGGATTTTGCAAAGGAGTGATTTATATGAAATATGTCGGAATGCCCATGGGTATGTGGCTGCTGTTTTCCGCCTCCTTCCGCCGCGAGCTTACCAATGTACTGGGCTATGACAGCACCGCCGCCGGCGAGATCGCCCATAAAGCAAAGCCCCGCTACCGGCAGATCATTGCCTCCCTGCCGGAGTTTGAGAAAGCCGACCGCTTCCAGATGAATATTGTCAATGCCGCCATGCTGGGCGCGTTTATCCTCTCCATGCCGCAGCGCCCCGCGGTCGAGCCGCTCACCGAGTATTACGCCAAAGCCATGATGACCAAGCCGATGCGGTGGTTCTGCTGTAAAAGCGGCAAAGCCAAGTTCTCCTCCAAGGATCTGGCAGGAATGGAAGCGACCGCCAAACTCCACGCCGCCGACCGCAACCCCTATTCGTGGAATATGGATTACTACCCCTATCCCGACGGCAGCGGCTATGAGGCGCGCTTCACCCGCTGCGGCATCTGCGTCCTCATGCAGGAGCTGGGGCTTTACGACCTCGTCCCCGCCATGTGCCATCTAGATTACACCATGGCAGAAGCCGGCGGCACCTCCGACTTCGTCCGCGAATACACCCTCGCCTCCGGCGGTCCCTACTGCGACTGCGGCTATCACAAGAAAAAACACGCATAAAATCCATCTCCGCCCCCGACTTCTTCCGATCAGGGGCGGCTTTTTTCTTCTCTAAAATGCTTCAGTCCCACGCAGCAAAGGGGCACCGCTCGCTGCAGCACCCCCTGCCCTGTCCCGTTATGCGTGACCCCTGTCGGAACGCCTCCCCATTTCCGATTTCAATCCACGCGCCCACCGTGGGGTGCGACCCATGACGATTGCAAGTGCCGCAAAATTCTCAGCATTTCAAACCACGCCCCCGTGGGTGCGACTGTATTCAATAGTCAGCTTCGCCTTGTCGTTCTCATTTCAATCCACGCGCCCCGCGTGGGAACGCGACCAGTTCCAACTCACGAGAGCCGTCTTCGATCGTATTTCAACCCCCGCACCTCCTGTGGGGTGCGACTTGCGCCGTTCCGCCGATCTCCAGTGTCAGCTTTGTTTCAACTCTCACGCCCTTACAGGGCGCGGCAAAAGCTGCGTATAAAACATCGCCACCAGTAAATTATTTCAACCCACACACCCCTTACAGGGTGTGACAATTTCCCTCCTATCACCCCATCTGTATGCAGGTCACGCCGGCAGGCAGCGCGGCTTCATTCACCTCCACGGTATAGTCCTCATAGCTTCTGGGCGCCAGAACACCCTCTTTGCGGCTCGCCTTTACCAGATCAAATACCTTATGCGCCGGCGCACAGCCCAGCTCAGTCTCATGCCGGAACACGATCAGCTCCCGCACCGCCATCTTGCCGCGACCGGCGGCATGGTCGTTTTCAAACATATTGATAATCGCCTCCCACAAAAGCGAGAGATCCTCCTCGGAAAATCCGGTCGTCTTGCGCGCCAGATTGGCGGAAACATAGCCCTCGACCCGATAAAGCCCGTAAGGAACAATGTACTTGCGTCCCATTTCGGTGTCTTTCCTTTCCGCGTCGGCTTCGGTCGTAATTGCCACACGGGTGATGGTGATCTCCTGCGGCAGAATGGGGTCAACGCTACGGGCAAAGCCCAGCTGGACCGGTCCGCGCACCTGCCCGCAGTTCAGCGCGCCTTTCATAAAGGTGGTCATCACCGCGCCGAAGGTACGGATATCGTAAAAATTGGCGCACATAAAGTCTCGCAGCTTTTCGTCCAGCCTTGCGTCCTTCTTTTTGGCTTCCTTCAGCTTTTCCTTCACCGGCTCCACGCCCACATAGGCGCAGGTCTCTTTGTCGCTGGTATTCAGCGGCACGCTGTCCTTGATGTAAATGCGGTAGCCGGGTTCGCCCTCCTTTACCGTCTCCACATAGTTGCGGATCTTGCGCTTCAGGCAGACGTCCGTGACCAGCCCATAGCCGGTCTCCGGATCCACGCGGGGCATATTGCCCGCATCGGGGTCGCCGTTGGGGTTGCCGTTTTCCACATCGAAGAACACCACAAATTCGTACCGGTTTTTGATCGGCTCAGACATTCTCATTCTCCTCCTTTTTGGTATAGCGCTTTTGCTTTTGATGGTAATACCCAAGGTCGAAAGCGCCCTGCTGCGCCAGCGTCAGCCGTGCGGGATAGCTTTCGTCCAGCACGCCTTTCAGGGCGATGACCTGCTTATCGTAGTAGATGCGCTTCCCTGCCTCCAGCTTCCGCTGGTGCTTCTGGTACAGGTTGTTCAGCACTGGGAAGATGCTGGCAGGCATCGCCGCCGCGGCATTAAAATACTTATCCTTAATGGTCGCGTTGATGCCGGGGTTCGCTGCCTGCTGTGCCGCCTCATATACCGAGAAAAGGCGTCCCAGCGTATAGGCGGGGTTGGTGCTGTTTTCGTTCAGGCTCACGGTCAAAACCTCCTTTGGGCAGTCGTTGTGTGGATTTTTCAGATAGTACGCTTTCAGGATCGCGGCACGACCCCATGTAATATTCCGCTCCGCGCGGATACGCAGCATCACCGCCTCCAGCAGCGAAGCCGGATACGGGCTGCCGGAAAAGACTGCCCGCGCCACGGCGCCTGCCATCACCGGCGAGGCTGCCTTGTCCTTCGTGTTCCGGTTCACGGTCTCCTGCAACAGGCTCCACAGCGGCAGGGTCTGGTATTTCGCTCCGGCGATCTCCAGCCGCTCATAGTGGTCGTTGATGTTCCGCATCAGCCTGCCAAAGCTGTCCCGCAGAAAAAAGCGCACCGAAAGCCGTGACTTATTGGGTGCCAGCCCCAGAATATAGAACGGGCGGTCGGGGTCGATCTCCAGCCCGTCGCAGGGCAGTCCATTTGCCAGTCTTTTCAGCATCGTCCGCAGGTCGTTATCGGTAAAGCCCTTTTCCTCTCCGCCGAACAGCGCCGCCATGGCGACCGTCTGATAATCCGGTTCCGCGCCCTCTGCCCAGCAAACCACCGTCGTATCACCGATCAGCTGCACATTGCTGCGGTCTGCCAGCAGATGATTGAGTGCCGCGGTGTAGGCAAAGGCGGCATATTGTCCTACCGGCGCGTTAAAGTTCTGCTCGTGCCCGTAGGAGCAAAAGGACGGCGTGTTAAAGGATACCAGCGCGGCGCCGCTGGACTGCGCGTCCCGCACGCCCTTGATCGATGGGTGGATCGCCGGTATCCCGTCCTGCCGTCCGGTCACCAGACACTGCATTTCCACCGTGTCCTCGCCGCCGTGGTCGCGGTATGCTCTCCACGCCTCGCGGATGGCTTCGTCCTCCTGCGGGCAGCAGCCATCTACCCGAAAGGTCATATTCCCTCCGGCAGTGATCTCCTCCAGCTGTCCCGCCAACACCGGGTGCTCCACCGCCGTTCCGGGCTGCCAGTTGTCAAAAAAATTCAGTATGGCGCGCGCCGTCGTGGTGTCTGCCCCGTCCAGTACCGCATGGTGCAGCTCCTTTGCCGCGGCAAAGCACTCACGGCTGCGTTCCGGTTTGCCCTTTTGGTCGATCCCCAGCAGATAAGAGGAATTATCCCACAAAAAGTTGGAGGCAGCGCCCACCGTGCGCTTTACCGCCGCCGGCAGCGTCATGCTTTGCGGGCGAAGGACTGTTTTCTTCCCCGCCGTCACTTCCCGCATCGTTGGAATGACCTGAACCGGCTGTCCCGCCCCATCAATGCACAGGGCATAGCTGATATTGGCGGGGCTCCAGCCGGGCGCCGCTATCTCGCCCCGCCGCAGCAGGTCCTCGTAATACCCGGTCAGCGCCTGCAGGATCATTTTTTCACCTCCCCGCTGTTCCACGCCGGTATCTCCAGCACACCGTCGCGCAGCTCGGCACGGAAGAACCTCGGTGTGATATTCTGCGGGTCGGTATAGTCCATGTCCAGCAGTATCCAGCCCAGGTCACGGGTCCCCCGCAGTTCCTCCGGGCAGGGCGGCAGCTGCGCGCAGCGGCAAAAGTGCGCAGGGAATTCCCTTGTGCCAAAGTAGGGCATACTGTAAAACTGTCCCCGTTCCAGCCGCCGCTTTATCATATCCTGGAATTTCCCCGGGTTATCGCCGATTGCCGCGTTTTCCGTCATGTCAAAGTGAGCGTCTATCACATACCGCACCTCCCGCAGCACCATGGCTGCCCGCTGCTGGATACTCTCCGGCGCGACAAGGTACAGCTCTCCCTCCCCCTTTTCCATCACGGCTTTTACATTCCTCGCGCTGATGGTATCCTTGACCTCATTGCGGCGGATATTGGTGAAGCGAATGGGACTGCATACATGGATCCGGTCGATGCTCCACCTCAGCCCGGGGTGCCAGTATATGCTTTCCAGCAGTCCGCGCGCCGCGGAGGGCGTCATCACATCATAGCTCACCCGTTCGGTTTTCATTTCCGGTCGGGTAAAGCAGGCGTAGTCTCCCCATACCTCCACTTGTATCGCCATAAATTCGCCCCTTTCTCTCCATTTCATTCCCATCATAGCATTTCATGTGTCCAATAGAACGGACTTTCCATGCTCTGCTCATACAAATTCCGCCTTGCCGCTCTCCGGCTCCATCGTCAGACCCATAGTCTCGCTGTACAGCGTCCGGTCGGTCAGGATCGCGCTGTTTTCGTCCAGCGCCGGTTCCTCCGCCGCTGTCAGCAGCGCTCCCGCACGGTACAGCGCCTCAAAATGCTGCTCATACACTGGGACCGCGTAGCGTCCCAGCCTGCGGTACAGCTCTTTTCCGTATTCTCCTGCCCGCAGCCGCCGGAGCAGCTCCTCCCCTTCGCCGTAGGGGATATAAACGGTTCTGGTCTCCCGCCCGATCAGGCGGAACTGCCTTGCCACCGTTTCAAACGGGAATTCACAGCCCTCTATCCCGTCGGTAAAAGCTTTTATCACGCCCTGCTTATCCAGCGCCTCACCGGTCAGGCTGCGCAGGGCGCGGAAATACCGTGTCATCGTTTCCGGCGCGGCGGGGTCACGTCCGCCCTCCAGCGCCTCTTTTGCCGCCCCTATCGCCGTGCGGAACGGCACCGGCGGCAGCTCCGTCCGCTCAAAAATCGTCACAATACTGTCGTCCGCCGGTCGCAGTCCCTCCCGATTACAGCGTCCCGCCGCCTGCAATACGGAATCCAGCCCCGCCAGCTCCCGATACACCGTCGGGAAATCCACATCGACCCCCGCCTCGATCAGCGAGGTGGATACCACTCGGCACGGCTCGCCGTCCTTCAGCCGCTGGCGGATTTCCTCCAGCAGCTGCTGCCGCTGCGCCGGGATCATCAGCGTGGAAAGATGATAGCTTCCCTCCCGCGGCAGCGCGGAAAAAATACTCTGCGCCGCCTTACGGCTGTTCACGATGCACAGCGCCTGCCGCTGCTCCCCCAGCCGCTTTGCTGTTTCCTCATCGGTCAGCGCCCCCTCCCGCCGGAAGGTCACACGGCGGAAACGCTCATATTCCTCTCCGGCATGGGGGCAAAGCTCAGTCACAGGGCAGTGCGGCGCATAGTCGCGCAACAGGTCGTTCAGCGCGGGCTGCGTCGCGGTACACAGCACCACCGTGGCACGGAACTGCTCCGCCAGCGCGCCCATTGCCGCCGTGCCGGGGCGCAGGTGCGGCAGCGGCAGCATCTGCGCCTCATCAAAGATGATCACACTATCCGCCAGATTGTGCAGCTTGCGGCACTGGGAGGAACGGGCGGCATACATCGATTCAAACAGCTGTACCGCCGTGGTAACGACCATCGGCATCTCCCAGTTCTCCGCCGCCAGCGCCTTACGGATCGCCTGCGGCGGCGAGCCGTCCGCAAGCTCGAATCGCACACCGGAATGGTGCTCCAGCACATTTTCGTCCCCCAGAATATCGCGGAACACCTTGGCGTTCTGCTCGATGATGGAGGTATAGGGGATCACATAGATCACCCGCTTCATGCCATGCGCCGCCGCGTGCCGCAGCGCAAACGCCAGCGAAGCCACCGTTTTCCCTCCGCCGGTCGGCACCGTCAGTGTGTAAATGCCCCTCGGCTTGTCCCCCGCCTCCGCACAGGTGCGCAAGATCTCACCGCGCAGCCGGTTCAGGTCTGTTTGCGGCGATTGCCAAGGCGCGGTGTACACCCGCAGCCGCTCCGCCAGAACGGCGATCTCCTCCCCCTTGCCGCGGCGCACCTGCCCTCGGCTCATAAAGCGTTCCGCATCCAGATAATCCGCGTCCACCAGACAGGAGTAAAGCATTCTTGTCCAAAAGGAAGCCGCCAGTTTCCCTCGTACCGGCATCGCCGGTATCTGCGCCGGCAGGGAGATCCCGCTCTCCCCGCACTGCTCCGGGTACCGCCCCTCGATTCCTTTCTTTAGCCGACCGTACAGCGTCGCCTCCCCCGCGCGGTCGGCTGCCGCGCTGCCAAAGTCCGGCAGCCCGCCGTGGTGTCCCGCCACGCACGCCGCCGTGTAAAGCTGCCCCCTTTTCGCGCAGATGACCGCTCCCGCCGTGGCATGGTCTGCTATGGGGCCGTTCTCCAGCAGCCGCCTTTGGAACGCCTCGGTACACTTCCCCATATCATGCGTCAGTCCCGCCAGCTCCCCCTGCTCCGCCGCCCCAAAGGAAGCAGCAAATTTCCGGCACAGCGCAGCAGTCCCTGTCAGGTGTTCCTCCACCGTCTGGTACTCTGTTCTCCCGTCTTTATCCTCGCGGATATGCGCGTAGTATATCATTCCTGCGTCCTCCGTCAATAAAATAAAATTGCCCCGCGCTCCCGCAGGGCAAATCATCGAACACAGCAGGTATATCGCCCCGTTGCAGTTAATTTCTCCAAATTTATAGTAAAGCCTTTCATTCGGCAAGTCAAGCCGTCCCCCACCTCCCGCACCCAAAATAAAAGTGAGTTATTTTATGATCTGCAAAAAAACACCGGCACCTCACCCCCGCAAGGAGGGGGTTGTGCGAAGGGGGAACCTTTGTCGGTTCCCTCTTCGCGTTTTATAAGTGTACAAGCCTATTTCTTCATGATAAGCTCTGCGCTTCCCCCATCTCCCGCACCAATAAAAAAAGAGCCTGTCGGCTCTTTTTTTATTGGTGCGGGAGATGGGACTTGAACCCACACACAAAATGTACTGGCTCCTAAGACCAGCGCGTCTGCCATTCCGCCACTCCCGCGTGGAACAGCTCCTATCTTACCACGAAAGGGGCTGCGCTGTCAAACGCCGCCGCGGAGAAACCCTCCCCCGCCGCAGCGCCTTTTGTTTCTTATCCTATCATTTCGCGGTCTTTCCCGACCGCCGCGGGCAGCCGTGCCCTTCGTCCGGCGCTTTTGCCCCATCCGCTATCCCGTAAAGACCGTCACGCCGCTCACGGGCAGAAACCCCAGTCCGGCGTAGAAGCTCTCCCGATGGGCTTCACAGGCGACCAGCGGGGTCAGCCCCCGCTCCCGCAGCCAGGCGGCGCAGCGGTACACCGCCGCGCGTCCCAGACCCTGCCCCTCGTACTCCGGCAGCGTCGCCACATAGCTGATCTGCCCCCGGCGGGTGCCGCAGTCGGTCACTGCCGCCGCCGAGACCGCTTTGCCGTCCTGCCGCAGCGTTACCGTGTACCCCACATGGCGGCGTTCCGCCAGATGCAGGTTCACCACCGCCGTTTCGTACTGGGCAGGGGTCAGCTCCCCCACCGCCAGGTTGCAGTCCGCCACCGCCGTGGCGGTGCGGGGGCAGTATTCCGCCTCCGGCAGTGTAAAAGCCGCGTCCTCCGGCAGCGTCATCACCGTCAGCGGAAGTCCCGTTTCGCCGGTCTCCTCCCGCCATGCGGCGGAAAGGGTCGGGCACAGCATCACCCAGCCCTCCTGCCGCCAACGCAGAAAGTCCACGATCTCCGGCGCCGCCTCGGGGCATAGGGCGGTCGCCCACAGGGCGTGTCCCTTTTGCAGAATAAACCCCTTGGGCACACGGTCACGCCGCCCCTCATAAACGCCCCAGAATTCGTACAGCAGCCCCATGCCGCAGCACCGCGCCGCCGATTCCACCATCGTGGCAAGCAGCGGCTCGCCGCCGATGTCCCGCAGCCGCCGGTCGTCATAGGCAAGGCTTCTTACCATCACAGCGCCAGCGCCTCCGGCAGCAGCCGCAGCAGCTCCAGCGTGTTCTCAATATCCCGTTCATCGGCAACACAGGCGGGGGAATGCAGGTAACGGCTGGGAACGGAGATCGCCAGCACCTCGCTGCCGCCGCGGGCGGTCATCAGGCTGCGGCTCTCGTTGCCGCCGAATACCCCCTCCTTGGTCTGGTTGGGAATGCCATGTTCATCGGCAAGGGCACGCACCTTGCGGTAAAGGTCGTAGGTGTAAATGGTGCCTCGATCCATAAAGGAAACAACGGGGCCGTTCCCCAGACGGCATACCTTGCGCTCCTCCGGCACACCGGCAAGGTCGCCTGCCGTAGTGGTCTCCACGGCAATGGCAATATCGGGCTGCAGGGTGTAGGCGGCGGTCTTTCCGCCGAAGCACCCTACCTCCTCCTGCACCGTAAAGGAGAAGCAGCAGTCGCAGGGCAGCTCCTCACGGATCATCGCCAGCAGCATGGCGCAGCCGGCACGGTCGTCCAGCGCCCGACCCGCCACCTTGCCCTCGCCGTAGTGCAGCACCGGACCGGTAAAGGTCACCATATCTCCCAGCGCCACACGGCTTTCGGCGTCTGCCTTGTCCTTCGCGCCAATGTCTATCTTCATGCCGGAAAGCTTGCCGGGGTCGCTGCGCTCCTTGTCGTCGAACAGGTGCACCGGCTTGCAGCCCACCATACCGGGGATCGCGTCGTCGCCCACCAGCACCATGCGTCCGCCGGTCACTTCGGGCTGTACGCCGCCCACCGGCGCAAAGGAAAGGAAGCCCTTCTCGTCGATATTCGTCACAATAAAGCCCACCTCGTCCATGTGGGCGGAAAGCTGCAAAACCTTTTTGGCGGGTGCCTTGCCCTTTTTGCGCACCAGCAGGTTGCCCAGCGGGTCTACCTCATACTCGGCGTGACCCTTGATCTCACCGATCAAGTACTCCCGCACGGCGTCCTCTCTGCCGCTCGGACCGCGCAGTGCGCACAGGGTCTCTATATCTTTCCACAACCGCTCGTATTTCATGTCAAATGCCCTCCTTTGCCGCCAGCGCCATCAGGCGGGCGGTGTTCGCCGCGTCCTCTGGGTCAATGGTCTCCGCCACAGTGTGCATGCTGCGCAGCGGAATGGACAAAAGCGCCGTTTTCACGCCGCGTCCGACAATCGCCAGCTCGTCGGCGTCGGTGCCGGTGCGTCCGCCCATCGGCTCGTGCTGCAGCGGGATCCCGTGCTGTTCCGCCAGTGCCTTCAGCTTCATGGTAAAGTCGCGGTTCAAAAGCGGCGAATAGCCCAGCATGGTGCCGCCGCCCAAAGGACTGGTCTTTTCCGGCGCGCAGCCAAAGCCATCGCCGAAGCTGACGTCCACCGCAATGGCATAGTCAGGCTGTACGGCAAAGCCGCCGGTCATGGCGCCCTGTCCGCCTACCTCCTCCATCGAGGAAAGCAGCACCGTTACCTTGCAGTCGGGCTTTTCGGCGGCGATCTCCTCCGCCGCGGCGATGACGGCGGCGCAGCCGATGCGGTCGTCCAGCGCCGGAGCCGCCAGTCTGCCGTTCATCAGTTCTGCGGGCTTTGCCGCGAAGGTAACGATATCTCCGGGGGCAAAGAGCTTTGCCGCGGTCTCGGCGGTAAAGCCGGTATCGATGAGCAGGTTTTCGATCTTGATGGAATGGTCGGCGCCGTCCCCCGCCAGATGGGGCGGTACCGAGGTGATGATGCCGGAGTAGTCGCCCCCGGCGGCATGGATCACCACAGGGGTGGCAGGCAGCCAGCGGGCATCAATGCCACCCACCTTGGCAAACCGCAAAAAGCCCTCCTCCACACGGGTCACAATAAAGCCGATCTGGTCAAGATGCGCCTCCAGCAGCAGATGCGGCGCGCCCTCTTTGCCTTCATTGACGCAGCACAGCAGGCTGCCCAGTGGGGTACGCTTCACCTCTCCCAATGGGGAAAGCATCTCCCGCGCGGCAGCGTAGGCGGCGCACTCCCGTCCGCTGGGGGCAGGTGCTTCGCACAGCCGGCGCGCGGCGGCGGTTATCTTTTCGGTCGTGATGTTCATATTTATCCTCCTTTTTTCGCTCCACTCATCTCTCATATGAAGCATGAGTAAAGCTCCTGCTTATACATTTGTCAAAAATCCGGGTACCACTTCGGGAAGTGCTTTTGAGGGGCTGTGCAGAGGGCAAATATCCGCCCGCAGGGCGCTCCGGCTTCGCCGGAGCTGGCGGCGGCTTCGCCGCCGTCAAAACCGTCCTTCGGACGGTTTGCCCTGCGGGCGTCCTGCCTTTTTGCAGCTTCTGCCTTTTTCAGCCTTAGTTCACTTCAGGGCATTCACCAGCGCCTTGTAGTGCTGCCCCCGCACCTCAAAGTTCGGGTAGCAGTCAAAGCTGGCGGAAGCCGGCGAAAGCGAAACGATATCCCCCGCTTTGGCAATGTCACGGGCAATCGTCACAGCCTCGTCCAGTGTGGCGGCACGCCGCAGCACCAGACCGCTTGCAGCATAGCCGGGGTGGGCGGTCACCGCCGCCGCTATTTTATCCGCCGTCGCGCCGGTCAAAATCAGCGCCTTGACATGGTGCAGCACCGGTTCGGCAAGCGGGGTGTAGTCCAAATGCTTGTCGTACCCGCCGGCAATGATGATGAGCTTCTGGTCAAAGCTCTCCAGTCCGGCAATGGTGCGGGTAGGGCTGGTGGCGATGGAATCGTTGTACCAGCGCACCCCGTCCAACTCCCGCACAAACTCTATGCGGTGCTCCACGCCGGGGAAGGTCTCCGCCACCCGTCGAATGATCTCAGGCGGCACCAGTCCCCACACGGCGGCGATGGCAGTCAGCATATTCTCCACATTGTGCAGCCCCGGTATTTTTATCTCGCTCATCGAAAACAGCGGAGTATCGCCGCTGCCGTCGGTATAGTGCAGGGTACCATCGTCGTCCAGCCATGCGCCCCGCTCTACCGGGTGCCGGCGGCTGAACCACCGGCAGTCGCCCCTTACCTCTGCCGCAAAGCCGGCGGTGGTGGGACAGTCGGCATTCAGCACCGTGGCGGTAAAAGCCCCCTGGTGCAGGAAAATATTTTTCTTGGCGGCAATGTACTCCTCCATCGTCCCGTGGACGTCCAGATGGTTGGGGGTCACATTGGTCACCACGGCAATTTCGGGGCTTTGCCGCATGGATAAAAGCTGGAACGAGGAAAGCTCCACCACCGCCATGTCGTCGGGCTTTACGCTCTCCAGCTCCGGGAACAGCGCCCGCCCGATATTGCCGCCCAAATGCACCGTTTTGCCGCTCTGCCGCAGCATTTCGGCAATGAGGCTGGTGGTGGTGGTTTTGCCGTCGCTGCCCGTCACCCCGATGATGGGGCAGGGACAGCACTGCATAAACAGCTCCAGTTCGCTGGTGACGGCGGCGCCCGCCCGCATCAGCTCGCGCAGGCGCGGGTGATTAAAATACATACCCGGCGTGCGGAAAATGACATTTCCCCGCAGCTTTTGCAGGTAATCCGCACCGGTGACAAATTTGACACCCATGGCGGCAAGCTCCGCTGCCGCCTCGCCCAGCTCCTCGGGGCTTTTTTTATCGTAGACCGTCACGCTCATGCCCTTTTGGGCAAGCAGCCTTGCCACCGGACGGTGGCTGACCCCCAGCCCGATGAGTGCAATCTCTTTCTTTTGCAGCTCCGCAAATACGGTAGCCGCTGTCAGCTTCTGCATGGTCTCCCCTCCTCGGTTCACTTCCCCGCCGCCGCGGGCTTTCCCGCCGCCCGACCCCCAAAAAGGCTCCGCCTTTTTGGGGCGCCGCCCCCTGCGGGGGCGGCGGGGCGGGGGCATTTTTGCCCCCGCTGTCGGGCGGCGGGAAGCCCCGGCGGCAGGCACAGGCTTCCGCCCTTATTATAGCCCACTCTTTCGGGTTCTGCAATCAGTTTTGGACAGGCGTTTTCTCCGCCGTTTCCAGCACCGTCAGCACCTCGCGGATCCCGTCCATCGGCTCCTGCCCCTTTTGCAGCTTGACGGTCAGGTAGGGCTTGGCGCCGGCGTTCATCAGCACCCTGCCCGGCAGGGCACGGGTCAGCGCCAGCAGGTCGCCGCGGTCAATGCGCTCGGAGTAGAACAGCAGGCTGCCTACCCACTGGTCGATCTCCCGAATGCCCAGCGCCGCCGCCCTGCTGCGGATCAGCGCCACATCCAGAAGTCCCGCCACCGAGCGGGGCGGCTCGCCGAAGCGGTCGCACAGCTCGTCCATGGTGTCGCTCCAGTCCTCCTCGGAGCGGATCGCAGCGATTTTTTTGTAAATGTCGATGCGCTGCGCCAAAGACGGAATATATTTTTCCGGAATGTGCGCCTCGATCTGAATATCCACCAGGCATTCGAGGTTTTCCACCGGCTTTTCGCCCTTTTGCTCCCTTATGGCGTCCCCTAAGAGCCGCAGGTAGAGGTCGTAGCCCACCGCCTCCATCTGCCCGTGCTGGGCACTTCCCAGAATATTGCCGGCGCCGCGGATCTCCAGATCCCGCATGGCAATGCGGAAGCCGCTGCCGAAGCTGGTGAATTCCCGGATCGCCTCCAGCCGCTTTTCACTGATCTCGGAGAGCGCCTTGCCCCGCCGGAAGGTGAAGTAGGCATAGGCACGGCGGCCGCTGCGCCCCACCCTGCCGCGGAGCTGATACAGCTGGGAAAGCCCCATACGGTCGGCGTCCTCGATGATGAGGGTGTTGCAGTTGGGGACGTCCACTCCCGCCTCGATAATGGTGGTGCAGACAAGGATATCAATTTCCCGCTCCAGCAGTCGCTGCCAGATATCAGAAAGCTCGTCCTCGCTCATTTTGCCGTGGGCGGTAACGATGCGCGCCTCCGGCAGCTCCTCCTTGAGGTGGGCGGCGGTCAGCTCGATGTTATCGATGCGGTTGTGCAGGTAGAATACCTGCCCGCCCCGCCGCAGCTCCTTTTGGATCGCCTCGGTGATGATGTGGTCGTCGTATTCCAGCACATAGGTCTGCACCGGGTGGCGGTCCTGCGGCGCTTCGTTGATGACCGACATATCCCGAATGCCGCTCATCGCCATATTCAAGGTGCGGGGAATGGGGGTGGCGGAAAGGGTGAGGATATCCACGCTGCCCTTCATCTGCTTGAATTTTTCCTTCTGCTTGACGCCGAAGCGCTGCTCCTCATCGATGACGCAAAGTCCCAGATCACGGAACCGGACGTCCTCCTGCACCAGACGGTGGGTGCCCACCACCACATCAATCTTGCCGTCCGCCAGCTTTTGCAGAATATCTTTTTGCTGCTTTGGGGTGCGGAAGCGGGAAAGCAGCTCCACCGTGATGGGGTAGCCCTCCAGCCGCCGCAAAAAGGTTTGGTAGTGCTGCCACGCCAGAATGGTGGTGGGCACCAATACGGCGCACTGCTTGCCGTCCAACACGCATTTGAAAACGGCGCGCAGCGCCACCTCCGTTTTGCCGAAGCCCACGTCGCCGCACAGCAGCCGATCCATCGGGGCGGGCTGCTCCATATCGTGCTTGATCTCGGCGATGCAGCGCAGCTGGTCCTCGGTCTCCTCGTATTCAAAGCGCTGCTCAAATTCGGTCTGCCAGTCGCTGTCGGGGCTGAAGGCGAAGCCCTTTACCGTACTGCGCTTGGCGTAAAGCTGAATGAGCTCCGCCGCCATATCCTCCACCGATTTTTTCACCCTTTGGCGGGTGCGGCTCCACTCGTTGCCGCCCAGACGGTTCAGCTTTACGGTCTGCTCATCTTTGCCGCCGACATAGCGGGTGACCAGATCCAGCTGGGTGACGGGGACATACAGCATATCGGTGCCGGCGTAGCGGATCTTGATGTAATCCTTGGTGACGCCGCCTACCTCCTGCTTGACGATCCCCTCAAAAATGCCGATGCCGTGCGCCACATGAACCACCGCCATGCCGGGGGTCAGGTCGGTCAGCTCCCGCAGCACCTCGCCCTGCTGGCGGCGGCTTTGCCGGCGGCGGGTGGTCGTGGGTGCCGCGCCGCCCCTTGCCGTGGTAAGCACCGCCCAGCGGAGCTCGGGATACTCGAAGCCGGAGGAAAGCCCGCCGGGAAGCACAAATATTTTACCATGAGTAATATTTTCGGGTGATTTTACAAATCTTGCGGCGAAGCCGCGGCGGTTCAAGTCCTCGGTAAGGGCGAGGGCGCCGCGCTCGGTACCGCCCAGCAGCCATACCGTCCAGTTCTGGCTGCGGTAGTTTTCCAGATCCTCGCACAGCGGGTCCAAAGCGCCGCTCCACACCGAAAGGGCGTTGGCGGCGACATGGTACAGCCCAGCCAGCGGCAAACCGGGGTAGCTGCGGGGGAAGCTATCCAGAATGACCGTGGGAAGCTGCGGAAGCTGTTCCGCCAGCACCGCCGGCTCCGGATAGAGGAAGGCGCAGCCCGGAGCTAAAGCTCCCTGCTCCAACAGAGCGGTAATGTCCTGCTTCTGCTGCCAGCAGGCGTGGCTCAGGCTTTCCTTGAGGTTTGCCCCCTCCGAGAGGATCAGCAGCCTATCGCCGCGGTAGGAAAGGAGGTTGCTATCC
This sequence comes from uncultured Angelakisella sp., assembly GCA_934524965.1. Lineage (GTDB taxonomy): Bacteria > Bacillota > Clostridia > Oscillospirales > Ruminococcaceae > Angelakisella. Next base: position 30,178 of record CAKSYU010000019.1, read on the forward strand.
GGCGGACAAAGCAGACCGGCATAGCGGTCGGCGGCGGGCAGTCCCGCTCCGCCCCGCAGCAGGTCAATGTCCTGCCGCAAGCCCTCCTCACACAGGGCTTTCTGCTTGGGGGTAAGGCGGTTCAGCTTTTCGGTCAGGCGGTCGGCAAGCTCGGCAGGGCGGTACAAAAGCTCCCGCACCGGCGTGATCTCCACCTGCTTCATGCTGTCCTCCCGCCGCTGGCTTTCCAGCGAAAAGGCGGCAATGGAATCGACCTCGTCTCCCCAATATTCCAGACGCATGGGGTAGCTGTACTGCGGGGTGTAAAAATCCACGATGCCGCCCCGCGCGGCAAACTGCCCGATGCCCTCCACCTGCTCGGTGCGCTGGTAGCCTGCCTGCACCAGAAAATCCAGCAGCCTTTGGGGCGGGTATTCCTCGCCGACCCGCAGGGTGAGGGTAGCGGCGGAAAGCTGCTGCGGCGGCAAGGTGGGCTGTAAGGCGGCAGTCACCGTGCCCACCACGATGAGGGAGGGATCCCTTTGCAGGCGGCGCAATACCCCCAGCCGGAGCTGTTCATATTCCCGGCTGACGCTTTCGACGCTGTGGTAGGTGAATTCCCTTTCGGGGAACAGCAGCGCCCGCTCCTCGCCGTAAAAGCGGTTGATATCCTCCATCAGGCGGGTGGCGGCGGCTTCATCGGCGGTGAGCACCACGGCGCCCCTGCCCAGATCGCTGCAAAGGGCAGCGGTAAGGTGCGCCTTATGAATGGCGGCGACGCCATCGAGGAGCAGAGGAGCCTTGCCCGCGCGCAGTGCGTCGCGCGCGAGGGAATAGGCAGTCAAATTTTGCAGCATACGGAACATGGAATACCTCCTGTGGGGGAAGGAATGGGGATCAAAAAAGGGAGAGGGGCGGGGGCTTTACCGGTAAGAAAAGTCCCTTCTACTAATACGGACGAAACGGGGGAAATTTGCAGTAAAAGTGTTGAATTCGCACAAAGGTTTACAAAAAGTTTGCAATATTGGGAGAGGGTGGGAGATTTGGGGCGGATTTGGCTTGGTTCGCAGTCGCCTGACGGCGGCGGAAGATTTGACTATGGCATAGTGTCTCCGCCTACCGGCGGGGTGGTACTTTTGACCCGCCAAAAGTACCCAAAAGCGTTTTAGGGCTGCCGCCCTAAAGACCCGCAACGCTTGGCTGCGCTGGATACGAATGTTGTTTTTCTGCGGCAGCAGAAAAACAAATTCGTACTGCGCGCAGATGCGCTCCAAAGGTAGCCTGCGGCGGCATTTTTATCGCCCGCGCGCTGGAGCGCGAAGGGCGAACCACCACCCCTCTCCCCTCCTCTGAGGAGGGGAACTATGCCGCAGGTGAGGTAACACTTTATAGCTGGCTGCCCCCTTATGCCCATGGCAGGCGGCACTTGCCAAGCGCTGAATTAAGACAAGCAGGGAGTTGGACAGGAACTCCCTCCCCCGCTTCGGGGGAGGGGAGGGAGAGGGGGCAGATGTGCCCACAGCCCCTTATAAGCACCGTTTAGCCCACGCTTCGGGAAGCCGCCCTTTGGCTTCCCGAGCGGGCGTTCCGGTGCGTCCGGGGTCTCGGGGTGCCCCCGAGCGTGTTTTGCTTCCTTTTGCACGAGCAAAAGGAAGTCCCCGCCGGATAGGCGTACAAACTAAGCCACCTAAAAAACTTTGCGACGCCGATAGGCGAGATGGGTCTAAGTCATAGAACGGGTCGCGGTGAGTGGGATGCGGAGCCGAGCGCTGCCTGTGGCAGATGCAGCGAGGCGGAGCATCCGCAGCGGTCGAAAAAATCGAGCAAGCGAGCAGCGCGAAGATTTTTTCGGGCACCGCAAGGCGGACGGAGTGGGAGCTGATTTTGCCCCGCCGCAGGCGGAGACGCGGCAAACCGGCAATGCCGCCGGAGACCGATGACGGTGCTGCGGCGGTGAAGTCGGGGTATGGAATTTCAGGGGAAAGCTGCGCCTAATTGAAGCGGCTCATGGCTTCCTCCGGCTTGCCCTGCATGATGAGGGTGCAGGCTTCGGCGGTATTTTGCAGCAGGGGGTAAAGGGTTTTCCCCTCCGCTTCGGTAAACTGTCCCAGCACCCAATCGGCAAGGTCGTATTCGGGGTTCGGCTTTTCTCCCACGCCGAATTTGATGCGGGGGAACTGATCGCTGCCGAGCTTTAAGATAATATCCTTTAGTCCATTGTGACCGCCGGCGGAGCCTTTGGTGCGGATCCTCATTTTGCCGACCGGTAGGCTGATATCATCGGAAAGGACGATGAGATGCTCCGGCGGGAGCTTATAGAACTGCATCGCCTCCTGCACCGCCTGTCCCGAAAGGTTCATATAGGTGGTGGGCTTCATGAGCAGCACATGCCTGCCATTTAACATGGCATCGCCGGTCATGGCGTGAAAGCAGGAGCGCTCCACAGCGGCGCCGCAGACCTTTGCCAGCACATCAAGGGCGCAGAAGCCGATATTGTGGCGGGTATTGCCGTACTTGCTGCCCGGATTGCCCAGACCGCAGATGACATATTCCACCGGTCCGTAGACCTGTACGGCGGGCGCGGCGGGCTGCTTTTTCTTGAGAAATCCCATAAGACCTCCGATGAGAAAAGGCAGGAGAGAGCGGCTCCCTCCTGCCGGAGTATATCACAAAAATCAGGTGAAAAGGGGCGAAACGGGCTTGTCCTCATAGATGCGGCTGATCGCCTCGGCAAAGACAGGGGCAACAGAAAGCATCTTGATGCGGGCGGACTCGGCGCCCTCCTTGGCGGGAATGGTATCGAGGAACACCGTTTCGGTGATGACGCTGTCGGTCAGGCGCTGAATGGCCGGTCCGGAAAGAACACCGTGGGTCGCGCAGGCATAGACCTCCTTGGCGCCGCCCAGCTTGATGAGGGCTTCCGCGCCGTGGCAGAGGGTACCGGCGGTATCCACCATGTCATCGACCAGCACGACGGTCTTGCCCTGGACATCGCCGATGATATTCATGACCTCGCTGACATTGGCGCGGGGACGGCGCTTATCAATAATGGCAAGGGGGCAATCCAGCCGCTCGGCGAACTTGCGCGCGCGGGTGACGGAGCCGAGATCGGGGGAAACGACGGCGATCTGCTCGCGGGGGATATTCTTGAACTTTTCCACGAAATAGGGCGCCAGAATGGGGGTGCCCATGAGGTGATCGACGGGGATATTGAAGAAGCCCTGGATCTGTGCCACATGGAGATCCATGCTGAGGACACGGTCGGCGCCGGCAACGGCGATGAGATCGGCGACCAGCTTGGCGGAGATCGGATCGCGCGCCTTTGCTTTTCTATCCTGACGGGCATAGCCGTAGTAGGGAATGACGGCGGTGATGCGTGCGGCGGAGGCGCGCTTGAGGGCATCGATCATAATGAGCAGTTCCATCAGGTGATTATTGACGGGACCGCAGGTGGACTGGACAACGAATACATCGGAGCCGCGGACGGATTCTTCGATGGAAATGGAGACCTCACCATCGGCAAACGCGCCGACGGTGCAGCGTCCCAGCGGCAAGCCCATAGCGGCGGCGATATCCTCCGCCAGCTTTTTGTTGGAATTGCAGGCGAAGATCTTGATGTCTTTTCCGTGGATACTTTTCATGATTTTTTCTACTCCCTACTGATGATATTGATAATATGGTCAAACACCAAGGCGGTGTGTGTTCCCGATGGGGGCTTTTCGGAGGTGATACGGGTCGCGGTGAGAGGGTGCGGAGCCGAGCGCCGCCGGTGGCGGATGCAGCGAGGCGGAGCACCCGCAGCGGTCGAAAAAACCAAGCAAGCGAGCAGCGCGAGGGTTTTTTCGGGCACCGCAAGGCAACCGGAGCGGGAGATATGCTTGCCGCCGCAGTCGGAGGCTTTACTTTTTCTCGCGGCGGAAGCGGCGGGCTAGCCCCGGCTTGACGACCTGCTCGGCGCGGGCAATCAGCATAGCGTCCTCGGGAACATCTCGGGTGACGGTGGCGCCGGCGGCGGTGTAGGCGCCTGCGCCGATGGTAACGGGGGCGACCAGATTGGTATTGCAGCCGAGGAAGGCATGATCGCCGATGGTGGTACGGAATTTTTCTCTGCCGTTAAAGTTGGCGATGGCGACGCCGCAGCCGAAATTGACGCCGCTGCCGCAATCGGTATCGCCGACATAGGTGAGGTGGGCAATGGCGGTCTTTTCGCCAATATTGGAATTTTTGACCTCGACGAAATCGCCGATCTTGCAGCCCGCGGCGATATGGCAGCCGGGGCGCACCTGCGAGAACGGTCCGATGGAGACATTATCCTCCAGAGTAGACTGGGTGATATATGTATTCTTGACGGTGCAGCCGATGCCGATGACGGCATCGGTGAGGACGGAACCGGGACCGATGACCGAGCCAGCACCGATGACGGTATTGCCGCGGAGGATACAGCCGGGCAGAATGGTGGCGCCGGCGGCGACGGTGACCGTCTCATCTATGAGGATCCCGTCCCAAAGGGGGATATGAACGCCGGAGGCTTCCAGCGCGGTGAGCAGCGCCTCGCGGGCGGGGTCGGACTTTGGCATGGGGGTTCCTCCTCTCTTGGTACAGCGGTATGCGAGTGCCATCGCTTGACCGCGGGGCGGTTGCCGATGGGCGCAGCAAGACATTATCTACTGCTATTATGGGCTGTTTGCGGGGTTTTTGCAAGGGGAGAAGCGGCTAAAGAGGGAGAAAAAACGCCGCCGGCGGGCGGGAAAATTAGGCGTTATCCACAGAGGAGGGGCGGCTGCGGCGGCAAAGCGGGGCGATAGACGAAAAAATGATGAACTTATAAGGTATATATTATGAAAACAGTCTGAAAAACTATCAAAAAAACTGTGGCAATCGCATGAAAGCGTGTTATAATAATAACAATGGCGCAGAGCGCCAACCGGTCGGACAGGCATTTTTCCCCCTTCGCGGTCTGTCCGCCAAGAACCAAATTCCAAATAATCCAAGGAGGAATACGCAAAAATGTTTGGGAAGAAACACGCTGCGGAAAGCAGCAAGAAAAAGTACCTCTATATGTTTGAAGAGGGCAACAAGGACATGCGTGAGCTGCTGGGCGGTAAGGGCGCCAACCTGGCGGAGATGACCAATGCCGGCATGCCCGTGCCTCCCGGCTTTACCATCACCACCGAAGCCTGCACCCAGTACTACACCGACGGTCGCCAGATCAACGAGGATATCATGGCTGATATCTTTGTTTACCTGGAGAAGCTGGAAAAGAAGGTCGGCAAGAAGTTCGGCGACGTAGAGAGCCCCCTGCTGGTCTCCGTACGTTCCGGCGCCCGTGCCTCCATGCCCGGCATGATGGACACCATTCTGAACCTTGGTCTGAACGACGAGTCCGTACAGGGTCTTGCCAAGCAGACCAACAACCCCCGCTTTGCCTACGACAGCTATCGCCGCTTCATTCAGATGTTCTCCGACGTAGTGATGGAGCTTTCCAAGAAGCGCTTTGAGGAGATCATTGACGAGCTGAAGGAAAA
>CAKSYU010000020.1 GCA_934524965.1 uncultured Angelakisella sp.
AATGTCAAAATCGACCTCGGAGCCGTTTCTTTTAATGACTTTCATGCGGTTTTTCCTCTCTTTCCTCTTACTATGGTACTTTAGCGTCCTAAACACAATATATAGGTGTTTATTTTTATCTTCTACACAATATATTACACGATATACGCCGTACTTGCAAGGCTTAGGGCAAGATAAATCCACCCAAAAAAGTACCGCGGTTTTAGCCAAGACGCACAAAAGGGAGCTCAACCGAAAGCCAAGCCCCCTTAATTCTTCTTGTTTACCGCTCGTGCAGCTCCTCGTAGGAACGCAAATGCTGCAGTGCCGCCCCACGCAGCGCCCCGATATCACTGTAGCCGTTCTGCTCCAACCATTCGCCCAGCTGACGCACCGTTTCGGTGATCACACCGTAGCCGTCCAGCATCGCCGAGCCGAACATCACCGTGGAAGCACCCAGTTCGATTGCCTCTATCACATTCTCGGCGGCATTAAAGCCGCCCGCCGCTGCGACCGGCAGATTGGAATTCTGGCTGAGAGCGGCAATGGCGGAAAGGGTGATAGGGCGCACATTGGTGCCGGTATAGCCGCCATGGGTCGGCATCAGGGGACGGGCATTCACAATATCCACCCCGCTGATGCCGCGGATACTCTCGATGGTGCAGATGCCATCGGCACCCGCGCCCTCCAGCGCCCGCAGGAACTTTTTATTATCCGCTACATAATGGGGCAGGCGCACCATCAGCGGCAGCGATACCTTATTTTTTACGGCGGAGACCAGCTCCGCTATGAGGTCGGGACTGGTGTAAAGCTCCGCCAGCACCGGACCGATGGGAGCATATAAATCCAGCTGCAAGGCGTCCACCCCCATACGCTCAGTCTTGCGCGCCACATACGCCAGTTCGCTGGGCGTCGCGCCCCGTATGGAGGCAATGAGTTTGCAGTCGCCGGGGCGGAGTTTTTCCAGCACGTCTTCCCACTGCTCTATCGTCAGGTTGCTGTATAGCGAGGTGCTGAATACCGCACCGCCCTTGTGGTAGCAGTTCTGCGCCAAACGGGGATAGACCTCCTGAGAAATGGTTTCTGTCATCACTGCCCCTGCGCCGGCATCAATTGCCGCCTGCAGCCCCTCCGCCGTGCCAGTCCACGGACCGGGCGCCGCCATGATCGGGTTCTTGAGCGTCATTCCCATAAATTGCGTATTCAGCGTGAGCATAAACTTCCCTTCCTTTTACTCGAACAGTACGTTGATGGGCTTTTCATTGCCGCAGCTACGGCGGATGCGTAGTTTAGGCTGCAAGACTACCTCGCCGGCAGTCATCTCGCTGCCGATATCCTCTATCACATCAAACAGCATACGCGCCGCGATAATCCCCAAGCGGTAGATGGGCAGGTCGATGGTGGTCAGCTCCGGATCGCAGAGGTTGCTCATCGGGGAATCGGTAAAGCCCGCCACCGCCAGCTCCTCCGGCACCCGCACGCCTTTTTCGTGCGCCGCCTTCAACACGCCGAAAGCCTGCTCATCACTGGCGCAGAATACCGCCTCCGGCATTTCACCGCGCTCCAGCAGCTCCATCGTTTTGGCATAGCCACCCGCCATGCTGTTGGGGGCGTTCAGCAGCAGCTCCGGCTCCCGCGGCGCGGCTTCCTCTTTCAGCGCCAGTTCCCAGCCCTGGCAAAAGCTGCTCATGAACTGCTGGGAAACATTCTCGAACATCAGCCCGATGCGCCGGTGCCCCATCTCCAGCAGGTGACGGGTCATGCGGTAGCTTGCCTCGGCAAAATTGATATAGCAGCAGTTATAGCGGTCGGTGGGGGCGCTGTCATATTTGCGTGCCAGCACCAGCGGCACCTGCCGCTCGTCAATCATTTTAATATCCTCGGGGTAAAAATCGCGCAGCGCCCAGATCGCGCCGTCCAGCTTCTGCTCAAAGATCGTTCTGAGCTGCTGGCTGCGGCGCTGCGGCTCCGCCGAAATGGGACAGTACAGCACCGTGTAGCCGCGCAGCCCCGCTATGGATTCCAGCCCACTGCGGATATCGGAATAGAAATAGTAGTCCGCCTCGCTGAACAAAAACGCGATCAACCGCGAGCGACCGGACAGGCGGGATTCCACCGTCCACGCCGGCGAGTAATTGACCTGCCGCATCACCTCCAGCACATGCTCGCGGGTATCCGGCTGCACCAGCTGGGGGTTATTGATCACACGGGAAACCGTTGCGATGGAAACACCGGCAAGGCTTGCCAACTCTCTGATATTGATGACCGCCGCCTCCCTTAAATGAAACAATGTTTTCTCTCCCCTGTATTATAACGCATTTTCTTCCAATTCGCAAGTCATCTGCCCCTTGTTGTGAAAAATGTTTCACAAAAATGAATTTGTTTCTTTTGGCATATTGCTGAAAATTCGCAGTTTTCCGCTAATAATTTTGTTTTTCCATTGACTTTTGCGGATATTTGTCGTATCTTGAAGTTGCAAACTATGAAACATGTTTCATGATGTTTCTGAAATCAAGAGGAGGTAATTGCTATGATCATCGGCAGCAGCCACGGCATCGGCGGCGGACCCACCCAAACCGAAGTCCTTTCCACCGTAGTGGCGCAGTTGGAACCGATCCATGCCACCTGCATGGAGGAGGTCAACAAGAACATTGATCAGATCATTCAGTACATGGAGATCGGCGCCCGCGGCTTCCCCGGGTACGATCTGTTCGTTTCTCCGGAGTTCGGTGTGCAGGGCATGCACCCGCTGGAGCGTCTGAAGGTCGTGCTGACTTTGGATTCCCCCGAGGTCGGTCGCCTGAAAGAAGCCTGTGCCCGCCTGAAGGTCTGGGGCATCTTCGGTGTCATTCTCAAGCTGGAGGGTCACGACGCCCCCGGCAACTGCGCCATCATGATCAATGATGAGGGCGAGGTCGTCCACCAGTATTGCAAGATGAACCCCTGGATCCCCACCGAGCGCCATTATCCCGGCTGGGAGTGCCCCGTGACCCCCGGTCCCAAGGGCAGCCGCATCGCCACCATTGTCTGCGCCGATGGCGACTATCCCGAGATCTGGCGTGAAGCCGCCTACAACGGCGCCAATATCGTGGTGCGCATCACCCACTATATGAACCCGTGGGAGGAGCCGTGGAAGCTGACCAACCGCTGCGCGGCTTACTGCAACCAGGTTTATGTCGTCGGCGCCAACTGCTACGGCATGGAGCACGCCTGCGCCGCTTTCGGCAACAGCATGATCGTCAACCCCGACGGCAATATTGTCACCGAAGCGCCCATGATGGTGCCCTACCTGCTGAAGGCAGACCTGTACCCCGGACTGGTGGATAAGCTGCATGAAAGCAGCACCACCAATACATTCCTGTATTCGTTCCGTCACCGCGGCGCCGCCTGCAAAGAGCTGGGCGGACACGGCGAGACCCACAACCAGTACAAGGCATACACTTTTGGAGGTGATGAAAAATGATCATGGAGCCAATGCCCTATATGCTGACGCTGCACTACATGGTGCTGGCGATGCGGGAGGTCAAATTCCCCATCACCAAGGCGGAGCTTCTGGAAAAGGTGGGCGATAAAATGATCCGCACCGGTCCCGATGCCTATACGCCTTTCCGTGACATTATCAACAAAATGCCGATGGACGAGTTTTCCTGTGCGGCTGAATTCTACTGCAACCACAGCGCAAGCTGAACCATAAAGCCATACTAAACATATCTGAGGAGGTATTTATCCATGACAAAAGAGAAAAAGGAATTGATCGTTGGCGTAAACGGCGACCTTTCCGATAACTTCAGCACTCCCCAAAAGGCGGTACTGGGTCTCCAGAATACGCTGGCAATGTGCGGTGTTATCCTTGTTCCCATTCTGTGCGGACTGGATGTTTCCGTTACCCTGTTCTGCGCCGGCATCGGCACCATCATCTATCAGTTCATCGATAAGAAGATGGTGCCCGCATTCCTCGGCGGCTCCTTCGCCATCATCGCCGGTGTTTCCACCGTCGTGGGCGAAATGGGTATCCCCTATGCACAGGGCGGTATTCTGGGCATGGCAGTCTTTTATCTACTGTTCGCCCTGCTGCTCAAGGTGCTGGGCAAAGACCGTGTAGCGCGCGTATTCCCGCCCATCATCGTCGGTCCCATCATCATGGTACTGGGTCTTTCCCTCGCCAGCGTCGGCGTGCAGGAGGCGGAAGCCAACTGGCCCATTGCTATCATCACCTTCCTTATCGCGGTCGGTGTCAATAACTTCTCCAAGGGTCTTACCCGCGTTATGACCATCATCATCGCGCTGGTCGGCGGCTACCTCATCTCCATTCCCTTCGGTCTGGTAGACTTCACCTCTCTGAAAGAAGCGGCGTGGATCGGCGTTCCCTCCTTCACCCTGCCCAAGTTCAGCTGGAGAGCCATCGCTCTCATCGCACCCTGCGCCATCGTCCCCTGCCTGGAGCACATCGGCGATGTTATGGCTGTCGGCACCGTAGTCGGCAAGGACTTCACCCATGAGCCCGGTCTGGATCGTTCGGTATTCGCCTGCGGCGTTTCCACCATTCTTTCCGGCTGCCTCGGCGGTCCCTCCCTCACCATTCATTCTGAGAACACCGGCGTTCTTGCCGTAACCCACCTGTACTCCCCCACCATCGTCCGCTTCGGCGCCCTGTGGATGGCTCTGCTGGCGTTCTGCCCCAAGTTCAACGCTCTGTGCGGCTCTATCCCGCAGGCGGTTCTGGGCGGCGTAGGTATCCTGCTGTACGGCATGGTCACTTCTACCGGTATCCGTACCCTTGTTGACCATCATGTCGATTTCTCTCAGCCCCGCAACCTGTGCATCGCGGCTGCTATCCTCATTCTGGGTGTCGGCGGCGCTGCCATCAGCTTCGGTTCCATCACCCTCAGCGGTATGGCTTTCGCAGCCATCGCGGGCATTATCCTGCACTTCGTGCTGCCCGGTCGCGAGAAGATCTAAAAGGCACTCTTAACTCCTTCTCAATACAGAAAAAAGCGGCTCCGTCCGGTACCCTGTACCGCGGCGGAGCCGCTTGCTCTTTCTTTATCAATTATTCTTACCGCGCAGCATCTTGATTGCCTCTGTCGCAGCTAAAGCGCCCTCGTACACCGCCTTGCACACCTGCAGCATTCCGCCGGTGCAGTCGCCCGCCGCATACAGTCCGGGAATTCCGGTCTGCTGCTTTTCATCTACGGCAATGCGTCCGTCCGCCCGCAGCGGCGCACCCAGCTTGCGCGCCAGCGCCGCGCTGCCCGCCGTACCCAGTGCCACAAACAGTCCGTCCACCGGCAGCAGCTCGCCGCCTTGCAGCCGCAGGGCAGTCACATTCGGCTCGCCCACCACTGCCGCCAGCTTTTCGGGATAGACCTCCACCGCCGCGGGAAATTCCGCCGTCAGCGGTTCTCCGTTGGTACACAGCAGTACCCTGCCCGCCAGCGGCAGCAGTGCCTGCACCTCGTGCAGGGCGTATTCGCCGCTGCCCAGCACCGCCGCTGTTTTTCCACGGTAGAAAAAGGCATCGCAGGTGGCGCAGTAGCTCACCCCGTGTCCCTCATGCTCGGTCAAACCGGCGATCTTAGGCGCCAGCCGTCCCGTACCGGTCGCCAGTATCACCGCGTCGGCGGGGTAGTCACCTGCTGTGGCCTGTACCACCAGTGTAGCGGTGTAGTCCAGCCCGACCACCTCCGCCGTGACAAACTTTGCCCCAACCGCTTCGGCACCGGCAACACCCCGCCGGTACAGCTCCGCACCGGAGATCCCTGCCTCGAAGCCGTAATAGTTCTGGATCATCTCAGCCTTTTGCAGGGCACCCGCGCCCATGCTGATGACCGTTACCTCCATGCCTGCCCTTGCCGCGTACAGCGCCGCGCTGCACCCCGCGGGTCCCGAACCGATTACAACGATCTTTCCCATCGTTCTGTTCCTTTCCGCTCCGTTTTCTCCGGCGGAGCCCTTTATTTTCCGTCCTTATTGTACCCCCGCTTTCCTTATAATGCAATCCCTGCCGTTTTATATCCTGTCATCTCCGCCAAATACAATCTTTGTTTTCAGTCAATCTGTCCAAAAGATTTCACCCGTTCCCCAAAATTCTCCTCACAATGCCAAAAGTAAAATTTCCGTCAAAAAAGCTGTTGACTTTCGTGAGTAGAAGTGCTAAAGTACAGACAACAAAAGCAAAGGCATTGACCGAAAAAAAGTAACCCGTCCCAAAATCTACAGAGAGTTGCCGGCTGCTGCGAGGCAATGATGAGTCAGACGGATGAAGTACCTTTCGGTAGCCGCGCACCGAACACCTCCCACCGGAGAGTAGGCTGCGTCGGGTTCGACCGTTACATCGTGCGGACAGTGATAGCTGCCCAAAGAGGGGTTTGCCCGTAAGGGAGACCCGAAGCAGAGTGGTACCACGATAAAAAGCCTTTATCGTCCCTGTTTTTCCAGAGAAAGTGCGGAAAAAACAGGGGCTTTTTGTTTACCGGCTGATGTGCCTCCCGCGGGGCTTTCAGATAAATCCGTTCATTATTAAACCACAGTCAAAGATAAGGAGCAAACACTATGAAAATCAAGAAGCTTTTAGCGGCAGCAGCCGCCTGTCTCATGGTCGTCGGCATGACCGCCTGCGGCGATAACAATACCCCCACCCCGTCTGGTGACGGCGAAAAGGTCTTCCAGATCGGCATCGTTCAGCTGGTCGAACACCCTGCACTGGACGAAGCCACCCGCGGCTTTAAGGAATTCCTCACCGAGAAGCTGGGCGATAAAGTCCAGTTCAGCGTCCAGAACGCGCAGGGCGAGCAGACCAACTGCACCACCATTGTCAACCAGTTCGTTTCCTCCAAGGTCGATCTGATCATGGCTAACGCCACCAACGCCGTTAAGGCAGCGCGTGAGGCGACCTCCGATATCCCCGTAGTAGGCACCAGCGTGACCGACTATGTTTCCAGCGGTCTGGTCGCCAGCAATGAAGCCCCCGGCGCCAATGTCACCGGCGCTTCCGATATGAACCCCGTCACCGTACAGGTCGACCTGATGAAGACCCTGTGCCCCGAGGTCAAGACCGTCGGCATCGTCATCAACTCCGGCGAGGAGAACTCCGCCATTCAGGCAGAGGAGGCAAAAACCGCCTTTGAAGCCGAGGGCTTCACCGTTAAAATCTACTCTGTTGCCGATACCAACGAGATTCAGACCGTTGTGACCGCCGCCTGCAATGAGGTGGACGCCTTCTACGAGCCGACCGATAACCTCATCGCCGCCAATGTTCCCACCATGAGCAACATCACCACCGCTGCCGGCAAGCCCGTTATCTGCGGCGAGGGCGGTATGTGCGAAAGCGGCTTCCTTGCCACCTACGCCATCAGCTACTACGAGCTGGGCCGTGCTGCCGGTCAGCAGGCTTACGATATCCTCGTCAACGGCGCTGACCCCGCCACCACCCCCATCTTCTTCTTTGATGTCAGTAACCTGACCCTCGTCATCAATGAGGAAAACGCTGCCGAACTCGGCATCACCATTCCGGAGGAGCTCAAGTAATCCCAAATTCTAACGAATGAAGAGGTAAACCATGAATCCGCTTACGCTGCTCAATTCCCTGCCCGGAGCCTTGGCTCAGGGGCTTATCTGGGGCATCATGGCAATCGGCGTTGCCATCACCTATAAGATTTTGGACTACGCCGACCTCACGGTAGATAACAGCCTTTGTACCGGCGGCGCCGTTGCTGCCGTGTGCATCATCGGCGGCATGAATCCCCTGCTGGCACTGCTTTGTGCAGTGCTGGCAGGTGCGCTTGCCGGTCTGTGCACCGGGCTTTTGCATACCGTGCTGGGCATTCCCGCTATCCTTTCCGGTATCCTTACCCAGCTTGCCCTCTATTCCATCAATATGCACATCATGGGCGGCAAAAGCAACCTCACCGTCAGCCGTACCCAGTACAAGCTGCTGCTTACCAGCGCCAAGGTTCCCACTGCCATACTGGTCAGCGGAATTTTTGTCCTGGTAATCGTCGGCGTTCTGTACTGGTTCTTCGGCACGCAACTCGGCTGCGCTATCCGTGCCACCGGCAACAATGAGCACATGGCACGGGCGCAGGGCATCTCCACCAACCGCATGAAGGTACTGGGGCTTATGCTCTCCAATGGCTTGGTCGGTCTTTCCGGCGCGCTGCTGGCACAGTATCAGGGCAACTCCGATATCAACATGGGACGCGGCGCCATCGTCATTGGTCTGGCTGCTGTCGTCATCGGCAAGGCACTGCTGGGCAAGCGCAAAAACTTCGCCCTGCGTCTTCTGACCACCGCACTGGGCGCTGTGGCTTACTACTTCATTCTTGCCATCGTTATCTGGGCGGGGCTTTCCACCACCGATCTCAAGCTCTTCTCGGCACTGGTCGTTACCGTGTTCCTCGCTATTCCCTATCTCCGTAAACAATGGGCTGCCCATCATCACGCCAAAGGAGGTTCCACCGTATGCTGAAGCTGGAAAATATCCGCAAGACCTTCCACGCTGGCACCGTCAACCAGAAGATCGCGCTGGATGGGCTTTCCCTTACCCTCAATGACGGCGATTTCGTTACCGTCATCGGCGGCAACGGCGCGGGCAAATCCACCCTGCTGAATACCATCGCCGGAACCTTCTCGGTGGACAGCGGCAGCATCACCATCGACGGGGAGGATATCACCGACCTGCCGGAGCAGAAGCGTGCCCGCTTCCTCGGGCGTGTGTTCCAGGATCCCATGATGGGCACCGCCGCCGATATGTGGATCGAGGAAAACATGGCGCTGGCAGCGCACCGCGGGGAGCACCGCGGGTTGCGCTGGGCAATTTCCCCCGCCGACCGTGAAAATTTTCGGAGGCTCCTCTCGGAGCTGGATCTGGGGCTGGAGGAGCGGCTGTCCTCCAAGGTCGGGCTGCTTTCCGGCGGTCAGCGGCAGGCGCTTACCCTGCTAATGGCTGTTATGAAGAAGCCCAAGGTGCTGCTGTTAGATGAGCACACCGCCGCCCTTGACCCCAAGACCGCTGCCAAGGTGCTGGAGCTTTCCGACCGCTTTGTGGAGGAGGGCAACCTGACCACCCTGATGGTCACCCACAATATGAAGGACGCCATTGCCCACGGCAACCGGCTTATCATGATGAACGCCGGCAAGATCGTTTTTGATATCAGCGGCGAAGAAAAGAAGCGCCTGACGGTCGATGACCTGCTGCACGCCTTTACCCTTTCCACCGCCGAAGAATTCGCCAATGACCGTATTCTACTTTCCTGACATCTTCTTTTTTCTTCATTATTCTCCCTCGAAGCCCCCCTGTGTGATATCCTCACGCAGGGGGACTTTCCTTTTGCCAAACAGGTGAAAACCCGCTATCCCCCACCCTATCCTCTACCCTCCCCCCTGTCATTCACACAATCTTCACTTGACCCCACTCCTCGTGTCGCCTATAATAATATTGAAATATTTATATAAAATATTTTATGTTTATCCCATCAATAAAGGAGGTGTCCGACCGTGGAAAATGCCAACCGCTTTTCCCATCTTTATCACCGGCTGCGGCTGGTCATCTACCGTCGCCTGCTGCACCGCACCGGTCGGCTCTCTGCCGCCGATGCCATCGCCACCGATGTCATCTATCTGCTGGAGCGCCCCACCCTTACCCAGTTTGCCGGCGAGATGGGCATTTCCCAGCCCAGCGCCACCTATCGGGTGAATGAGCTGGCGCAAAAGGGCGTCGTGGAAAAAATCGCTTCCCAAAGCGACCGTCGGGAGTGCCTTTTGCAGATCGGCGCCGACTACCGCCAAAAAACACTGGAAGCCCCCGGGCGCTTCGACCGTCTGCTGGGGCAGCTCACCCACCGTTTTTCCCGTCAGGAGCTGGATACTACCGCCGCCGTGCTGGATGCGTTCCTCACGGCACTGGAACAAGAGGAGGAATAATCACCAATGATCGATCTGTTTGAAAAATGCCGTAAGCCATCGCTGGCAAGCGAGCTGAAGGAAAAAGGCATCTACCCCTATTTTCACGCGCTGGAAAGCCGTCAGGCACCGGAGGTCATCATGGAGGGCAAGCGCCGCATCATGCTCGGCTCCAATAACTATCTGGGACTTACCACCTGCCCCGAGGTCATCGAAGCCGGCATCAAGGCGTTTGAGCAGTATGGCACCGGCTGCTCCGGCTCCCGCTTCCTCAATGGCACGCTGGAAATGCATCTGGAATTGGAGGCGGAGCTTGCAAGGTTTTTGCGCAAGGAGGCAGTCGTTACCTTCTCCACCGGCTTCCAGTCCAATCTGGGCATCATCAGCGCCATCGTGGGGCGCGGTGATTATGTCATCTGCGATAAGGAGAACCACGCCAGTATCTACGATGGCTGCAAGCTGAGCTACGGCAAAATGCTGCGCTTCGACCACGCCGATATGGAGGATCTGGAGCGCCAGCTGCAAAAGGTACCGGAAACGGCAGGCTGTCTCATCGTCACCGACGGCGTATTCAGCATGGGCGGCGATATTGCCAAGCTGCCGGAGATCGTGCGGCTTGCCAAGCAGTATGGCGCGCGGGTCATGGTCGATGATGCCCACGGTCTCGGCGTACTGGGCGAGGGCGGACGCGGTACCGCCAGTCACTTTGGGCTGGAGGACGAGGTCGATATCTACATGGGCACCTTCAGCAAATCCCTTGCCAGTCTGGGCGGCTACATGGCTTCCAGCAATGAGGTCGCGGAGTATGTCCGCCACGCCTCCCGTCCATTCATCTTCTCCGCTTCCATCACCCCCGCCTCCTGCGCCACGGCACTGGCGGCGCTGCGCTATCTGGAAGCCCACCCCGAGATCGTCGACCGCCTGCTCTCCCTTTCGGCTTACGCCAGAGAGGGTCTGCGCAAAAAGCGGGTCAAGATCATCGAATCCACCACCCCCATTATCCCGCTGTACACCTATACCGTCGAAAACACCCTGACCGCCGCCCGTCAGCTCTACGATGCCGGTGTTTATGTCAATCCGGTGCTGCCGCCCGCCACCCCGCCCGCCGAGTGCCTGCTGCGCACCAGCTATATGGCGACTCTTACCGAACCGCTCATTGATGAAGCGGTAGAGATCATCGGCAGTGTATTGGGGGAGAAAGCATGAATAAGGTCGTTATAATCACCGGCGGCAGCAGCGGCATCGGGCTTTGCACCGCCGCTGCCCTGCGGGATCGGGGCTGCAAGGTCTACGAGCTGAGCCGCCGTGACAGCGAGGTTGCCGGCATTACCCATATCAAATGCGATATCACCGACGAAGCACAGATCGCAGCCGCCGTCGGGCAGGTGATGGCGGAAAACGGCAGAATTGATATCCTCATCAACAATGCCGGCTTCGGTATTTCCGGCGCAGTGGAGTTCACCGATACCACCGATGTCCGCCGCCTTTTCGATGTCAATTTCTTCGGCATGGTGCGCATGAACCGCGCTGTCCTGCCGCTGATGCGCCAGCAGGGCGGCGGGCGCATCGTCAACCTCAGCTCGGTCGCGGCGCCGGTCCCCATTCCGTTTCAGACCTACTATTCTGCCGGAAAGGCAGCGGTCAATTCCTATACCATGGCGCTTTCCAATGAGGTCAAGCCCTTCGGTATCTCCGTCTGTGCCGTCATGCCCGGCGATATCAAAACCGGCTTTACCTCTGCACGCCAAAAAAGCATTGCAGGCGACGACATCTACGGCGGACGCATTACCCGCAGCGTTGCAGGCATGGAAAAGGACGAGCAGACCGGCATGGACCCCGCCAAGGCGGGCGCTTTCATCGCCTCCGTCGCCCTGAAGAACAGCCGCAAGCCGCTTTATACCATCGGCTTCGGCTACAAGTGTGCCGTGTTCCTCACCAAGATCCTCCCCGCTCGCTGGCTCAATGCCCTCATCGGGCAGCTTTACGCCAAATAGCATATATTCCGGCTCCGCAGTAAAATCCGCTGCGGAGCCTTTTTCCTTTTCTCACGCAATAAGACCCGCCGCAGGATCAGCTCCCGTTGCGGGTCTCATTTATGAATTTATATTTTTTATCTCTCTTTCCTCTTCACCGCCAGCAGCACAGCCAGTGCGCCGCCGCAAAGTGCTGCCATCGGCAGCATGGGGCTGCCTGCACCGGTCGTGGGGTTCGCTGCGGGAATCGTCACCGTGACCTCAGCGGGCTGCTTTACCAGATAGGTGATGCACACCGGGGACATGCTGGTGAACCGCACCCGCAGTCCATCACGCTCCGCCCGGTAGCTCAGCACCTCTATCTCTCCCGCGCGCTCGCCGGAAGTGATCATATGCGTAATGACAAAGGTATAGCTTCTGTCGGTTCCCTCCGGATAGGGCAGCAGGACTTCCACGCCCTCTTCGGGGAAATTCTCCGGATCCACTGGGATCAGCTCACCGCCCGCGGTTCTCATCTGGAGCGCCACATCAAGCAGGAGTCTGCCGGTGTTTTCCTCTTTCATCGCGGCATTGCCGGAAAACGCCTTTTCCAGCAGCGCTTTGAGGATATCCTCCACGGTCGGGTACTGCTCCGCTACCGCTTCCGGTACTTCATTCAAGCCCTCTTTGATGGTGGTTTCCATAGAAGAAGGCTCCTCCGGCTCCAGCTTGGGGCGAACGATCTCGTCCCAGTTCTCAATTACCTCAGTCCCTTCGGCATCGCGGTACATGCTGTGGCACACTTCACACTCCCAGTATGCCCAGTTTCCTTCCGATTCATAGGTCGGCGCCTTTTCGGGCACCTCCACTATTCTATGTCCTTCCTTTGCTTCCTCCCATGCGGCTTCGCCGCCATCGGCTGCACAGGGCTGGTGGCAAGCCTCACATTCATACCATTCATCTACAAAGCCGCCGCTGCAGGGCGTGTAGTCCGGCTCATGCTTTTCGGTTCCGGGGGTATGGGCTCCCATTCCCTCTTCCGGCTCCATCACATTGCCCTCGGCGTCCAGCGGGCAATGGCAATCCACACATTCATAGTGGGTTGTCCGGAGCCCGCCAAAGCAGGGGGTATAGTCCGCAGGGAACTCCTCCGTTCCGCGGGTATGCTCACCCGTTCCCGGTTCCCAGTCCATCATATTCCCCTCGGCGTCCAGCGCGCAATGACAAACTTCACATTCATAATGGGCTGTCCGGTAACCGCCATTGCAGGGGGTATAGTCCGCGGGGAACTCCTCGGTTCCGCGGGTATGCTCACCCGTTCCCGGTTCCCAGTCTATTACATTCCCCTCAGCGTCCAGCGAGCAATGACAAATTTCACATTCATAGTGGGCTGTCCGGTAACCGCCAAAGCAGGGGGTATAGTCCGCGGGGAACTCCTCGGTTCCGGGGGTATGTGTTCCCGTCCCCGCCTCCGGCTCCATCACATTTCCCTCGGCGTCCAGCGGGCAATGGCAATCCACACATTCATAGTGAGGTGTCCGGAAGCCGCCAAAGCAGGGGGTGTAATCCGCAGGGAACTCCTCGGTTCCGCGGGTATGCTCACCCGTTCCCGGTTCCCACTCCAGCGTTTTTCCGTCGACATCGCAGGGCTGGTGGCACAGGTCGCACTCGTACCATTCGCTCTTAACGCCGCCGTTACAGGTGGTGTAGTTCGGCTCATGCTTTTCGGTTCCGCGGGTATGTGTTCCCGTTCCCGGTTCCCACTCAATCGCTTTTCCATCAGCATCGCAGGGCTGGTGGCACTCGCTGCACTCGTACCAGCCGCTCTTATAGCCGCCGTTGCAGGGGGTGTAATCCGCCTCGTGCCATTCTGTGCCGGGGGAGTGCTTTCCGACAGCGCATTCATCACCGGGACCTACAAACATCTCCGCGTTTCCCACTGCATCGCAGCCCCAGCCGCAGTCCTCGCATAAGTAATGCTCCACAACATATCCGCCATTGGTGCTGTTCCAGTCAGCAGGATACAGGGTGGTTCCCGGTCTGTGAACTCCCGTTCCCCTGGTATAAGGGGCGGCGCTTCCATCGGCTTCACAGGCAGCCTCGCAGACGGTGCAGATGTAATACTCCGACGGATGCCCGCCGACACAGGGTTTATAGTCCGCCGGCTTCAGGCTATCGCCGGGGGTGTGCCCGCCCAATGTCGAAACATCGGCAACGGTGCCATCGGCATCAACGATCTTTTTGCACGCCTTGCAGTAGTAAAAACCCGTATTGCCGCTGCAGGCGGTCACATAGGGATCGTCCGGATCCGGCACATGGCACTTGTAACCACCGCTGCAGCCGTTTTCGGGTCCCACAAATACCTCACCGCCGCCGTTGGCATTGCAGGCGGCGCCGCACACCGTGCAGAGATAATAATCATATCCGTAGCCGCCGGTCTCGCTGTTCCAGTTAGCGGGGTACAGGGTATCCCCCGGCAGGTGCAGTCCGTCCGTACAGCCGCTCATGGCGCTTACCCCTACCGGCAGCATTCCTGCCAGCAGCACCAGCGCCATCGCCACGGCTGCCAGCTTCTTGCTCCGTATCGCTTTCATTTTCGTTCCTTCCTTCCCGCGTTTTTCTGCCGCTTTTGGGCAGGTTTCGCCTGTTTTCAGTGTCTGCCGGCACTCGTCACGGTCACGGCTGCCGACTTTCACATCATCTTATAGCATACTGCCGCAAAACTTCTAAAACAATTAACCGGCTGCATAGTAGGCGCCCTTTTTTCGATATATCGCACAAAAAAAACGCAGGCAGCCTTGTCCGGTGCCTGCGTTTTCTGTCCATATTTTTATTCAAAAATTGCTCTCGAAAGATCAATGGGATAATTGATCGGATTATCCACATCGATCCGGTTGCCGGAAAAGGTGCTGCCCGCAAAATTAATGCGGATATTCCCCGAGAGCAGCGCGAACTGCACGCCGATATCGTTATCCGCAATGACGCAGTCCGGAAATACATCGTTAAAGGAGCGGAAGCTCGCCGACCGGTACAAAAAGCCGATCCCATTTTCCCGGAACTCGCACTGCTCCACACCGATCATACCACCGTCCAGCGCCACCGCCCCCACATCCCAGCCGGTAAAGGTGCAGCCGCCCATATATACCGATGCCGTCGCTGAAAGACCCGTCCCGCCATGCCCGATAAAATCCATATCAAACAGCATCACATTGGCAGGGGAATCGGAATGGACGGAAAGCGTCCCCGTAAAGGTGGTGCGCGCATTGCCATCGGTTCCGCCATACAGGTTCACCGCGCGGGAAAGAATGGTCAGCCCGCCCTCATAGGTGACCGGTGGCAGATAAATGTCCACGATGGTATCGGTGGGGATCTCCTGCTCGATCCGTTTCAGCAGTGCTTCCAGATCCTCTATGGTATCCAGCGGTGTATCCTCCGGCGTGTAGACCTGGTGCACCAGCGGAATGACCTCATAGATCTGCTTCAGACATATCACATCGCCGTTTTTCATGGTAATGGTCCAGCGCAGCTCGTTGGTGCCGCTTTCGCCGGTATAATGAATATAGCTCATTCGCGCCGAGGGCAGATAATCCGGATTGCAGACCAGCCCCTCCACAACCAGCGCCCCGTTTTCACGGGGCACCGCCTCCAGCGTGCAGCTTTGCACCTTCGCAAAGAACTGCTCCGTATCGGCAAGCTCCCCGTTTTGGTAGATCCCCAGCATCGGCGTATCCATGTTGGTTTCCCCCGGCGATGCTTTTACCGTTTTGCTGCCGATGGGGCGGTTGTTGGTAATATCCCCCGGAAAGAATGTTACCAGCAGGTCATAGCTGCCCTCCCGGTCGGTATAGGTCACAGCCGCGCCGCCCTCAAAGGTTTTTGGGCGGTTGGGCAGATAAATCGCCAAGCCCACCGCAACCACCACCGCAGCGCCCAGCAGCACATACCGCAGCTTTTTCCGCCACAGATGCGGCGGCTTTACTTCTTTTCGTTCAATCTGGCTTTGGGCACAGTGCGGGCAAAAGGAAGCTCCTTCCGGCAGCTCGGCACCACAATTCTTACATTGCTTGTTCATTCTTGTCTCTCCTCGCTTATCTCACAGTGCCTCCATTAGGCTAAGAACGCTCCGATACCGCTTTTTGGGGTTGACCATCGTGCATTTTTGCACCACTCGTCCCCATCGACCATGGGTCAATTCTTTGGAGGGGTGTCTGCCGGTCAGCATAATATTCAGCAGCACGCCCAGCGAATAAATATCGGCTCGCTCATCGGTCTGGGCAATTCCGTACTGTTCCGGCGCGGCATAGCCTGTCGTGCCCAGAATACGGGTGTCCGCCGTATGCTCCCCCTTGAACAGACGGGAAGCGTCAAAATCGATCAGCACAGCCTGCCGTCCGCGAAGAATGATATTTTCCGGCTTCACATCACGGTGTACGGCGCCCATGCTGTGCAGCACCCACAGGGCTTGGCACAGCTGCCATGTGATCTCCCTCGCCTCCGCAGCCGTAAAGCACACCCCGCGCAGAAGCTCCGCCAGAGAATCTCCTTCAATATATTCCTCCAGCACCGCAATCCTGCCATTTTCCTCTGCCACCTCCATGATCTGCGGCAGGTAAGTGCAGGAAACGGGAAGCAGCTTTCGGTACACCTCCCCATTGCCCTCATAATGACGGAAAACCAGCCGTTTTCCGTTTTGTTTGTTTTGCAGCAGCAAAACGCTGCCGCGCGGACTGTTTTTCATCACACGCACGGTCTCATAATCCGCCGCCACGCTATGCAGCAAATACTGATAAATGGCTTTCTCCCCCTTTTTCACTATGCACCGGGCATATTGATTTTCTTAACACAAAACAGTATTATTATATGGTAGATAATCACCATTGTAAAGGCGGCATTCCCGTGAAAAACACCGATGATCTCCAGCAGGAATTGATGGAGACCCCTGATCTGGATCAGTTTTTATCCGATAACGAAGAAAACTTCATCAATAACAGCGTCTGCGAATTGCTGAACCAGCTGTTCCGGAAGCGGAATATTTCCAAGGCGGCACTGGCAAAGCAATCCGGCATGAGCGAGGTCTATCTCCATCAGGTCTTTGCCGGTCGGCGCAATCCCTCCCGCAGCCGCCTTTTGTGTCTTTGCTTTGGTCTGCAAACCACCGTGGAGGAAACACAGGAACTCCTTAAACAGTGCGGTTTTGCCCGTCTTTATACCAAGAACCGGCGCGACGCCATCATTCTGTACGGTATTCTGAACGGTCAGGATCTTTTTACCGTGAATGACAAGCTGTTTGCCGAAAACGAAGAATCCCTATACTAAAAAGCAGCGGAGAAGCCTTTGCCGGCTCCTCCGCTTTTCGTTTCTTCCTGTTCGTATCGGGTATTCTTATTCGGCACAGATCGTTTTCAGCAGCGCTTCGGCGTCGCCGCGGGTGTAATAGCGCGGCACCGGATAAGTCCCGTGGCACTCGCTGAATGCCTCCCTGATCACCGCGTCTATCCCCTCCCGCGGGAATTCCGCCAGCCGTTCCGGCACGCCGCCCGCTTTGTTCATTGCGGCAATGCTCTCCACAAAAGCCGCCGCGCGGGTTTTCTCATTTTTGTCATCGCTCACCCCGCAGATCTCCGCCATGCGCGCCAGCCGCTTTTCGCACACCGGCAGGTAGTAGCGCATCACATGGGGCAGCAGCACCGCGTTGGCAAGCCCGTGCGGGGTGCCGTACCGCCCGCCGATGCTGTGGGCAAAGGCATGGACATACCCCACATAGGTGCGGGTAAACGCCATACCCGCCAAAAAGGAAGCCACCAGCAGCTTTTCACGCATTTCGGTGTTTTTCGGCTCCTCCCGCACCACCGGCAGCGCCTCGTAGATCATTTTAGCGGCAAGCTCGGCAAAGCGGTCGGTCTCCGGCGTGGCGTAGGTCGAAACATAAGCCTCCAACGCGTGGGTCAAGGCGTCCATTGCGGTGTGCACCGTGTTGCCCTGCGGCAGACCAACTGTCAGCTCCGGATCAAGAATGGCGGCAAAGGGAACGATCTTCGGGTCAAGGATCTGCCGCTTGCGGTGGGTCTCGGTATTGCTGATGACCGCCGCAATGGTCGTCTCGCTGCCGGTCCCCGCTGTGGTCGGCACCGCGATCAGCAGCATGGGGTGCTTCTTCACCTTCAGGATCCCCACCAGCCGCTCGGCGGGCTTGCCGTTGGCAATGGCTGCCGCCGCAGTCTTGGCGGCGTCCAGCACCGAGCCGCCTCCCACCGCTAAAATGGCGTCGCAGCCGGAGGCACAGCGCACCGCCTCCTCTACCACACCAAAGGTCGGGTCGGGGCTTACTCGGTCAAAAACGACCGCCTCCATACCGTTCTCACTCATTGCCGAAAGGGTACCGTCTAATTGTCCGCGGCGCATCATGCCGGCAGTAGTCATCACCAGCACCCGCCGGCTCCCCGCTTCCCGCAGCAGCTCCGGCGCCTGCCGCAGCCGTCCCGCCCCGATGTAGGTCAATGGGGTCGGTTTTTTTACTGCCATTACGACCGGCTTGCGCAGGGCGATCATAATACGGGAACCAATGTGTGACATAACTGCTTCTCCTTTCGGTGTCCGGGGGAATATTTTTCTTTGGGAGCATCTCTGCCCACGGGCGCCTCCCCACAGGGCTTCCCTTTCTTCAAAAAAAGACCCGACCTGCCGCATATTTGGCAAGCCGGATCGTCCTTCCTGCTACGGTTATTATGGCTCGGCAGCCGGAACGATCAGATCCACCCGCTCGGCAGGGGCTTCCGCCGGATCTTCACCGGTGGTCTCGCCGCCCCGCTCGGTCTTGTCGTCCTCGGAGCTGTCCTCATCGTCCCACAGACCGCCGTCCCAGCCCTTCGCGTTGGAGGCACCGCTGCTGTCGGGATCGGTATCGCTCTCCTCGCCGCCGTCCTCCGGTGCGGGCAGCACCTCATTGACCTCCGGCAGCGCCGAAAGGATACAAACGGGCTGACCGTTTTCGTCTATCTCAATGCCAAGGATCTGCCGACCCTCCGGCGGCTGGTACAGGATCTCCACCGTCTCCTCCACCGGTCGGAACAGATACACCGCCTGCACGCTGTCATCGCCCTGCAGGAACATCAGCCGGTCCACATCGATCCACCGGGCGTCCACGATCCTGCCGATGCGCTCCCCGCGCAAAACGGCTTTCACACTGGCAAAGTCGGCGGAGCAGTACACCAGATCACCGGCGGCACTGCTGTAATAGGCAAGCCCGCCCTCCGCGCACCGCACCAGCCGGTCGGGGATAAAGTCCACCCCGTCCTGCGCCATCAGGCGGCGGAACTGCGTCTCGTTCAGCAGCGGGTAAAACAGCGCAAAGCCCGCCTCCTCCTCGGAGTTCATGGTAAGCAGGTCGGGGGATTGCTCCGGCGGCGCGGTCTCACCGTCAGGGTCGGCGGTGTACTGGTCGGGCTGCTTTTCCACCACAGTAAGGGCGGGACCGTTGGCGGCAAACAGTGCCCCCTCGCTGTTTGGGGCAGGAGCGGCGCTGCCGCAGCCGGTCAGCAGCAGGACGATGCCGACCGCCGCCATCATAAAGATATACCGTTTCATCGGGCATCGCCCTCCTTTCTCAGTTTCTGAGTTCATTATAGCGGGGAAATTGTGAACAAATCTACCATCTCTATCGGTTATTTTAAGAATTGCAGGAATTCCTGCACCCGATCGTAAAAGTTTTCGGTCAAGCCTTTTTCAAAAGGCTTGCGGTTTCCAGAGAGGGTTCCCCCTTGCCTGCGGGGTTTGCTGACTACCCTTTCACCGAGCAGGTGAAAACAGTTTACATTCCCCCACAAAAATCAAGACGCCGTCTGCATCTGCAAACAGCGTCCTTCTTCGGCGGGTGATCGACTGTTACTGCAGGATATACACCAGCAGAGTGATCACTACAAAAATGATGGCAAGGATCTTGGTCAGCTTTGCCAGCTTGGCATTCGCGGAACGGTCGTTGCTGTCGCTCAGGAACGCGCTGACACCGGCGAGAGCGGTAATGCCGTCGCCCTTGCCCTCCTGCAGGGATACCACAACGATAATAAGAATGCTGACCACGATCATGGCGATCGCGCCGATAATAGCGATAGTAGTCATCTTTTTACCTCCATAATTGCACCCTGTCCGGTACAGGGCATCATTCGACTACAAAATGATACCACAAACTACCGCCATATGCAAGCCTTTTTTGGCAAAAACAAAACCCGGAGGCGAAAAAGCGTTGGGCGCTCGTTCTCGACCGGGCTGTGAGAAACGCCCGATCAACGCAAACGCCCTCCGGTGGTTCCTCACCCACAGTATGTCCCGCCTCGACCGGGTTTATGCAAGCCGGTAGCACCGCCCCGCAGGGTGGGCGCCTGCGGCGCCCTTCGCCGGACGGCTGATATCATCTGTGCCTACACAGTAATTCCTTTTTCGGGTACCGCTTATTTTTACAGCTGCAGCTGCTCCCCCACCTCCAGGTCCCGCACGATTCCGCCGGTCGCGGGCAGGTTCTTGGTGCGCAGGCGGTGGTCATTCGGTACCATGCCCGATTGATAGGGTGCCGCCTCCACCACACGCGCCCCTTTCTTCGAAAGGGTCATCACCTGCACGCCCTGCGTGTCACGGGCAGCCTTGGGCAGTATCATCGCGGTGTTGAAGATCAGCATACGGGAAGCCGAGGAGCGCAGCAGCAGCTCGGTATCCTGCGGCAGGTAGGCAGCATACACCAGCGGCGATTTAGTGCTGAACGCGCCGGTCAGCTTCTTGCGGCGGGTCTTGGTCTCGTAGCTCGCCATCTCCACCTTGGCAGCTTTTCCGTTTTCAAAGACAAACAGCATATAGCCCTCATACTTGGTGTAAAGCGCCATATACACCGGCACCTCGCCGGTATCCATGCCCAGCTTTCCGGCAACATAGTCGCCCATTACGCTTGCCTTGGTATCGTCAAATTCCGCCGCGCGGGTTTTATATACCTGCCCTAGGTTGGTAAAGAACATCAGCTCGGCGGCATTGGTGGTGTCCACCTCCTGCGTGATGACATCGCCCTCCTTCAGCTTCTGCTCGCCGCTCATGCGCAGCGATTGGGGCGTGATCTTTTTGAAGTAGCCCTCGCGGGTAAAGAAGACCCGCACCGGATAATCCGGCACCTCCTCGACAGGCTCCTCCTCGGTCTGCTCCACCTCGTACAGCACCTCGGTCTTGCGGGGCGCGCCGTACTCCTTGGCAATCTGCCGCAGCTGGTTCACAATGATGGTATCCACCTTGCGGGGATTTTTCAGCGTGTCCTCCATCTCGGCTATCTCACCGGTCAGGCTCTCTACCTCCTCGGTGCGTTTCAGGATATATTCGCGGTTGAGGTGACGCAGCTTAATCTCCGCCACATACTCCGCCTGCTGCTCATCAATGCCGAAGCCGATCATCAGGTTGGGCACGACCTCGGCTTCCTCCTCGGTCTCCCGCACGATCCTGACCGCCTTATCAATATCCAGCAGGATCTTTTTCAGTCCCTGTAAAAGGTGCAGCTTCTCCTTTTTGCGCTGCAGATCAAAGTAAATACCGCGCCGCACGCATTCCCTGCGGAACGCCGTCCATTCCTCCAGCAGCTCACCAATGCCCATCACGCGGGGCGAACCGGCGATCAGCACATTGAAGTTGCAGCTGAAGCTGTCCTCCAGCGGCGTCATGCGGAACAGCTTCTGCATCAGCTTATCGGGGTCGGTGCCGCGCTTGCAGTCGATGGTCAGCTTCAAGCCGCCCAGGTCGGTCTCGTCGCGCATATCGCTTATTTCCCGCACCTTGCCCAGCTTGATGAGATCCACGATCTTATCCATGATCGCCTCCACCGTCGCGGTGGGCGGGATCTGCGTGATCTCGATGCAGTTATTGGATTTATCATAGTTGTAGCGGCTGCGCACCCGCACACTGCCCCGTCCGGTGGAATAGATCTTATCCAGCTCCGCCTTATCGTACAGCAGGATCCCGCCGCCGGGGAAATCCGGCGCGATGAGGGTATCGGCAATGTTGTGCTGCGGGTCGCGGATCAGCGTCGCCGTCGTCTCGCACACCTCCGCCAGGTTGAAGGAGCAGATATTGCTTGCCATACCGACGGCGATGCCGGTATTGTTGTTCACCAGCACCGAGGGGAAGGTCACCGGCAGCAGCGTCGGCTCCTTCATGGAGTTATCGTAGTTATCCACAAAGTCCACGGTGTCCTTGTCGATATCCGCAAAGAGCTGCCCGCAGATCTTTTCCAGCTTGACCTCGGTATAACGGGAGGCGGCGTAAGCCATATCGCGGGAATACGCCTTGCCGAAGTTGCCCTTGCTGTCCACATAGGGCACCAGCAGCGACTCATTGCCGCGCGCCAGCCGCACCATCGTATCGTAAATGGCGCTGTCGCCGTGGGGGTTCAGCTTCATAGTCTGACCCACCACATTGGCGGATTTGACCCTTGCTCCGGATAAAAGCCCCATTTTATACATCGTGTATAAAAGTTTGCGGTGTGCGGGCTTAAAGCCGTCGATCTCTGGGATCGCGCGGGAGACAATAACGCTCATGGCATAAGGCATATAGTTTTCCCGCAGCGTCTCGGTAATGGGCTGGGCTACGATCTGCCCCGCCCCCTCGATGTGTCCGCCCTTCACGGTACGGCGGTCGATCTGCGGTTCTTTTTTCTTTTTGGGTGGCAAGTGCGCTTCCTCCCTTGGCTTTTGTATTTTGCGTTTTTTCTGTTTTGGTCTTAAATCGGGGCTTGTCCGGTACGCGCCCGCAGGGCGTTTCGGCTGCGCCGAAACCGGCGGACTTCGTCCGCCGAGCCCACCTGCGGCGGGCTGCCCTGCGGGCGCCTTTCCCCGGTTCTGCGCAAAACCCCGGAATTATTTGTTATCGTAGTGCCCCGCCGCGCGCAGAATCAGCGACAGCGCCTTCTGCGCCGCGAAGTGACGGATCAGCTGCCTTGCGTCGGCGTCGTGCCGGTCAATAAACAAGTGGCTGACATGGCTGTAGCGGTCGCTTTCCACCGCCACAAAGACCAGCCCCACCGGCTGCCCCTCGCTGGCGGCGGGACCGGCGTTTCCGGTCACCCCGATGCCGATGTCCGCCCCCGATTTTCTGCGAATGGCTTCCGCCATGGCAGCGGCGGTCTCGGCGCTCACGGCGGTATATTGCTCAATAATGGCAGGGTCAACACCCAGCACCTCGGCTTTTACCGTGTTATTGTAGCTTACAATGCCGCAGCCGAATACCGCAGAGGCGCCGGCAACCTCGGTCAGTCGGGCGGCGACCATACCGCCGGTGCAGCTTTCCGCCGTGGCAACGGTCAAACCCCTCTGCCGCAGCATCTGCACCGCCGCCGTTTGCAGGTTCGGCACATCAATGCCGTAGCAGTAGTCCCCTGCCGCCGCCAGTATTTTATCGATCGCCGGCTGCAATAGCGCCTCGGCGTCCTCTCCCTCCGGCAGGGCAGCCGTCACCCGCAGCTTTACCTCGCCGGTCCCGGCGTAAGGGGCAATGGTGGGGTTGGTGCTTTCCGCCATCAGCCCGTGCAGCTTATATTCCAGTTCGGATTCCCCGATACCGTAAAAGTGCAGCTCGTGGCTCACCAGCCGCTGCCCCCCTTGCAAAAGGTGCGGCAGCAGCTCGTTTTGCAGCATGGGACGCATCTCCCGCGGCGGTCCCGGCAGCACAGCGATCTGCTTGCCGTCCGCCTCCGTCAGGCAGCCGGGAGCAGTACCATTGGGGTTGCGCAGCACAATGCAGTCCTCCGGCAGCCATGCCTGCTTTTCATTGGTCGGTGCCATTTTCCGGTGCGCGCGGGCAAAGTACTCCTCGATCTCCTCCAGACATTCCGGATGCAGCACCAGCTTTTTGCCCATGCAGGCGGCGACGGTCTCTTTGGTCAGGTCATCGTAGGTAGGCCCCAGCCCGCCGGTGGTAATCACCAGGTCGGCGCGGGAAAGCGCCAGCTTCAGCGCCTCCTCCAGCCGCTTCGGGTTATCCCCCACCACACTGCTGTGATACAGGTTCCACCCGATGCCCGTCAGCGCCGCCGCTATCTCGGTGGCGTTGGTATTCAGCGTGCTGCCCATCAACAGCTCGGTGCCCACACAGATGATTTCCGCAGTCTTGCCCTGCATTATATCGCCCTCTTTTTCTTGCGATTCTTACGAAATATCCGCCATTTCCAGGTACATGCTGCCGTTTTCGGCAATGTAATCCTTGCGCCCCTGCAGGTTATCGCCCAGCAGCAGGTCAAACATCTTGGCGGTCTCCTCCACATCGGCGGCAGTCACCCGGATCAGCCGTCTGGTTTCCGGGTTCATGGTGGTCAGCCACATCATCTCGGCTTCATTCTCACCCAGTCCCTTGCTGCGCTGCAGGGTATATTTGGTCTTTGCCGCGTCCAGGTCGCGGCAGATCTTCGCTTTTTCGGCATCGCTGTACGCAAAGTAGGTGTCGCTTTTCGCGGTGATCTCGTAAAGCGGCGATTCCGCGATGTAGACATACCCCTCGTTGATAAGGGTGGGGGTCAGCCGGTACAGCATGGTCAGGATCAGCGTGCGGATCTGGAAGCCGTCCACATCGGCATCGGTGCAGATGACGATCTTGTTCCAGCGCAGGTTTTCCAGCGAGAAGGAGTTCAGCTCCTTGTTGCTCTTGGCGGAGACCTCCACGCCGCAGCCCAGCACCTTCAGCACATCGGTGATGATATCGCTTTTGAAGATGCGAACATAGTCGGCTTTCAGGCAGTTCAGTATCTTGCCGCGCACCGGCATAATGGCTTGATATTCGCTGTCGCGCCCCATTTTGCAGCTGCCCAGCGCCGAATCGCCCTCCACGATGTAGATTTCCCGCTTGGAGGTATCCCGGCTGCGGCAGTCCACAAATTTTTCCACACGGTTGGCAAGATCGATGCTGCCCGCCAGCTTTTTCTTGAGGTTCAGGCGGGTCTTTTCAGCGTTTTCCCGGCTGCGCTTGTTGATGAGCACCTGCTCGCCGATTTTAGCCGCGTCATCGGGATTTTCGATGAAATAGACCTCCATCTGGTGCTTGAGGAACTCGGTCATGCACTCGTAGATAAACTGGTTGGTGATGGATTTTTTGGTCTGGTTTTCGTAGGAGGTCTGGGTGGAAAAGCTGGAGGATACCAGCACCAGACAGTCCTGCACGTCCTGGAAGCTGATCTTACTTTCGTTCTTGAGGTACTTGTTGTTATTTTTCAGCCAGGCGTCGATCTGGTTCACCAGCGCCACCTTGACGGCGCGCTCCGGCGAGCCGCCGTGCTCCAGAAAGCTGGAATTGTGGTAGTATTCGGTGATATTCACCCGATTGGAAAAGCAGAGGGCGACCCCCAGCTTGACACGGTAATCCTCCTTATCGGCACGGTCCCGACCGGTGCGTTCCGCTGTCCAGTACTGCACGGGGGTCAGGGGGTTCTCGCCCGCCAGCTCCTCGCAGTAATCCCGTATGCCGTTTTGGTAGCAGAAGGTCTCCTCGGTAAAGGTCTTGCCCTGCTGGTCGCGCAGCAGGAATTCCACGCCGGGGTTGACCACCGCCTGCCGCTTCAGCACATCGGTGTAGTAGGAAAGCGGGATAGCGATATCGGTGAATACCGCAAGGTCGGGCTTCCAACGGATACGGGTGCCGGTCTGCTTGCCGGTGTAAGGCTCCGCCTTCAGCCCGCCGATGTTCTCGCCCTTCTCAAAGTGCAGGTTGTAGCGCTTGCCGTCCCGCAGCACCTCCACGTCCATGTATTCCGAGGAATACTGGGTGGCGCAGGAGCCGAGACCGTTTAAGCCAAGGGCGTATTCGTAGTTGCCGTCGCCGGTGCCGTCGTACTTACCGCCGGCATACAGCTCGCAGAAAACCAGTTCCCAGTTGTAGCGCTGTTCCTTGGGGTTGTAGTCCACCGGGCAGCCACGCCCAAAGTCCTGTACCTCCACGCTGCCGTCGGCATAGCGGGTGGTAATAATCTTTTTGCCGTAGCCCTGCCGTGCCTCGTCTATGGCATTGGAAAGAATTTCAAATACCGAATGCTCGCAGCCCTCCAGCCCATCGGAGCCAAAGATGACGCCGGGGCGTTTTCTGACGCGGTCGGCGCCTTTCAGGGTGGAAATACTTTCGTTGCCGTATTCTTTTTTTGCTTTTGCTGCCATGGCAAATCCCCCATATCTCGTAGTTTACCAATTCTATTGTACCAACATTTTGGGCGACGGTCAAGGGCTGCGAACAAATTTTCTTTTTGTGATCTGCCGCCCTGCCCCGCCGTGCCGCGGGGCGGCAGGCTGCCCCCTACGGGCGCGCGCAGGTACGGGCACCCCTGTACGCGGGCGGGACGGCAGCCCTCGCGCGCGGGCGCGTACGTGCGGGCGCACGCATATAGGCACGCGCGC
The DNA here is from genome assembly GCA_934524965.1 of uncultured Angelakisella sp. Classification (GTDB taxonomy): domain Bacteria; phylum Bacillota; class Clostridia; order Oscillospirales; family Ruminococcaceae; genus Angelakisella. The sequence continues at coordinate 26,225 of CAKSYU010000020.1, forward strand.
AGGAGGCAGCCGAAAAGCCCGAATTTGAAGCGCATTTTTACACATTATGTCAGTTTTGGTGATCGGTCAAGGGATCAGCAGGATCGTCCTGCTGCCTGCCTCTCCCCGAAACAAAATTGGTTCATTCCGGTATTCCCATCGTTTCAAAGAGGAATCTTCGGCGCCGGCAGGGCTGTCAAAACGGGCAGGCAAGAATGGGAACCGCCGCCCGTTCCCCACCAAGCGAAGCATGAAATTGCCCTCACCAACCGGTAACAGACAAGGCGGATAATAGAAAAAGCAGCCCAACACAGCAGGTATCCCCTGCGGCATAGCCAAGCAGAGAAAGCCCCCGACAGGTGAAAACACGCTGTCGGGGGGACGGAAAAACGGGTATTACAGGTCGGCGGGACGGTCGTTATCGCTGTCGTCACCGCTGTTTTCATTGCTGCCGGTATCCGGCTCGGTCGGTTCAGTCGGTTCGGCGGGCGGATTGGGCTGATTGTGGGGCTTTTGGAAGTGCAGCGGATCAACCGAGAAGCCTTGATGGGCTTTCTTTTCCTCGGCGGCTTTCTGCTGGGCTTCCTTTTGCAGGCGGGCACGCTCCGCCTTTTCGCGGCTTGCCGCCAGCTCCTTTTCGGCGCGCTCGGCAGCCTCGCCAAAGGTGATGACGCCGCCCATGACCTCGGCGAACAGGTCGCCGTCAATCTTTTCGTACTTCATAAGGAACTCGGCAAGGGCATGGAGCTGATCCATGTGCTCCTCCAGCAGAGAGACTGCCAGATTGTAGCCCTCGTCAATAAAGCGGCGGGCTTCCTCGTCGATCTGGCCGGCGACCTCCTCAGAGTAATCACGGGCATGACCCAGATCACGACCGAGGAATACCTCCTCCTGATCGGAGCCGTAGATCATGGGACCCAGCTTTTCGCTGAAGCCGTAGCGGCAGACCATGGCACGGGCGATCTTGGTGGCACGCTCCAGATCATTGGAGGCGCCGGTGGAGACGTCCTCCAGCACCAGCTGCTCGGCAACACGGCCGCCCAGCAGTACGGCAATCTCCTCCTGCATCCACTTCTTGGTCTGGTAGCTGACGTCCTTCTCCGGCAGGGCAAGGGTGAAGCCGCCCGCCCAGCCGCGGGGCACAATGGAAACCTGATGCACCTTATCCTGCTGAGGGCAGTAATAGGTGACGATGGCATGACCCGCCTCGTGATAGGCGGTGAGACGGCGCTCCTTATCGGTGATGACATGGCTGCGCTTTTCGGGGCCGACCGCGACCTTGAGGGTCGCTTCCTGAATGTCCTCCATGGTGATGGCTTTGCGGTTCTTGCGCGCCGCCAGCAGTGCAGCCTCATTGGTGAGGTTTTCGAGATCGGCGCCGGTGAAGCCGCCGGTAAAGCGGGCGATCACGGCAAGATCGACATCAGGACCGATGGGCTTGTTGCGGGTATGGACACGCAGGATCGCCTCACGGCCCTTGACATCGGGATAATTGACGGTGATATGGCGGTCGAAACGGCCGGGGCGCAGCAGCGCAGGGTCCAGAATATCCTTGCGGTTGGTTGCCGCCATGACGATGACGCCCAAATTGGGGGCAAAGCCGTCCATTTCCACCAGAAGCTGGTTGAGGGTCTGCTCTCGTTCATCATGGCCGCCGCCGAGACCGGAGCCGCGGTGACGACCCACGGCATCGATCTCATCGATGAACACGATGCTGGGCGCGCTCTTTTTCGCCTGCTCAAACAGATCACGGACACGGGAGGCGCCGACGCCGACGAACATCTCGACGAAATCGGAGCCGGAGATGGAGAAGAACGGCACGCCCGCTTCGCCGGCGACCGCCTTGGCAAGCAGGGTCTTACCGGTTCCGGGAGGACCCATGAGCAAAACGCCCTTGGGGATACGGGCACCCAGCGCATTGAACTTGCCGGGATCCTTGAGGAACTGGACGATCTCCTCCAGCTCCTCCTTTTCCTCATCGGCACCCGCCACATCCGCGAAGGTGACGCGGTTATTGGGATCCTGCTGCTTGGGCTTGAGCTTGGCAAACGCCATAGGGTTGCCGCCCCCGCCGGAGCGCTTCATGAGGATATACCAGAAGCCGCCCATGAGCAGAACGGTAAGCAGCAGCGGCAGCATATCAAACCACCACGGCATCGCCTCGGCAGCATCATAATACTGCTTGATGGGGGCATCGGGGTGCTCGGCATTGTACTGTTCTACCAGATCATGGGTATCCTGCAGGAACAGGCTGAGATTGGGAACCGCATAGGTAATGGTGGTCTTTTTTTCATCATTGAGCAGCATGGTCAGCTCGCCGGTGCCGAAATCCAGCTCATATTCCGCAACCTGCTGGTTTTTGAAGTAATCGATGATGGTACGGTACTCCACCTTGGGCTGTGCGGAATTAAGGCTGAAGATGCGCACTGCCATGTAGAAAAACAGTGCGATAAGAACCAGCGGAACGATCCAATTTCTCTTTTTGGGTGACAATGACTTCACTCCTGTCTTGGGCAGATTTGATTATTCGTGGGAATAAACGCTGGGGGAAAGAACGCCGATGTAGGGCAGGTTGCGGTACTCCTCGGCGTAATCGAGACCGTAGCCAACCACAAAGGCATCGGGAATGGTGTAGCCGACATAATCGGCGTAGATCTCCTGCTCGCGGCGGGCAGGCTTATCCAGCAGCACGCAGATCTTGAGGGAGGCGGGGTTGCGCTCCTTGAGCATATTGGTGAGCTGGTGCAGGGTGTTGCCGGTATCGAGGATATCCTCGACAATGAGGACATTGCGACCGGCGATATCGGAATTGAGATCCTTTGCCACATGAATGGTACCGGAGGATGTGGTGCCGCTGCCGTAGCTGGAAACAGACATGAAATCAATATTGATCTGGCGGTCGATCTCACGCATCAGGTCGGTGACGAACACGATGGCGCCGTTGAGGATCCCAACGATGAGAAGATCCTTGCCCTCGTAATCCTTGGTGATCTGCTCGCCCAGCCGTTTGCAGGCGCCATGCAGCTCCACCTCATTAAACATTACCTTACAGATGTCCTTATCCATTCTCATGGTGTTTTGTCCTCCTGACACTCAATTATCACAAATTGTTCGGTTTTTTCGGTAACGGCAGCGTGAGCAGCGCTGCCCAGTCCCTCCGCCCACAGAATTCCCTTTTCATCAGCAAGCAATGCAAGAGTGGGACGCAGCATCGGCGGTATGCCGGCGGCAGCCCACGCTTCGCCTAAAGGAAGCTGCTTTTTGCCCGATGAAAAGCGGTCACCTGCGGCGCGGGTGCGCAGAACCGAATTACCTATTATCTTATCACAATCCACGGCATTTTTTAAGAGGGAAATGTTAAATTTTTCGTACTGTTTCGCAACTATTTTGTTGCAAAGCGTCAGTTTTATCCGTTTTTGCGGAGAAAACGGCAGAATAACGGCATTTTGCGGTGAAAGCGGCGGCACGGTGACCGACGGCAGCCCACCCGCCGGCTGGTAGAGCAGGGCGGCGTAATCGCCCTGTACGGCGAAATACCATGCGCGCCCGGCGAGATCCAGCCTGCCGCCATTCTGCAAAGCCGCCTTCATGCGCTGCAGCACGGCGGTGCTGACGGGCAGGCGGTAGCGCTCCAAAAGGCGCAGCAGCAGCCGGTCGCAGACCGGCACCGGCAGGGCGAGAAGCCCCTGCCGGTGCAGGGCGCCGCAGGCACCCTGCAGCTGCTGCGCCGCGCTGTCGGCAAGCTGCTCGGTGAGCGACCACTGTGCGGCAAGCTGGGGCAGCAGACGCGCCATGGCGCCGGAAAAGTTGGGGTTCAGCTCACGAAGGCGCGGGACGATCTCGTGCCGGACGCGGTTGCGGGTGTAGTCATCGGAGAGATTGGTGCTGTCGGTACAGTAGGGCTGACCCAGCCGCGCGAGGTATTCCTCCACCTCGGCGCGGGTGCAGTCCAGCAGGGGACGGACGATATTGCCGCGGGTGCGGGGGATACCGCACAGCCCGTGCAGACCGGTGCCGCGCACTAAATTGATAAGCACCGTTTCGATGCTGTCATCAAGGGTGTGGGCGGTGGCGATATAGCCCTCCTCCCCTGCCGTTTCGGCAAAAAAGGCGTAGCGGGCGGCGCGTCCAGCTTCCTCCACCGAGGTGTGGCTTTCGAGGGCAAGGGCGGCGGCATCAACGCGGTGGACGGCGCAGGGCAAGCCCAACGCCTCCGCCAGACGGCGCACGAACTGCTCGTCCCGGTCGGCTTCCGCGCCGCGGAGCCCGTGGTGGACATGGCAGACGGTAAGCTGCCAGCCGAACTGCCCGCTGACCCCTGCCAGAAAGCGCAAAAGAGCGACAGAATCCGCGCCGCCGGAGACCCCGACGGCGATCCTGCCGCCCTGACCGAACAGGGAATATTGCTGTAAGGCGGAGTACGCCTTTTGTTCCAGTAAAGTGCTCATTCGTGGCTGCGATCCACGCTGTAAAAACGGGTGTACCTGCCATCCCAGCGCAGGTCGATGGAGCCGGTCTCGCCGTGGCGGTTCTTGGCAACGATACACTCCGCCTCGGACTGGTCCTCCCGATCCTTTTCGTAGTAGGCTTCGCGGTACAAAAACAGGACGATATCGGCATCCTGCTCGATGGAGCCGGATTCACGCAGATCGGCAAGCATGGGGCGGTGGTCGCTGCGGCTTTCCGGTCCGCGGGAGAGCTGCGACAGGGTGATGACCGGCACATTCAGCTCCTTTGCCATGACCTTGAGGCTGCGGGTGATCTCGGAGACCTCCTGCACACGGTTATCGCTGCGGCGTCCGGTGCTCATCAGCTGGAGGTAGTCGATGACGACCAGCCCGAGATCCCGCACGCGGCGGAGCTTGGCTTTCATTTCCGCCACGGTGATGCCGGCGGTATCATCCATATACATGGGGCATTTGCTGAAGATGGTGAGCAGGTCGGCGACCTTGCCCCAGTCCTCCATCGAAAGATCGCCGGTGAGCAGGCGGCGGCTGTCAATATTGCCCTCCGAGGCGATGAGACGGTTCATCAGCTGCTCACGGCTCATTTCCAGCGAAAAGATGGCGACAGTCTTTTGGCTGCGCAGCGCCACATTGGAGGCGACATTGAGGGCGAAAGCCGTTTTGCCCATACCGGGGCGTGCCGCCACCAGCAGCAGATCGGATTTATTGAGACCGGTGATGACGCGATCCAGCGCGGCGTAGCCGGTGGAGATGCCGAGATACTCGGCGCGATCCTCGCCGGAAAGACGCTGCAGGTGGTCGTAGGTCTCCATGGCGACGCGGGAGACGGGCAGCAGGCTGCTGTTATCGTGTCCGTTGCGGATATCGTAGATGCGCTGCTCGGCGTACTCCAGCAGCCCCTGCGATTCGGCGGCAGGCGCTTCCGCCTGCTCCATGATATCGCGGGAGGTGGTAATGAGGGCGCGCAGATGGTACTTTTCCATCAAAATACCGGTGTACGCCTCGAGATTATGCACCGAGGGGACGAGCTGTGCCAGCTGCGCCAGATACGCCTTGGTCTCCTCCGGCGTGGAGAAGATCTCCTCCCGCACGGCGGCTTCCATGACGGTGACGATATCAATGGGCTCGCCCATGGTGAACTTGTTGGAAATCACCTCGAAGATGCGGCGGTGCTGCTCCCGATAGAAGTATTCCGGACGCACCAGACGCACCAGCTCCGAGACGCAGCCGGCATCCAGCAGGGCGGCGCCCAGCACCGACTGCTCCGCCTCCAGACTGAACGGCAGGCGGCTTTCGGTGGTCATATAATCGGTGGGCATGGGGAGGTCACTCCTTTTCTTGTGGGTGGTCTGCGGGAGATAATTGCAGAGAGCTGTAGCTTGGCGACGGTCGGTGAGGATTGGGAGGCGGCAAGGACGGGCGCAGGCAGGCTGACGCCCGACGAAGGCGGGCTGGCGCCTGTCAAGCCCGGACGAAGCCGGAACCGATCCTCATCGGACGTCGCCGGCGGGACATTATTCCTCTCCGACTATAACATAAACAGAGGCAGAAATGCCGTTATAAATCTTTACCTCGACGGTGTAGGAGCCGAACGCCTTGATATCCTCTTTGAGGACGATCTTGCGCTTTTCCAGCGTGGTGCCCAGCTGCTTTTCGATGCCCTCGGCGATCTCCTTGGCGGTGACGGAGCCGAACAGTTTGCCGTTGGCGCCCGCCTTGGCGGTCAGCTTGACGGTCTTGCCGTCGATGGCGGCTTTCTGCTCCTCGGCGGCTTTCTGCTCCTCCGCCAGACGGTAAGCCTTTGCCGCCTCGCGGTTCTTCAGTTCGTTCATTGCGCCGGCATCGGCGGGAATGGCAAGTCCTCTTTTGAGCAGGAAATTGCGGGCGTACCCATCGGCGACCTCGACCAGCTCGCCTTTTTTACCGCTGCCTTTTACATCCTGTTTCAATACTACTTTCATGTATCTTTTCCTCCCTTGGAATTTTCCTCATAATACCGGTCGATGGCGACCAGCAGCTGCTGGCGGCAATCCTCCAGTGTGATGTCTTTGATCTGCGCGCCAGCCATCGTCTGATGACCGCCGCCGCCCATTCCCTCCAGAATGAGCTGAACATTGATGGCGCCCATGCTGCGTGCCGAGATGTTCACCGCGCCGTCCTGCTCGTACAGGACGAAGGAGGCATCCACCCCGCTGATGCCCAGCAGGTCATCCGCCGCCTGCGGCGCGACGACCCGGATCCCCTCCACATTGCCGGAGGTACAGCTGATGGCACAGGCACGGTAGACCTCGGCGGCGCCCACCAGACGGCTGCGCTCCTGATAGCTCTCCATGCTGGAGGCGAACAGCTTGCGTACCGCTACGGTATCGGCGCCCATACGGCGCAGGAATGCCGCCGCCTCGAAGGTCCTGACGCCGGTGCGCAGGATAAAGTTCTTGGTATCCAGCATGATGCCGGCGAGCAACGCCTCCGCTTCCGAGACGCTGATGCGCAGCTTGCCCTCCTTGAAGTACTGCACCAGCTCGGCGACCATTTCGCTGGCGGAGCTGGCGTACGGCTCGTGGAAGAAGATAATGGCGTTATCAATATGCTCCACCATCTTGCGGTGGTGGTCGATCACGATGACATTGCGGCAGGCTTCGTAGATCTCCCGACTTTCCAGAATGGACGGGATATGGGTATCCACGACCACCAGCAGGGTGTTGCGTCCCACCATATCCAGCCCCTGCGCCGGAGAAACAAAGGCTTCCGCGTAGTTTTTATCCTCCTGCAGCATATGGCGGTACAGGGGCTGCGCCAAGCTCTTATCGGTATCCAGCACGATGTAGCAGGGCTTGCCCAGCGTGGAAAGTCCGGCGTACATACCGATGGCGGCGCCGAGGCAATCCAGATCCGCGAAGCGGTGCCCCATGATGAGGATATTATCGCAGGTATCCGCCACCTCGGTGATGGCGTTCGCCATGATGCGGGCACGCACCTTATTGCGCTTTTCCACGCCGCGTCCGGTGCCGCCGAAGAACTCGTAGCCGTTTTTCTGCCGCAGCGCCACCTGATCGCCGCCGCGTCCCAGCGCCATATCCAGCGCCTGACGGGAGATGCTTTCGCTTTCGTGCAGGCTGCCCGCCATGGGCGAAACACCGATGGACATGGTGGCATTGTTGCGGTCGCCGGTATCCACGGCACGAATGGCATTGAGGATCGGGAACCTGTCCTCGATGACCTTCTTCATGTAGCGCTCCTCCACCACGGCAAGGTAGCGGTCACGCTCCAGCTTTTTTACCAGACCGTGGTTCTGCTCGGCAAAGGTCTCGATGATATGCTCGATCTGACCCATGGTGCGGCTGCGCTCGTTCTCGCGGGCATCGGTGAAAAGCTCCGAGTAGTTATCGATGAGCATGGTGAGCACATAGGGGCGGGAATCGAAATACTCCTGCGTGTAGTGCTTGAGGTCGTTATCATCTACCAGTGAGATGATGGTGAGCGGCTCCTGCGTGGCGGTGGAGTGCATCAGGAACTCGGTATAGTGCCGACCGCCGATGACGACATCTCGTCCCTCGGCGCTGCTTTGCGCTTTCCAATCCAGCCCGGGCACCAGCTCCGCGATATTGTGCCCGAACAGCTCCTGTCCGGGGAACACCGACTGCTTGGCGGGGGCGTTGCTCCACACGATCTCGCCGCTTTCCCGCACGATCATGGAGGGCATGGGCAGATCGAGCACAGCGTCGCTCATGATATGCTCGAGGGAATCCTGAAGCTGGGCGAAGCGGCGGCGGTTGCTGCGGGTGATGACTGCCATCCAGATGATGCAGCCGACAGACAGCACAAGCCACGCGCCGGCGGCGATATAGAACGCGGTGGCATCATAGCGGGAAAGTACGGCGACCATTAAGCCGCACGCCGCGATGAGCACCGCAAGGACAGGGCGATATTGATTGAGGCGTTCCTGCATGGTATCCCTCCGTTTCGGTCATTGGGGTCATTGGGAATGAGGATTGGGCATAGTATTACAGCTTATAATTACCTTAGTGTAGATTATACCACGCCCGCGCGCAAAAAGGAAGCGGTAAATGCACCAACAAATGTGCCAAAACGGCAGGGGTTTTCATCGCGGCGGGGTTGTGGTAAAATAGCGGCAGAGGGAAACCGTGAAAGCAGGGCTGACGGTGTGACCGCGCCCCGCGCGGCGCCGTCCCAGTAAGGGGCGGCGCTCCCCCGCCCCGCAGGGGCGGGCAGGGCGGCTCGCAGAGCCGCCCGCGCGGGGCGCGGTGCAAGCCGTAAGCCGAACGGAAACTTTTTTGACAAGCGATGCAACAAAAACCGCCGCGGGCGACACTATTACGGTGAAACCTGATGGGGCGGCATCATGAAGGAAGGTGCATTATGAGCATCACCCAACAGGTAAAAGAGGCGCAGAGCGGCAGCCGCGCCGCCTTTGGCGCGCT
>CAKSYU010000021.1 GCA_934524965.1 uncultured Angelakisella sp.
GTGCCGACGGGCTTGGGGTTGCCGGAACGGAATTCCAGCGCGTTATCGGCAAAGCTCATGGGGTATTCCTTGCCCAGCCGCTTTGCCTGTTCACGGTAGATGCTGTCCGCCACGGGCACCAGATACTTTACAACCGCCTTGCGGAACTTCTCTACATCTTCCTTCGTGTAGCAGTTACGACCCATGCGGTAGTAGCCCAGGGTGGTGTAGCCGTCATAGCCCAGCTTTTTGCCCATCTTATCGCGCAGATGCACCAGCTGGTCATACAGATCGTCCAGCTTTGCTTGGTTTTCCTTATACCAGTTGCCCTCGGCTTTCCATGCGGCAAGGCGGCGGGCATCATCAGGGTCGCTCTTAAAAGGGGTAAGCTGAGACAGGGTGTAAACACCGCCCTCAAAGGGGATCTGAGCAGAAGCCAGCAGCTTTTCATACTCATCGGTCAGCTCATTTTCTTTCTGCAGCTCCTCAATGATCGCCGGGGAGAAGGTCTTGCGGTTGATCTCTGCCTTGAGGAACATCAGGTCACCGTACTCGGCGGTAAAGTCCGCACGATAGGGAGATTCCAGCATTGCCTGAGTCCAAGCCTGCTGGCATTCCTCCAGCTCGGGGTCCACCTTGTTCCAGAACTTCATTTCCCCATCGTAGAAAGGATCGCGGGTATCAATGGTGTGACGAATGTGGGCAAGGTTCGCAAGGGTGCTGATGTGCTTGTTGAGCTTCTCCTCAGCAAGGAACAGCTCCTTTGCCTCGGCATAGCTTTTCGCCGCTTTCAGCTTCTCGGTCAGACCGTTCAGCTCCGCTTTGAGCTGTTCGGTGTCCGGACGCTCATATTTCATCTCGGAAAATTTCACTCTGATGTCCTCCTTGTTGTTTGATATAACCTATAATAACGCATTTTTTTGTTCAAATCAACAGGTAATCTTACACATTATATTAGAAAAACAGCAGCCTCCCATAAGGATAGCTGCTGTATATTCATTTTAGCTTAATTATTTGACCATGCTGGCAACTTCGGCAGCGAAGTCGTCCTCGCGCTTCTCGATGCCTTCGCCCTTTTCATAGCGGACAAAGTCAGCAACCTTGATGGTACCGCCCAGCTCTTTGCCGGTCTTCTCAATATACTCGGCAACATCGATCTCGCCGTCCTTAACGAAAGGCTGCTTAAGCAGGCAGACTTCCTTATAGAACTTGTTGATACGACCGTCTACCATCTTCTCCTTGACCTGAGCGGGCTTGCCGGCGAGCTTGGGGTCGTTCTCGATCTGAGCCAGAACAATCTCTTTCTCCTTGGCAACTACCTCAGCGGGAACGCACATGGGGCAGATATAGGAGGGGCTGACAGCCGCGATCTGCATGGCGATATCCTTGCCGAAGGTCTCAAAGGCGTCATTCGCCTCTACACCGTCCAGCTCAAACTTGACCAGAACGCCGATACGACCGCCGCCGTGGGTATAGCTGACTACATTGCCCTCGTAGCGGGTAAAACGACGGATCTTCAGGTTCTCACCGATGGTGAGGATCTTATCCTTCAGCGCAGCGTCAACGGTCATGTCGGTGCCGGCGAGCTTGCAGTTCATCAGAGCCTCAACATCAGCGGGGTTCTCTTCAATGACGGTCTTGGCGCAGGTCTCGACAAAGCCGACGAAATCAGCGTTCTTACCAACAAAGTCGGTCTCGGAGTTGACCTCGATGACAACGCCGACCTTCTTCTCGTGATCTACCATGGTGCAGACAACGCCCTCGGCGGCTACACGACCGGACTTCTTGGCAGCAGCAGCCAGACCCTTTTCACGCAGGAACTCAATTGCCTTTTCCACATCGCCGTCGGAAGCAGTCAGAGCCTTTTTGCAGTCCATCATGCCGCAGCCGGTTTTTTCGCGCAGGTCCTTTACATCTTGAGCAGTAAATGCCATATTCGTTTCCTCCTGTATTTTATATATGCTTTTATTTCGCTTTCTCACGAAAAGCCCGAAAGTGCTTCGGGCTTCTCCGGTTTTGTTCTTATTCCTCAGCAGCGGTCTCTGCCTCAGCCTCAGCGGCGGCAGCGCCCATAGCGCCCTGATGACCCTCGATGATGGCGTTAGCCATAGCGGAGGAGATCAGCTTAACGGCACGGATCGCGTCGTCATTACCGGGGATAACATAATCGATCTCATCGGGATCACAGTTGGTATCAACGATAGCGATAACGGGAATGCCCAGCTTATGAGCTTCTGCAACAGCAATCTTCTCCTTGCGGGGATCGACAACGAACATAGCGGCGGGCAGCTTGTTCATGTCCTTGATGCCGCCAAGATATTTCTCGAGCTTCTCGATCTCGAGTTCCAGCTTAACAACTTCCTTCTTGGGCAGACGCTCAAAGGTGCCGTCCGCTTCCATCTTGCGCAGCTGCTCCAGACGACGGATACGCTTGCGGATCGTCTCAAAGTTGGTGAGCATGCCGCCCAGCCAACGGGCATTTACATAGTAAGCACCGGCGCGCTCCGCTTCCTCACGGATGGAATCACCAGCCTGCTTCTTGGTACCGACAAAGAGAACGGTGCCGCCGTTAGCGGAAAGCTCACGGACAAAGTCATAAGCCTCTTCCAGCTTCTTTACGGTCTTCTGCAGGTCGATGATGTAGATGCCGTTGCGCTCGGTGAAGATGTACTGAGCCATCTTGGGGTTCCAGCGACGGGTCTGGTGACCAAAGTGTACGCCAGCTTCCAAAAGCTGCTTCATAGATACTACTGCCATGTTTTTGTTTACCTCCAAAAATTTGTTTGTGTAACCTCTGCGGCAGTCATCTCCGCCCTGCCACCCTTGCGGGCACATGGCTGAACAGATCGTACCGCATGCGTTGTACCGATATAGTTTATCATAGCTTTTCGGGAAAATCAAGTGAAAAATACAAGAAAATCCGCAGTTTCCTGCGGATCTTCCAATGATGTATCAGTGCAGCGCGCTCGCGAATACCGAACCGCGGCGGCGCGGCGGCGCAGGACACGCAATGTTCTCCACCAGCACGGTATCTTCCCCGATGCAACGGATCTGATCCCACGGGATCACGATATCCGCTTCTCTGCCAAACAGCCCGAAAAAGCGGGGACGCCCGAAAATGATGAGAGTACAAATACGGGCGGAGCAGGTATCAAATTCCACATCGCACACGCATCCAAGGCAGGCGCCGTTCTGGATATTTACGACCTCCTTGCAGCGCAGATCCATCAAGCTGCATACCATGCTCATTCCCCCTTTGCGCCGTGCCTGTTCTATCCTATGCGGCAGGGCTATTCCAGTTTACATCTGTGTTTTAATGCGCTGCAGGGCGCCCTTTTCTATACGGGAAACCTGCGCTTGCGAAATGCCCACCGTCCGGCTGACCTCCACCTGCGTCTTCCCCGCGAAAAAGCGCAGCGAGAGTATTCTTTTTTCCCGTGTGGAAAGCGCCTTCATCGCCTGCCGCAGCAGCATTTCGTCTACCCAGTCGCTTTCCCCTGTCTTATCCTGCACCTGATCGATCAGGCAGACATTCTCTCTTCCGTCTGAATACGCCGGATCATACAGCGAGCTTGGCTCCATGATCGCCTCCATCGCCAGCACCACATCTTCCTTGGGCTGCCCCATTGCCTGTGCGATCTCCTCCACGGTCGGCTCGCGGTTCAGCGTGTTTTGCAGTTCTTCTTTCTTTTTCAGCGCCGCTATCGCCTGTTCCCGCACCCGACGCGTTACCTTTACCATTCCGGAATCCCGCAAAAAACGCCGCATTTCCCCAATGATGAGGGAAAACGCATAGGTGCTTAGCTTTAGCCCTAAATCAATATCAAAGCGCTCGATCGCCTTGATGAGCCCAATGCACCCGACCTGAAACAGGTCATCTGGATTGCCGCCCCGATTGCTGAACCGCTGCACTGCACTTAGTACCAGCTTCAGGTTGCTTTCCACCAGTCGGTTGCGCGCTTCCTTGTCTCCCGCATGTGCCCGCCGCAGCAGTTCATTGGTCTCGTCATTCTTCAGCGTTTTCAGCTTCGATGTATCTACGCCGCTAATTTCCACCTTATAATACATAACCCTTTTCCCCCACCGGTCGCGTTGGCAGAAGTATGGGCTGCACCCACCGGCAGTAAACAAGGGCATCGGGTTGAAAGAAATGGAAAAAGGAAAACCGCAGTCTGTACACTGCGGTCATCTTCCCTCAAAGGATCTCAAAATTCTCCGAGGCATTATCCTTATTGGTGGTCTCTTTCAGGGCGGTCACGCGCAGCTTTACCGGCTTCTGTCCCAGATTGATCTCGATAATATCCCCTATCTTGACCTCATAGGAGGCGCGAGCCGTCTTGCCGTTCACCACCACACGCTCGGCGTCACACGCCTCATTGGCAACGGTGCGCCGCTTGATGATGCGCGAGACCTTCAGGTACTTATCCAGCCGCATAGGCTCCTCCTCTCCGCAAAAGAGCCGGCGCTTCTGCACCGGCTCCACAGCATTCAAGATTTATTTTACAGCGTCCTTCAGAGCCTTGCCTGCCTTGAAAACAGGAGCCTTGCTGGCAGCGATGGTAATGGGAGCCTTGGTCAGCGGGTTGATGCCGGCATGAGCGGCGCGGGTACGGACTTCAAAGGAGCCGAAACCGGTAAGGGTGATCTTATCGCCCTTCTTCAGGGTCTCGGTGATAGTTTCCAGAACAGCGGCAACTGCCTTCTCGGCATCCTTCTTGGTCATACCAGCCTTTTCGGCTACGGCTACGATCATTTCAGCTTTGGTCATTTTGTGTTTCCTCCTGAATTAAATTAGTAGGCAAACCATGCCTTTTTTCATATTCACAGCGTATGGTCCCCGTCGGGAGCTTCGCTATGTTGCATCTCTAAAAAGCGTATGATCATTCGGTCTGATTCGTTGGAAAGTGCTTCCTCCGCAGCAACGCCGCATTGTGACATGCGCTCGCACAGCATAAAAAGCAGTCTACCCCATCTCTGCGAGGCTTCGGCTTCACCGCCGTTTAGCGCCTGTTCCATTGCCGCGCGTATTTCTTCATTATCCGGTTCAACATCACATCCGGCGGTACTGGCTCTAACCGTCAGCTTCTGCGCACGCATCAGCGCCGGCAGCGCCATGGAGACCTGCCGCAGCCGATCTTCCAGAGAATACAGCCCTTTTTCTCTGCGCTTCTGTTCCTCCCAGCTTTGGGCGGCAGCTTCGGCATCGGCAGCCTGTTCCCCGCCGAATACATGAGGGTGACGACCGATCATCTTGCAGCAGATCCCTGTGCATACATCGCCGAAGTCAAAGTGTCCCCGTTCCGCCTCCATTTGGGTATGCAGTACGATCTGGAGCAGGACATCGCCCAGCTCCTCACATAGCAGTGCCGTGTCCTCACGGTCAATGGCCTCCACTGCTTCGTATGCTTCCTCCAAAAAGTTATTGCGGATAGAATGATGATCCTGCGCCCGATCCCATGGACAGCCCTCGGGACTCCGCAGAATTTCAATAATGCGAACCAGATCATCACACCGGTAGGATCTTTTTTCGTATTGCTCCGGCATCATTTACAGCCCTGCCTACTTTTTAGGATAGTATCCCCATTTTACAGGAAAACCGGCTTGATTTCAAGCTATTTTCTTCTATTCTTGCCCGAAAAACCAAGGCATATTTCAGCACTTTTAATAAACTTCAGCCAAAACAGCAGCCCGATGTAAATAATCTCTGCTGCAGCAATGGCAAAAATCAAAGATATTCCATTTCCCATATGCCCCGAAATCAGATCATAAACCATGCGTGCCGCGGCACAACATATTGCCGCGGAAAGCATTGGTTTCAGCAGTACCGATACCCGTGCAAACGGTCTCCCGCTGCTAAACCAGCGGAGTGCGCTGTACAGCACAATAAAGCTGTAGCACAGCAGGCTGCCGTAGGCGACCCCATGGATATTCACCTCCGGTCGGGAGACAAGGATAAAATTTGTTGTCATTTTCAGCACCCCGCCGATCAGCAGTGCCAGCAGCGGTGTCTTTTCCATACCGGAAGCCTGTAAAATATTATTGAATATCCCCGCAAACGCTATCAGAATGGACACCAGCCCCATCATTCGCAGAATAGGCGCAACAATTGCCGCTTCCATCAACTGATGGGGATACAGAAAGGCAAGGATCTCCCCCGCAAAGGTAAAAATGCCAAGCCCCGCCGGAAATGCCGCTGCCGCCGTCGTCGCCATCACCGATTCTACCGAGCGCTGCAAATTTTGGTCATCGCCTGCGGCACAGTAGCCCGCCACAGCCGGAACAGCACTCATACCTATACCTGCCGTGACCGCCGGCACCAAATTGAAGATAGAGACCGCCAACCCCGAGTAGGAGCCATACAGGTATTCCGGCAGCACCTCCACCGTGACCTCCGGCGGGATACAGCCCGCATACATTCTCAGGATCTCCCCGCTTCCCTGCCGAACGGCGTTTTTCAGGCAGTTCATCACCGAAGAAAGATCGATCACTGTGGTCAAATTGGCACAGAGGGAGGTCAGCGCGATTGGCAGTGCGATGCGCCACAGTTTTCGGGCATCTGTACCGGAAAAGCGCCCTTTTTCTTCTACCGCGCTTTGCCGGTACTGCCGCCGGATAAACAGAAGCCCGCACAATGTGCTCAAAGATACCCCCAGCACCGCACCCGCCGCGGCGTATTGCAGGATACGAAGCTGAACCTCCTGCGCCGTTCCTTGCCACCCCAGCGTCCCCGCCGCTGCCGCCGCGGTCAGTCGGGAGTAAATAAGCCATGCCAGCAGAATACCGGTCATCAGCTTGACCAATGCCTCAACGACCTGGCTGCGTGCAGTCGGCAGCATATTGTGCCGCCCCTGGAAATACCCGCGATAAGCGGAGGAAAGACAGGAAAACAGCACTGAGGGCGCAATGCAGCAAACAGAAAGCACCGCTGAAGGGTTACCGATCAGTCTTGTCAATACCGATGCGCCAAAGAACAGCAGTGCCGCTGCCAGCAACCCTACACCAAGGAACATTATCCGTGCGGTCATCAGGATATTTTCGGGCGGTTCTCCCCTGCTGTCCCTTTCCGATACCATGCGCGAAACAGCAACGCCCAGCCCCGTTACCGTCATAGAGTAAATGGGGATCAGCACATCGTAGGCAGAAACAAAGTAGGACATTCCCACCCCGCCCAGTATGTTGGCAAGTGGGATCTTGAACATGGCGCCGATGACTTTGACAATCAGTGTAGAGACTGTAAGGATAACAGCCCCCTGCAATATGGTCTGCCTGCCTTTTATCCTCATCTCTTCCGCCCTTTCTGTAAAAAAGAAAAGCCGAACAGCGTTTTCAGCTGTTCGACTTCCCCTGTATTTCTTTTATGAACTTATTCCGCCGGATGAATGGCTTTGCCGCAGTAGCTGCAGAATACCGCCGTAGAGGGCACCAGCTTGCCGCAGTGCGGGCAAGCCACCATGCGCAGCTCCGCGTCCTCACGCTTCTTTTGGGCACTGGCGGTCTCCAGCATCACCTTAATGGCGGCTGCTTTCTCCGCAATGGCATGGGCGGTCTCGGCGTCCTCGCTACCCTCCTGCAGCAGGGCATAGTACATACGACCCAGCTTCATGTAGCACTCTTCCAGCTCGCGGCGCTTCTTCATCTCGTTGATCTTCTGGCGGGAAGCATCTACCACTTCACCGGCAACATCGCCTACCGCCTTGCCAAATTCCTTGGCTTTCCCCAAAATGTCGTTCCAGTTTGCCTGATTCATAACTTCCGCTCCTTTCGGCTCATTTACTATCATTCAGGTGCCTCAGCGGCAGGGCAGCCTTGCGCTCCAGCACCGTTTCAAAACGATTGATATATTCGTATGGGTATTTGTAGTTAAAGCTGCGGGTGATTCGCTGCGGTCCGGTTGGCACCAGCTTGGTCACACCGCCTGCTCCCGCTGAGATTATGGTATGCCCGTCGTCCATGATATAGACATTGTATTTGCAGGCTTTATCAGGCAGCGTGTATCCCACATTCTCCAGCGCTTCCACAGTCCCCTTTTGCCGATAGAGATAATACGGCAGATACCCCGCTGTCTCCAGCGCGTGGCGGGAATACTCCACCATTTCCATGGCGGTACGCCGCTGCGGTCCCTCCTCTTTCAGGGTGGAAGCGTGCTTGACCGTAAGGGTATGCACGGTGATATTTTCGGGACGTAGGGCAAGGATCTGCTCCAGCGTGCTTTGGAACGATTCCAGCGTATCCTCCGGCAATCCGGCGATCAGATCTACATTCCGATCGAAAGAAAACTCCTCCGAAAGTTGCCACGCCGCCATAAAGTCCGTCGCTGTATGCCGCCGTCCAATGACAGACAGCACGTGGTCATTCAGCGTCTGCGGGTTGATACTGATGCGGTCTACGCCGTTTTTCGCCAATACAGCCAGCTTTTCACGGGTGATGGTATCCGGTCTGCCCGCTTCCACAGTAAATTCCTCACAGGCGGAAAGGTCAAAGTTCTTGACGATCTCCCGCAGCAGACCGTCCATCTGTTCAGCGGAAAGTGTGGTAGGGGTACCGCCTCCAATGTAAATACTGATAAGAGTAAGCCCCGCTTCCTTTATCAGTCGCGCCGTCAGTTCCAGCTCCCGCAGCAGCAGAGGCAGGTAGTCCTCCAGCATATTCCCCGCCCGTTCAATGGAATGAGACACAAAGGAGCAATAGCTGCATCGGGAGGGACAAAACGGAATCGCCACATAAAGGCTTACCTTATCCGGCGCCAGCCCCTCAATAATTTCCTTTTGGTTATGCCATGTATCTAGGCAAAGTCGCAGCCGTTCCTCACTGACATCGTAATCGGTCAGTTTTTTGGCGATCTCCGCCTCCGTCAGCCCCGCTTCGGTCATCTGGCGCACCAGCTTCACGGGACGAACGCCGGTCAGCATACCCCATGGCAGGCTGTGCCCCAGCAGTGCCGTCAACTGGTCATAGATCATTCGGCAGACCGTCTGCTCCTTTTGGGCCGGGTCGTCCGCGCATAGACGCGCGCTCTCCTGCATCTTCCCGCCAAGGAGCGTTCTTACACGGCACAGCACGCCGTTTTCTGCCGGTTCCTCTGTTACCGTGATCATATCCTTATCGTCCGGCACAGTCTCCTCCGGCAGCACTACCGTCACGGGCGTTTCGCCCAGCAGCATACGGGTCAGGCTCTCTACCTCATACCGTATCTGCGGGATACCAAGCTTAACGACCATATGCGGCGCGGATCCGCGCTACCAGACTGTCGATCCACGCATACTGGTCAAACAGCATACCGTCCTGCTCATGTCCGGGGTACATATGGTAATTGGTCTTAATGGAACGCAGGCGGGTCAGGGAATCCACCATATCCATAAAGTCGCTGCTGTACATATCGGTGCGTCCGCAACTCTGCACAAAAAGGGTATCGCCGGTAAAAATGGCGTCGCCGCAGAAATAGGTCAAGCAGCCCGCCGTATGCCCCGGCGTCTCCCATACGGTGAATTCCAGCTCGTCCAGCTCTATCTTGTCGCCGTCTTTCAACAGGCGGTCGGGCGTCAGTGTCAACGGCATTCCCACCGCGGTGGCGCTGTAGTTTTTCTTGGGGTCACTAAGGAGCGGCAGTTCCTTTTCCGCTGCCATCAGCTGTATTTCAGGGTAACGCTCCTTCAGCCCCGGGACAGCGCAGAAATGATCGTAGTGCCCATGGGTCAGCAGGATCATTTTCGGGGTCAGGTGGTTCTCCTCGATGCTTTTGATGATATTCTCCGGCTCCATGCCGGGGTCTATCACGGCGCAGTTCCCCTTTTCACTGATCACCAGATAGCAATTCGATGCAAAGCAGTGCATCGGTACCGATATTACCTTCATTCTTCTGTCACTCCTTTTATTTTTCCACCCGTCCGGTACGCATTTCCTCGGTATCAAGGATCAGTGTCACCGGACCGTCATTGATAAGGGATACCATCATATCCGCGCCGAACTCCCCCGTCTCCACATGGAGATCACGGTCACGCAGCTCGGCAATAAACCGTTCATACAGCGGGATCGCGGTCTCGGGTCGTGCCGCCGCGATAAACGACGGGCGTTTCCCTTTACGGCAATCGCCGTACAGCGTGAACTGCGAAACGACCAGCACCTCGCCCGCCACATCTTTCAGCGAAAGGTTCATTTTGCCGTTTTCATCGGTAAATACCCGCAGCCCGGCGCATTTTTCCGCCAGATACGCACACAGTTCCGGCGTGTCGCCCTCGGTCACCCCCAGCAGAATCATAAAGCCTTTTCCGATTTTTCCTACTGTTTTGCCGTCGATGCTCACCGCTGCCTCGCTCACTCTTTGTACGACCGCCCTCATGAAAGCACCGCCCTTTTTACCGAAGATACGCCGGGGATCCGGCTAAGATTATTGATAATGGTCTGAAGCTGGTTCAGATCGTTGATGCCGATGGATACCTGAATACTGGTCTGACCGGTTTTCAGTTCCTTTGCCATCACGGAATGAATGGGTATTCTCATGTTGCCAAGCTGCACGCTTACATCTGCCAGAATTCCGATCCGGTCGGAAGCAAGAATATCCAAAGTGGATTTGAAGGTCTCCTTTACCTTGCTTGCCCATGTCGCGTTTACCCAGCGCTCGGGGTCTTCTCCGCGGCGGCGGGCATTCACCACATTGGCACAGTCGCACTTATGAATGGAAACACCAAACCCGCGGGTGATAAAGCCGACAATCTCATCACCGGGCAGCGGATTACAGCAGCGGGCGAACTTGATAAGGCACCCCTCCAGCCCCTCCACAATAACACCGTTGGAGGCTTTCTGCGAGGTCTTTTTCGCGGTCGGCGCCAGCGTCTGCTCCGGCTTGCGGTACAGGCGGATAAAATCGTCCTTCACGCGCGGCATGATCTTTTCCAGCGAAACGCCGCCGTAGCCGATAGACGCATAAAAATCGTCTACCGTGTTGTATTTCTGCCGCGCCGCGATATCCGCGATAAACTTTTCCCGCTCCTCCGGCGGGGGGGCGATAAGGTTGCGGCGCATTTCTTTCTCCAGCGCCAGCTTGCCCTCGGCAATGTTCTCCTCCCGCTTTTCTTTTTTGAACCACGAGCGGATCTTGTTGCGCGCTTCGCTGGTTTTTACGATCTTCAGCCAGTCACGGCTGGGACCGTTGCTTTGCGTCGTGGAGGTAATGATCTCCACGATCATGCCGGTCTTTACCTTGTAGTCCAGCGAGACCATGCGCCCGTCCACCTTGGCGCCGACCATCTTATTGCCGACCTCGGAGTGAATGGCATAGGCAAAGTCCACCACGGTGGAGCCCTGCGGCAGCCGGATCACATCGCCGCGCGGCGTAAAGACAAATACCTCCTCCGGCGCGATGTCGGTCTTGATGGATTTTACGATATCCTCCACATCGTCGGAATCCTTCTGCGACTCCAGCAGCTGCCGGATCCACGCCAGGCGCTCGTCCAGCGCGTCCTTGCCCTCCATGCCGATCTTATATTTCCAATGCGCCGCAACGCCGTATTCCGCCGTATAGTGCATATCCCAGGTACGGATCTGTACCTCAAATGGCACGCCCTCTTTATCCAGCACGGTGGTGTGCAGCGACTGGTACATATTCTGCTTGGGGGTGGAAATATAGTCCTTGAACCGGTTGGGGATCGGGCGCAGCATATCGTGGATAATGCCCAGAATGTTGTAGCACTCCAGCACGGTATCCACAATGATACGCACCGCGTAAATATCGTAGATCTCGTCAAAAGAGCGTCCCTGCATGTACATCTTGCGGTAAATGCCGTAAATACTCTTTACCCGTCCGTCGATCTGCGCGGTGACATGCTCCTCCTCCAGCCGTGCCTCAATGCGTTTGATGATATTACTGAGGAATGCTTCTCTATCCTCTTTGCGCAGCGCCAGCTGCTGCTCTATCTCATGGTACGCCACCGGATCAAGGTGCTTCAGGGAAAGATCCTCCAGCTCCTCCTTGACGCTGCGGATACCGAGCCGGTGCGCCAGCGGGGCGTAGATCTCCATGGTCTCCAGCGACTTGACACGCTGTTTCTCCGGAATGCGGTAATCCAGCGTACGCATATTATGCAGCCGGTCTGCCAGCTTGATGATCACGACTCGGACATCTTTCGCCATCGCCAGCAGCATTTTGCGCACATTTTCCGCCTGCTGCTCCGCGCGGCTGGAATACGGGATATTAGCGAGCTTTGTCACACCGTCCACCAGCTCCGCCACATCGCCGCCGAACTGTTTTTCAATGTCCTCCAGCGTTACCGTGGTATCCTCCACCACATCATGCAGCAGTCCGCCGATGATGGTGTCGGAATCCATGCCCAGTCCAACCAGAATAACGGCAACTTCAATGGGGTGAGAAATATAAGGGTCGCCGGAGGAGCGCATCTGTCCCTCGTGCGCCTTTTTTGCCAGCTTGTATGCCGCTTCTATCCGCGGCAGATCGTAGCTTTTATTGGATTTTTCAATGGCATCCGCCAGTTTTGCATACAGGGCGTCCATCGTTCACCTATCCTTTCTGGAGCTTTCTGAAGGTCGGAGAGTGTTCCAGTTCCACCTTTTTGTCTCCGTTTTTTATCCGGAAGCATTCCGGCTGTGTCTCCTCCATCAGCTCCAGCTCCCGCATGATCTGCAGGGCAGCCAGATGCTTGAAGTAGGTGTAGCCCTCCAGCTTTTTACGCAGTATGTAGTATAGTCCGTCCGTTCCCACCGTAATGGGGCTGTTGTCCCGCAGGTAGCGGTAAACGCCGATCAGGTCATTGCGGGCAAAACTCTCCGCTGCGTCCGCAGTCTCCTCCCCGCGCATGACCGCCTCGAAGGTCGCCGCGGCGCGCAGGGTCTCCCCCTGCCGCCAGCCCGTGGGGTGGACATTCACCACCCGCACCGAAACGGTACGCTGGTCATTATATTCATTGATGCTCAGACTGCATGCCACATCAATACGGTCTCCCGCTGTAAAGGGAAATTGGTTCACAGCCATTCCGAAGTACACCAGCGGAACAGTATATTTCCCTGCCTGCACACTCATTCGCAGATGGTTGCCGTTCCCGATAGCGCTGACCGACTGCACCGTAACGCCGGAAAGCAAAAAGGTCGGTGCGGGGTTTTCGCACCCAAAAGGCGAAAGCCTGTCCATCTCCTCCACATTCGCCACTGTGATTTCCTCCGGCGTGATGGGAGCATCGAGTTCCACCACATGCACCGGCATAATGGGATAGTGCTCCGCGGCGTATTCCTCCAAAGCGGCGGTAAAGGCAGGGATATTCTCCTCTGCCAGCGTAAAGCCTGCTGCCATGGGGTGCCCGCCGAATTTCTGCAGCTTATCGCTGCATGCGGTAATGGCATCTATGATGCTGAACCCCTCCACACTGCGTGCCGAACCGCGTGCAACACCATCGGAGCAGGAAATGACGATGCAGGGTTTACGGTAACGCTCTACCATGCGGGCGGCGGAAATACCGATGACACCCAAATGCCAGTCATCGCCTACTAAAGTCAGAATTCTGTTATGTAAAAGCAGCGACTTTCTCCGCAGCAGCTCCTCCGCCTCGGCGGAGATTCTCTCCTCCATACGGCGGCGCTCAGCATTCAGCTTTTCTATCTCCGCTGCAAGCGTTGCCGCCTGTTCGTCGTTTTGTGTCAGCAGCAGCTGCACTGCCGTATCCACACTGCCGATCCGTCCGGTCACATTGATGCGCGGCGCCAGCATAAAAGATACGGTATCACTGTGGCAGGCAGTTAGGTCGGCTTTGGCGTTCTGTGCCAAAGCCTTCAAGCCGGGGCGGTCGGTATGTGCCAGTATCTCCAGTCCCATGCGCGCCAGCGTGCGGTTTTCCCCTGTCAGCGGCACCACATCGGCAAGGGTCGCTATCGCCGCCAGGTCACCGTACTGTTCCAGCAGCAGCTCCTGTGCGTCCTCCCCCTGCATCTGCTGCTCCAGCGCCGCGATCAGCTTGAATGCCATCGCGGCACCGCACAGGTACCTGCTGGGGGAACTGTCCTCCTCAAACGCGGAGTTGACCAGCGCATCGGCGGGCGGCATCTGCTGCGGCAGGGCATGGTGGTCGGTCACCACAACCTCTATCCCCGCTTCCTTGGCTCGTGCGATCTCCTCCACGGCGGAAATACCGTTATCCACGGTAATGATAAGCTCAATGCCAGAGGAAATGATCATCTCCATGGTCTGCATCGAAAGCCCGTACCCCTCGCCTAGACGCTCCGGAATGTAGTAGCATACATCGGCGCCCTCGCCCTCAAGGTACTCATACAGCATCACCGTAGCGGTAATGCCGTCGCAGTCGTAGTCCCCAAAAACCAATATCTTTTTCCCTTCGTCTATCGCCCGCCGGACGATAGTAACCGCTTTTTCCATTTCATGCAGCAGCATGGGGTCACACAGCGGCTGTGAACAGTTTAGGAATTCTCTTGCCGCCGCGCCGTCCGCGATCCCGCGCGCCGCAAGCACACGGCACAGGAACATCGGCAGAGGACGGTTCTCCACGATCATCGGATCTGCCTTTGCAAAATTCTCTTTCCATGCAAAAAAGCGCATCAAGCCGTCCTCCTTTCCGTCGATTTATCAGTTTGATAAAGTATTATATCACATTTTGTCGTACAGTTCAATCATTCGGCGGGCAGAACCGTGTAATAACCGCACCGGCAGTGTGAATGCCGTCCACTGCCGAACTCATAATACCGCCGGCATAGCCGCTGCCCTCGCCGCAGGGGTACAGCCCTTCGGTCGAAACGCTTTGCCTGTCCTCCCCGCGCACAATACGCACCGGCGAGGAGGTTCTCGTCTCGGGCGCCGTCAGGACAGCGTCCGGCGCGGCATAGCCTTTTATTCTGCGGTCAAATACCGCCAGCCCCTTTTTCATCTGTTCCGTCACAAAGGGCGGCAGAATTCTTGCAAAGTCACTCGGCTTTACACCTATGGCATAGGTCGGCTCCACCCTGCCCCACTCCGCTCCGGCAAGCCCCTGCATCAATCGTCCGACGGTTTGCGCCGGTGCGTGGTAATCTCCCACGGCGGCGTAGGCACGGCGTTCTATCGCCTGCTGGAACCACACCCCGTCCAGCGGGCGATCGCCGTAATCTCGATGATCCACCGAGACCACCAGCGCGGCATTGGCATTTTTCCCCGCACGGCTGTGGTAGCTCATTCCGTTTGTCACTATGCTCTTTTCCTCGGAAGCCGCCGGCACCACGACCCCGCCCGGACACATGCAGAAGGTATAAACCGCCCGTCCCGTTTCCGGCTCCCGCTCCGAGAGCTGGTACTCGGCGTGCCCCAGCTTGGGGTGTCCGGCGTAGTCGCCGTACATGACTCGGTCTATCTCCTCCTGCAAATGCTCGATCCGCGCGCCGACCGAAAAGGGCTTTGCCCCTATCGCAATGCCCCGCTCCAAACAGCAGGCAAACAGCGGTCTTGCCGCGTTGCCGGGCGCCAGTATCAGGCAGTCGCAGGGGATCTCCTCCCCTTGCGTAATAACGGCGGTGACCTTCCCGTCCTTTGTGATGATATCCTCCGCCGCCGCATGGAAGCGTACCTCACCGCCCAGCGTCGTGATCTCCTGCCGGATCGCCACAACGACCTTTCGCAGCAGATCGGTACCGATATGAGGCTTCGCGGCGGTCAGTATTTCCCTCGGCGCGCCGTGCGCCACAAATTCCTCCAGCACCGTGCGGCAAAAGCCGTCGTTAATGCGGGTCATCAGCTTTCCGTCGGAGAATGTCCCGGCACCTCCTTCGCCAAACTGGATATTGGAGCTTTCGTTCAGCCGCTCCTCCTGCCAGAAGGTTTCCACATCAGCGCAGCGTTCCTCCATCGGGGCACCCTGTTCCAGAATGATCGGTCGATAACCCGCCCGCGCCAAGGTAAGTCCGCAGAACATGCCGGCGGGTCCCAGCCCGATGATCACCGGTCGGTGCCGCAGTGGTTCCGTTCCCTGCCGGAACTCCGGCTTTTCCTCCCGCAGCAGGCGGCATTTTCCGTTTTCTGGCGGGGCAATGCCCTCTTTCAGTGTTGCCGCAATGGTGTAATTCAGCCGGATATGATCCTTTTTGCGGGCGTCTACACTCTTGCGGTAGATATCTACCGACAGCAGGTCGCTCCCGCGGCACCGCAGCGCGCGCAGCGCCTCCCTCCGAAGATCCGCTTCACTCTCCAGCGGCACTATAATATTGTTGATCAGATAAATGCTCATCGTAAACTCCCGCGAAAGAAAATTCAGCTCTGCCCATAAAAAGCAGAGCCGAAAGTTTCAAGGTCAAATTAACCCGCCTTGGCATCGACCGTTACGCTGTATTCGCCTACCGCCCATACAAAGCCCTTGGTCGGTGCGTAGATGGAAACGGGGATCTCGTACTTACCGTTGCGCAGGTTCATATCGGAAAGATCGACCCTTACCACAAAGTCGCCCGCCGCAATGCCGCTGATAATACTCTTTCTGCCCACAACATAGACACGCAGCGATTCTTCCTCCACCGTTGCTGTGTAGCCGTCAGGCACATTCACGATCTGGAAGTTCTTAAGGCTCAGGCTGGTCGATGTCAGATCGTCCGCCTCAAAGGAGACCGTCACGACCTCCGTGTCGTCCATATTGGTAAAGCCCTCCGGCAGCTGCACCGTAAAGTCCATTTGCGAGGAAGTCAGCAGGTTCATCTGCTTAAAGTCGATATACCCCAGTACCAGGCTGCTGTGACTGCGCAATACGGAATCCTCTGCCGCCACAGTAAGCGTATCCACCGAAAGGGTGTAGGAAAGCTCCTCCTCGGGGAAGTTTTCCGGCACATTGAGGAACGAGACCACCAGCGGCAGCGTTGCAACACGCTTTACCGGAATGGTGACTGCCACGCTGTTTACATCTTGGTGGAAATAGGTGATATCCTCAGTCTCCAGCCGGTTGCCCTCCGCGTCGTAGTACACGATTTTGGAGTTCTGACTCTGGGTGCTGCTCACCTCACGGGTAAAGTTCACCTCGATCACCGCGCGCTCCACGCGGGAAATAAAGCTCTCCGCACCGCTGATCTCCACGGTGGAGGGGTCCAGCGTAATTTCATTTTCCGGCGCAATGTAGTCCGCCGGTGTGGTCAGCCCCGTAATGCTGGGCTGGATCTGCAGGAGCTTGGTGGTGCGCGCCTCAAAGGTCAGTGTGACCGTAGAGGGCGAAATGGAAGTGACCGTATAGCTTCTGGTGCCGTTATCGCTTACCACCAGCGGCACTTCATAGGTGCCCGGTTCGGTGATCGCGGAAGCGTCGGCGACCACTCGCACATTCCCCGGACCGTAATTGCCGATCTCGAACTGCTTGCCGTCCAGCACCAGCGCGACCTTGGTATCCGCACCGTCCACTACCTCCAGCATCGCGCTGGTGGGGATATCCACCGTGATGGGAACATCTTTTATGGCTTTTGTGATCTCCGGCGCCGCCAGCATCGCTGCCATCCACACAAAAAACGCTATGACGATCGAGAGTATGATCCGCAGCGTTTTGGGACGATCGGCAGAGGGGTTCACCGCTTCACTTTGATTCTTGTTCATGTCCGTTTCTCCTAAAAAGGTTCATCAGCGTATCCATCGCGCTGCCCTTTTTTACTTCCTGCTCCGAGAGCAGCTCGTCACACAAAATCGAATTCAGGCTGTTTACCGTCAGCCGCAGGTTCAGCTTGCCGTCCTTGGCGACCGAGATCGCGCCCGTCTCCTCCGAGACAATGACGATCAGCGCGTCGCTGACCTCCGACATGCCCAGCGCCGCCCGGTGACGGGTGCCCAGCGTCCGGCTGATATCGTAGTTGTTGGAAAGTGGCAAAAAGCACCCCGCCGCGTGCACCCTGCCGTCACGGATTACCATGGCGCCGTCGTGCAGCGGAGAATTCTTGAAGAAGATATTGCGGATCAGCTCAGCGGAGGGGTTGGCGTCCACCAGCGTGCCGGTCGCTATAATATCTCCCAGACGGGTGCTGCGCTCAATAACGATCAGGGCGCCGGTGCGCTCTTTGGAAAGCATGGCACAGCTATCGCATATCGCATTGATGCAGCGCATCACATTGCTGTTGTTTTCAAAGCTGTTGCCGCCGATGCTGTTCACCGTTTTCCGGATCTGCGTCAGCGAAAAGCTGGTGCGTCCCAGTTTTTCCAGCACTTTGCGCAGCTCCGGCTGAAAAATGATCAGCAGCGCGAAAACGCCGTAGGTGATCAAATAGCGGATAATGGCGCTGACCGCACGCAGCTGGAACGCCCGCGCCAACACATACACCAGTATGATTCCGAGCACGCCCTTGATCAGCTGTCCCGCGCGGGTCTCCCGCAGCAGGTTGATCAGCTTATATACCAGATATGCAACAATGAGAATATCCAAAATATCCTGCACACGGATACTGCGCAGGATATCCCAGAAGACCTCCATTGAGGTGATTGATTTGAACATCGGTCACATCACTTCCACTCATTCAGGATCTTGCAGACGCGGCTTCCCGCACCGCCGGAGCTCTTTTCCGGCTCCTCCGGCTGCTGCACCGTCCCTCTGCGGCGCAGCGTCACCTTATGTACCTTCGGCTTTTCCTCTGCCGGCTTTTCCGTTTTGCCGCATTGGGCAGCCGCGCGGCAGCAGGGCACTTCCGCTTCCAGCCGGTTAAAATCCTTTTCAAACTGGTCCAGCCGCTCGGCAAACTGCGCCCTTATCTCGTCCAGCTGGTTTTTCAGCCCGTTAAAGTCCTCATGCCGCCCCTTGAATAGATCCGCCTGCAGCTTCGCCTCGTTCAGCTCCGCCCGCAGGTCGTTCAGGGCAGCCTCCTGCTCGTTTACTCTTGCCTGCATTTTCTTGTTCAGTTCCATCTGCAGCTGCAGGGCATTTTCCTTATCCCGCAGCTGCGCCGCCAGCTTATTGGTGCGTTCCCGCAGGCGGGCACAGTCCGCGCCCTGCTCGGTCATGCGGCGCTGCTTTTCCTCGCTGTCGCTCACTGCCTGCTTGTACTGCGCGGTCAGTGCCTCCAGCTTTTCGTTCAGCTCGGCAGCCTTACGGTCCAGCGTATCGTTGCGCACCGCCAGCTCCTCCAGTGCTTCCCGTGCCTGCCTGTCCTGCTCATAAATATAGTCCAGCACCGCCTTACGCTCAAACCCGAACACGGCAGTGGGAAAACGCTTTGCCTCCTGCACGGAAACACACTCCTTTACACTGATTATAACTAATGTCAGTATAGCATTTTCTCCCCTGTCAATGCAACAGCATTTCACCATATTTCGTCGGGAATTTTCTCCCTCCGCTCACAAGAAATAAACCGCCGGCACAGGTCCTCCGGCGGCTCATATTTCAGTAGATCCGCTGCATATCCTCCCGCAGCCGGCGTATGATCTTCTTCTCCAGCCGGGAGATATACGACTGCGAAATGCCGATGATGTCCGCCACCTCCTTTTGGGTGCGTTCCTCACCGCCGTCCAGCCCAAAACGCAGCCGCATGATGCGCTGTTCCCGTTCTCCCAGCCCATTCACCAGTCCGCGCAGCGCACTGCGCTCCACCTCCTGCTCCAGCTCGCGGTTCACGGTGTCCCCGTCCGTCCCCAGAATGTCGGAAAGCAGCAGTTCATTGCCGTCCCAGTCCACATTCAGCGGCTCATCGATCGAGACCTCCGTTTTCTGGTTTTGAATCTTACGCAGGTACATCAGGATCTCATTTTCGATGCAGCGGGAGGCATAGGTCGCCAGTTTGATGTTCCTTGAAGGGCAAAAGGTATTCACCGCCTTAATAAGTCCTATCGTTCCAATGGAGATCAGATCCTCTATCCCGATGCCGGTCGATTCAAATTTCCGCGCGATATACACCACCAGCCGCAGGTTGTGGGTGATCAGCGTTTCCTTGGCCTTGGGGTCGCCCTCTTCCAGCCGCAGGAATACCGCCGCCTCCTGTTCTCGGCTCAAGGGCGCCGGCAGGTTATCCGGACCGTTGATGTAGTAGATCTCCAGATAATAGCGCAAAAAGTATTTCCGCAGTCTTTTCCTCAGTCGTTCCAGCAGCATATTCTCCACCTCACAGCAAAACCTGTATCATCTTCGGGTTAAATACCCCGCAGTAATTCCCGTCACCGATATCCCGCGTCCCCGCCACAGCAAAGTACCCGCCCAGTTCCGCCTTTTTCCCGTTTATCACCGTCGTCATTCTCTCCGGTCGGAACGCCGGCAGCAGCTCACAGCCGGTTATCGTTCCGGCAAGCACCCAGCGCAGCTCCGGCAGTGCCGCCTCGGTATCGTTTTCCCGCACCGCCCGCCGTTCTTCGTCGTTCAGAAGCCCCCAGATCTCCGCCGCGTTCACCACCAGCACCGGCAGTCCGGAAAATGGCTCCACCAGCCGGTTTCCGCTGTCCGCCAACGCCAGCACCGGAACCGCCCTACCCCGCCGTTCTATGGTGATGCGGTACAAATCTCGCTTTGGCTGGCGCAGCGCTGTAAAACGGTCAAAGAGCGTCACCGCGCCGTATGCCGCCGCCACACAGCCCAGCAGCACCAGCGGCGGGATATTGTAATACACCACACCGTTTGCGGTATAAAAGCCCATGTCGGGTCTTATGGAAATAAGCAGCATGGTAACACCGGCAAAGATAATGCTTACCATATAGAATACCCCGATGGCGCGCAGCAGCCGCCCGCGGCTCAATGTCGGAAAGGCGGTCCCCACCAGCAGTACCGAGACCGCCAGCCGGTACAATAGCTGCCATACGACCGAATGGATCGGTACAAAAATGATAAATGCGGCAGCCGCCCCCAGCGTCGCCGATATGTATTTTGCCGTCCTGCCGGGGCGGACGCCCAATATCCGCCCGCACAGCAGCAAAATGAGAAGCGTCACGGTAAAATTCACCGCCGCCAGCACATCGCCGTATATTTTCATCGGTATTCGCCGCCCTTTCCCGTCGTCACATTCATTGTAGTCCGTCGCCGGGGATAGAAACGGTCGAAGCGTGGCTGCACCGCCTTGACATTTTGCGCGTTTCTCCTTATCATGGGGGAAGAAAGGAGCGTGACGAATATGCAGGAAAAAGAGCGCGTCGCGCGCATCATAGAGGAGCTGGAAAAGCTGTATCCGCAGGATCTCTGTTCTCTCCAGTACCGTATCCCGCACGAGCTGCTTATCGCGGTGCGGCTGGCGGCGCAGTGTACCGATGCCCGTGTCAATCAAGTGGTACCGGCACTGTTTGCCCGCTACCCCTCCATCGAAGCCTTTGCCGAAGCCGATGTTGCCGATGTGGAGGAAATGGTACGCAGCTGCGGCTTTTATCACACCAAGGCACGCGATATCGTAGAGATGTGCAAAATGCTGCGGGACGAATACGACAGCGTTGTACCGGATAGCATCGAGGAACTGACCAAGCTGCCCGGGGTCGGTCGCAAGACCGCCAACCTCATCTGCGGCGATATTTACGGTCAGCCCTCCTATGTCTGCGATACTCACTGTATCCGAATCACCAACCTGCTGGGGCTTACCACCTCCAAGGATCCCTACAAAGTAGAAATGCAGCTCAGGGAAAAGATCCCGCCGAAAAAGTCCACCGGCTTTTGTCACCGCATGGTACTGCTGGGGCGAGAATACTGTATCGCCCGACGCCCGCAGTGCGCCAAATGCCCGCTTTCTCCCTACTGTCCCAGTCACACAGATCAGGAGAGCTAAATCCCCCACTTTGTTCATATTTTACTGTTTGAAGTTCCGGACAGTATATGATAAAATTATCTCATTCATTACCCATCAAGGAGGAACATCATATGGCATTTTTCGATAATCTCGGCAAGAAGATCTCGGCGGCGGCTGGCACCGCTGCCGATAAGGCAAAGGATCTCAGTGAGATCGCCAAGCTCAAGGCGGAGATCCTCGGCGTTCAGTCCGATATCAATTCCGCAATGCTGGATCTGGGACGCAAGACCTACGAGCAGAACAAGGGCAACGCGGAAGCGCCCCTTGCCGAAGAGTGCGCCAAGATCACCGGTCTCTACGAGCAGATCGAGGCGCTGCGTGCCCGCATCGCGCTGGTCAAGGCGGATAACAGCACCGAGACCGATTGCGTCGTTAATCTGGAGGAGACCCCTGCCCCCGAAGTCCCCGCCGAGCAGCCCGCTGAGGAGGAAGCTTCCGCTGCACCCGCTTGCCCCTCCTGCGGCGAGCCTGTGGAAAACGGTGCCGCTTTCTGCTCCAAGTGCGGCGCCAAGCTGTAAAGATAACGGAGGGATCATTCCATGATGGAAGACCGACAAAATACTTCTCTTGACGGCAGCGGCGATGATCTCCTGTCGGATATCCCCGCCGCCGTGGTCGCCGGGAACGAGGAACACGCTGCCCCGCCCGCCGGGACTGCTTCCCCCTCCCCCGCCGAACCGCAGCAGGAAGAACCCCCGCAGGAGGAAAAGAAGCCCCGCAAAGCCCCGCCCGATACCTCCGTCATGAAGGTCAGTTCTTTTATGGGCGCTTTGGTGCTGCTCGCTATCCCTATCGTCAATTTCGTCTGTGCCATCAAGTGGATCTTCCGGCGGGGCAATAACCGCAACCGCCGCAATCTCGGCATTGCCGCTTTGCTGCTCCAACTCATCTTCATCGGGCTGGTCGTCGGCGGCTGCGTCATTGCCAAGTACCAGTTCAATTACGATGTCATTCAGCACCTGCTGGACTTCATCTTCCCCAAATAAGGAGAGCCAATATGGAAAAAGAAAAACTGGAACGCATCAGCCACCTTTCCCGTCTTGCGCGGGAGCGTGAGCTGACCGCGGAGGAGCTGAACGAACGCATGGAGCTGCGCGGGCAGTATATTGCCGAAATGCGCCAAAGCCTCCAGCACACGCTGGATCATACCTATATCCAAAAGCCGGACGGCACGCGGGAAAAGCTGCGCCGGAAGGAGGATAAAACCAAGCTCCCCCAGTAACGCCAAAAAGCCGCCCACCGGCGGCTTTTTCTCAAACCGAAAGGAGGTCTCTCCCTTATGGAAAACAGCATCGCCCGTCTTCAGGAGATGATCGACGAAAGCCATCGCATCGTCTTTTTCGGCGGCGCCGGCGTCTCTACCGAAAGCGGTATCCCCGACTTTCGCTCCGTCGATGGTCTGTATCATCAAAAATTTGATTACCCGCCGGAGACCATTCTCAGTCATAGCTTCTTTGTCAGCCACACCGCGGAGTTTTACGATTTCTACCGTCAGAAGATGATCTGCCTTACCGCAAAGCCCAATGCAGCCCACCGCAAGCTGGCACAGCTGGAAGCCGCCGGCAAGCTCACCGCCGTTGTCACACAGAATATCGACGGACTGCACCAGCAGGCAGGCAGCAAAAAGGTGCTGGAGCTGCACGGCAGCGTCCACCGCAACTACTGCCAGAAGTGCCACAAATGCTATTCGGCAGAAGAGATCCTCGCTTCGACTGGTATCCCCCGCTGCACCTGCGGCGGTCTCATCAAGCCCGACGTCGTCCTCTACGAAGAACAGCTTGACAGCGATACCATCGATGAAAGCCTGCGCTGCATCTCCTCGGCGGATATGCTCATTATCGCGGGTACCTCGCTCACCGTTTATCCCGCCGCCTCCCTCGTCCACTACTTCCACGGCAAATATCTGGTGCTCATCAACCGTGACCCCACCCCCATGGACGATAAGACCTCTCTTACCCTCCATGGCATGGTCGGTGAGATCCTCTCGCAGATCACCGTCCACTGATACTCTTATCCGCAAAAAAGTCCCCCGATCTTCTTAAGGAAGAACGGGGGCTTGTTTTATTCGATCGTACTCACCGGTACGCGGTCATCGGTCACCACGCTGCCGTCCCGCAGGCTGATGCAGGGACTGAAGCTCACGCTATCCTCGCCCTGCTTCAGCTCCACCGCCACATTGCTCATGATGTCGCTCTCATTGCACATCACCAGCACAGCGCCGTTATACACGGTACCGTTTTCATTTTTCACGGCATTGGCGCTCTCGTCCATCTCCACCGCGTACAGGGTCACGCTCTCCCCCTCAAACCGCGGAATGACGGCGTAGGCTTCGCTGCCGCCCATCTCTGCCACCGGCAGGTCTTTCAGCGCCTCGGGCAGCTCCGCTTTCATGGCATCGGCGCTTTCGTAGTAACCAAGATAAACCACCGTTCCCAGCGTGTCGGCAGGGGCTTCCCCCTTCGTCAGCGTGCCGTACAGCGTTGTTTCGGCAGGCTCTGCGGGCGCTTTGCCGCCGCAGGCGGTCAGTGCCGTCAGCAGCAGCACCGCCGCCAAAAGCAGACTAATCGTTTTCTTCATTGTTGGTCTCCTCCATTGCTTCTTTTTTTTCCAGCTCTTCATTTTCCTTGCGGCAGATGTGGCGGTACACCAGAATACCACCCAGACTGATCAGCAGCGTCACCGCGAATACCGCCGCCGCAAAGACATAGTTTCTCTCCCCCAGCGCGTTGCCGCCGATGGTCGAGGTGATGATACTCGGGATCCTTGCCACCAGCGAGATCCACAGCCAGTCCCGCATTCGCAGGTTGGTCAGTCCCACCGCGTAGCACAGCAGGTCTTTCGGCGTGCCGGGGATCATGAATACGATAAAGACCAGCAGCTCCAGCCGGCGGCTGTCCTGCATAAAGCGCAGGGACATGATCTTTTCCCGTGGGAAAAAAACCTCCACCAGCTTTACGCCATAGCGCCGCACCAGCAGCACCACAATAGCGCCGCCCAGCACCGCGCCGATGAGGCACAGGATCGTGCCCTCCACCGCGCCAAAGGCGTATCCCGCGCCGATCTCCAGCGGCTCACCGGGGATAATGGCTACAATGATCTGGAAGATCACCATGCCGATAAAGGCAAGCCGTCCCCAGATGCCGTGACCGTCCACCCACAGGCGGAATTTCTCCGGCTCCGAGACGAAGCGCAGCATCGGACGCCCGACAAACCAGCACAGCAGCCCCATAAAGACCACCAAGCCGATTATGGCGGCAATACCCCATATTTTCTTTTGTCGGTCCGTCATCTGCATTTATCCTGCCCTCTTGTCCCGTAATATCGTATCACAAGGATAACCCATTTGGGGAAAAGCTGCAATAAACAAGTCTTGAAGAATTCCTTAATTATTTCTTACGGAACACTCTGTTCAGCAGCACCGTAAACAGTATGATGATGCCGATGACCAGAAAAATGCCCAGCATGCCGGAAACAAGGTAATGGAAGTTGCTCAAAAATGCGCCCGGATTAAAGTTCATATGCGTTACCCCCTTATGCTTACAGGAAGAAGTTGAGGATCAGACCGCCCGCGACTACGGAAGCGATCTGTCCCGAAACATTGACGCCGATCGCCTGCATCAGTAGGTAGTTCTGCTTATCCTCCGCCAGACCCAGCTTATGCACCACACGACCGCTCATGGGGAATGCCGAAATACCGGCAGCGCCGATCATGGGGTTGATCTTGGTCTTGAGGAACAGGTTGAGGAATTTGGCAAACAGTACGCCGCCCGCGGTATCAAAGATAAACGCGACAAGACCAAGGCAGAGAATGAGCAGCGTCTCAGGCTTCAGGAACTGCTCCGCCTGCATATTGGCGGCAATGGTAATGCCCAGGAAGATGGTAACAAGGTTCGCCAGCACGTGCTGGGCAGTATCGCTCAGGGAGTTCAGCACGCCGCACTCGCGGATCAGGTTGCCGAACATCAAAAAGCCGATAAGCGCGACCGAGGTAGGTGCAATAATGCCCGCCACGATGGTCACCATGATTGGGAACAGGATACGGGTGGTCTTGCTGATCTCCACCTGCTTATAGGGCATGCGGATCAGCCGCTCCTTGTGGGTGGTCAGCGCCTTGATGACAGGCGGCTGAATGATGGGCACCAGCGCCATATAGGAATACGCCGCCACCATGATCGCGCCCTGATACTTGGACCCCAGCATCTGAGAAACAAAGATGGAGGTCGGACCGTCCGCCGCGCCGATAACCGCGATGGAAGCCGCGTCATTGGTGCCGAAGAACATGGAAGCCGCGCAGAAGGTCAGGAAAATACCGAACTGCGCCGCCGCGCCGAAGATCATCAGCTTGGGGTTGCTCAAAACGGGACCAAAGTCGATCATCGCGCCGATGCCGATGAACAGGATCAGCGGGAACAGCTCATTGGCGATACCTGCATTGAACAGGGTGGTCAGCGCCCCCTCCGTCACCTGCCCGTTTGCGCTCACCTGGTCAATGGCGCCGGAAAGCGGGATATTGACCAGAATGGTGCCAAAGCCCAGCGGCAGCAGCAGCGTCGGCTCCATATCCTTGGCGATCGCCAGATAAATAAGCAGACCGCCGATGAGCCACATGACCCAGTAGCGCCAGTCGCTCAGCGCCGCCACATTCACAAACAGGCTGCCGATTTCTTCAAAAATCATAGTCAGTCACCTCATGCATATTATATACACTAACATAAAAAAGACTTTTACAAAAGCCCCAAAAAGAGCCTTTGTAAAAGTCTTGTTCTAAACACATGGTGTTTACGGACGGTACGAGCGCCGAAGCGCCGGGATGACGATACCGCCCAACGCAGCCCGCGGGACTGCGCAAACTACTCCCCTTTACGCGGTTTATTATATTATGCCGTTTCGGATTTGTCAATCCGTTAGTTTCGGCTAAACCTCAGCCCAGAATTCCAAGATGCTCCAGCAGCACCTTGCAGCCGATCAGAATAAGGATAATACCACCGGTCAGCGATGCCTTGTCCTTATATTTTGCGCCAAAACGGTTGCCGATAAACACACCCAGCGCGGAAATGATAAAGGTCGTGCAGCCAATCAAACCGGAAGCCTTGCCGATGCTGACCGAAAGGAAGGCAAAGGTGATACCCATGGCAAGGGCGTCTATGCTGGTCGCCACCGCCATCAGGAACAGTTCTTTTAGGTCGAGTCGTTCATTGGCAAATTCTTCCTCTTCCTTGCCGTTCTCGTGCAGGGTATCCCATACCATCTTGCCGCCGATGAACAGCAGCAGGATAAAGGCGATCCAGTGGTCAAAGCGGGTAATATACTGCGCAAAGCGGCTGCCCAGCAGCCAGCCCAAAAAGGGCATCAGCGCCTGAAACCCGCCGAAGAACAGCGCGATAATAAAGGTGTGCCGGTAGTTGATGCGCCGCATGCCCAGTCCCTTGCAGACCGCCACGGCAAAGGCGTCCATCGAAAGCCCGACACCGATGAGCAGGATCTCTATTGTACTCAAACTTTCACCCCGCTAAAAGTTGATAAGGTAACCTGGTGATTGTAGCACATCACGGGGCACCTGTCAAACAAATTTATTTTTCGCCGTTCTCCGCCGCATTCCGCCGGTACCAGTCCCACAGGGTCTGCGGGGTAGCCATTGCCTCCCGCGGGATACGCGCCACCGAAATGCTCTCGCCCGCGGCTTCCAGCTCCTCCTCCAGCAGCACCAGCGCCAGCGAATCCAGATAGCCGCTTTGCAGCAGCTCGGTCTCCCCGGTCAGGGGGCGGTCGCAGGCACGGCTCAGCATTGCCAGCAACTTTTCGCTTGTCATCTTCTCTTTTCTCTCCCTCCAAAATGTTTCACGTGAAACATTTGTTCTTGTTTGTTCATTCCGGTTCAGTGTGTTCTATTCGCCGGTCGGTGTCGGGCTCTCCCCCAGCAGCGCTGCTTTCCTGCGGTCAATCTTGCCGTTTACCGTTATGGGCAGTGCCTCAAGGAAAACGATCTGCCTTGGGATCATGTAGTCCGGCAGGGTACGGCGCAGCGCTTCCCGCAGGGTCTCCTCATTGGTCGTTCCGTCGGTCGCTACCAGCGCTTTCAGAGCAATGACACGCCCCAAACGGTCACAGCGGGGCAGCACCACCGCCTGCCGCACACCGGTTTGCGCGGTCAGCGCCGCCTCTATTTCCACCGGCTCTATGCGGTAGCCCTTGTACTTGATCTGATCGTCGCAGCGACCGCCGTACCATAAATAACCATTCTCAAAACGACCAAGATCGCCGGTCATAAAACTGCCGTCAAAGCGTTCCCCGTTCAGGTAGCCTGCCGCAACGCTTCGCCCTGTCAGACAAATACGGTTCTGGACGGATGTGGTAATATTTACCGCTTCTCCAGTGTCTTTGCCGATGGGCAGGATTTCTCCCTCTGCCAGCTCCGGCGTTATCTCCGCCGCGCTGACGGCACAGGTCACTTCGGTGGGACCGTAGGCATTGATGACCCGCAGCCCGGGAAAGCGCTGCCACAGCCGCCGCACCGTGCTGCCGCGCAGCGGCTCCCCGCAGAAAAAGACAGTTTGCAGGCAGGGCAATGCCCGCGCCGCGAAGTGTTCGTCCAGCAGGCAGTAATCGGCATGGGAGGGCGTCATGACCGCCAGCTCCGCGCGGCTGCCGCTGGCGGAAAGCGGTACACCCTCCGGCGGCAGCTCCAGCGTACAGCCGGTGTACAGTGTATAGTAAAGATCCGCGACCGAAAGATCGAAGCTGAACTGCGCCTGATTAAGCACCGCGTGCGGATATAATCCGGCAACTGCCGGAAGGGCAGTAAACCACCCGATGAAATTTTCCAGATTGCGGTAGGTGACCATAACGCCCTTTGGCGTACCGATACTGCCGGAGGTAAAGAGGATATAGGCGATGTCCTCCCCCGCAGTTTCCGGCAGGCGATAATCGCTGATCCCCTGCCGCGGAACGGTAAGGCAAGTCATACCGTCCTGTATCTCACGGGGAAGCGGCGACAGCGCGACCGCTGTTTTTACTCCGGCTTCCTCCCGCATCTTCTTTATCCGCAGCGGCGGGATATGTGCCCCCACCGGGATATAGGGGCGCCCTGCCCACAGGCAGCCCACAATGGCAATGACATATTCCGGTGACTTTTCGCCATAGATCAGCACCGGCTCCCTGCCGCCTGCCAATACCGCCGCCAGCGCCGAGGCGCGGGCGTGCAGCTCCTGCCAGCTCAATATCCGCTCCCCCATGCGGCAGCAGACGCCACCGCGATGGGCAAAGCTGCGCTCCCTTAGCATAAAGTCTCCTCCCTCAGCTGCTCCCGCGGGATCAGGGCAGGATCGTACATAACTTTAGAGTGATTGACCAGCAGCAGTTCACTGTCAAGTTCATTGCCTTCACAGTCATATCTCACGCGGTAAATGCGGCTGCAGCGGTAATAGTTGCCGTCCGCTTCCCTTTGGAAGTGGTGATCCTCCTCCACAATACGCCAACGGTACGGAAAACTGTGCTCCGCGCGCAGCTCGCCGCACAGGTCGTGCCCCTCCTGCCAGATGAGGAGCTGCACGGGCGTATCGGTATCGTTGCGGAAACGATAATCGACATTCTTGTAAAAAATACTGGTACCGGTGCCAAAGGGGACCCGCCTGCCGCTATCGGGAAACAGGGCATCGGTGTGGTGGTGCAGCTCGGTAACGGTAAGCGGACTGTTGAGCACCATCCAGTGTATGAGGTTTGCCAGCTGGCACAATCCACCGCCGGTTTCGGCGCCCAATCGCCCCGCGCCGATGGTAAGTCCTAAAAGATATCCTTTTTTCGCGGTCGTTCTGCCCACCGTATGCCAAAAGGAAAAGGTCTCCCCGGGCGCGACGATCAGTCCGTTGATGCGCTCCCCCGCCAGACGCAGATTCGTTTCCTTATTATACTGGAGCTGCATATCCACGCCGCGAAGCTCCCGCAGCATGGGGGAACGGTGTCCCTTGAGGAGTGCGGGCAGCGACGCTGTTTCCCGACGCTCTGCAAAGCGTACCGAGGAAACCAGATCCCGCATATTCCGCAGCAGGATCTCCTTTTCTACCGAAATGCGGTAGCAAAGGGGGCTGATCTCGCAAAATAGCTTCCTTGCCATGTTCTTTCTCTCCTTTCGAGTACCCACATTCTACACGGAACCCGCGGTATTCGCAATAGATTTTACCAATTCTTAATGGATTTTAGTAAGAAAGCGTCCAAAGCCCTTTTCTTTTGTCGCAAAATGCGCTAAAATACAAAAAGGTTATTTTCTATAATAAGGAGCATTTCCCCTTGAATAAAGTTTTTTTCGATTTAGAGTGGAACACCGGCTTTCTGGACGGCAACAGCTTTGATGAGATCATCGAGATCGGCGCCGTAAAGACCAATGAGGAATACCGGCAGATCGACGGGTTTCGGCGGCTGATCCGCCCTGTCATCTACCGCAAGATGAACCCCTATATCCAGAAGATCCTTGCCATCACCATGAAAGACCTGCGGGACGCCGACCCGCTGGGCGCCGTAGCAAAAGAGTTCTTTGACTGGTGCGGTGACTGCGATACCCTGATCGCCTGGAGTAGCAACGACTTTGGCGTGCTGGAAAAGAACCTTGCCCATATCGGCATGGATATTCCGAAGAGTTTGGGGCGCTACGATGTGCAGATGGCATATGCCTACCGCACCGAGAAAAGCATCCGCAACTATGCCCTGAAAACTGCCGTGGAGGCAATGGAGCTGCCGGAGCCGGAGGACCAGGCGTACCACGATGCCTACTTTGACGCACAGTTCACCGCCGCCATTGGGCGGGCGCTGACGGAGCGGTACGGTCCCCTGCCGACTGAGGAGGAACTGCAGGCACTGAAAAACACACTGGTAAAGCCAAAAAAGCCCAAACTGCCGCTGATGTACAGCGTCAAAAAGACGATCCGCATGGAGCAGTACACCACATTCCCCTGCCCGACCTGCGGACTGCGGCTGCGGCTGCCTTGCTGGTACGCGCTGGACGATAAGCATTTCATCGGGCGGGCACGCTGCCCCGAATGCGGCTGCCGCTACGCGGAGCTGAGCTGTGACAACTTCCGGCAGGACCGCTGCGACGCGCACTTTACCCTGTGGGGCGAAGCAAGCGAGCACACAAAGGAACTGATGGAGACAGCAATGGAGCTGGATCACTGCATCAAGCTGTACCCGCCCCACCACAAAAAAGAAACAACAAAATAAAACGGAAAGCAGTCCCTGAACAGCCCCCCATTTGTTAGACAGTATGATATACTATCTAACAAGTGGGGTGTTTTGCTATGCCAAAAGGAGTA
>CAKSYU010000022.1 GCA_934524965.1 uncultured Angelakisella sp.
CTGCCCTATGTCACCGACTAAGGCAACCAGCGGTTAATAAGCACACGAACACCCTGCCCCTGCGGCGGGGTGTTTTTGCGTTCCGCGCGGGGTTTATAAGGGGTTTATAAAATGGATTGACTTTCCAACCACTTCCTGTATAATGGGCTTGAGGGCAAAAAGTTTGCCCCGCCGTGAGATTTTTTGACGAAACACGCAGAACCATGTCACATTTCGCGGTGAAGAAGCGTTATACCAGATAACGGGAACCAAGAGAAAACAACAAACGACGACACCAA
The DNA here is from genome assembly GCA_934524965.1 of uncultured Angelakisella sp. Taxonomy (GTDB): domain Bacteria; phylum Bacillota; class Clostridia; order Oscillospirales; family Ruminococcaceae; genus Angelakisella. The sequence continues at coordinate 279 of CAKSYU010000022.1, forward strand.
CGGGAGGAAACAACATGAAGAAAACGATGCTGACCCTGCTGCTTGCCCTGTGCCTCGCCCTGCTACTGACCGCCTGCGGCAGCCAGCCTGCCCCCACGCCGACGCCCGACCCCGACCCTGTTACCGAGCCGATCGATGAACCGGACAATGAAGTTGACCTCGCGCAAAAATACTTTGATTACTTCTATAGCCACATGAATTCCGGCGATGCCTTTATGCTGTATTGCAGCAGTGCCAAAGAAAACAGTGCGGAGAACCTTGCCGCCTATGTGCTGATGAAGCTAGCTGGCGAAACCATCGCCGACGGCGCTCCCCCGTCCTACTCCTACCCCAAGGCGGAATTCGACCGTGCCGCGCTGGAATATCTGGGCGAAGCCTTTACCCGGTATGAGACTGCCCTGACCACCGTAACGCCGGAGGGCAATGTGACCACGACCGGCTGGGGTTACAGCCCCTGCAATTATGTGCTGCTGCAGAGCCGCGAGCAGCTGGGGGAAAACCACTACAAAGGCACCTTTACCGCCTATCCCACCCCCGACAATAGTCAAGGCGGTGACTACAATGATTATGCGGCGCGCCGCCAGCGCATGCTGGAGGGCAATATTCTGCCCTCCGACGGCGACCCCGTTACCATCACGATGGAATGGGAGGAATGGGAAAGCCCGCAACTGGGCACGCAGCTGCGTTACCTCTCCGTTCAGGCGGATCACGCCGTTACCGTTGCCGTTCCTGTGGACGAAACGACCCCCATCGACCCCGATGTGCAGAAATATTTTGAATACTTCTACACCAATACCACAGAGGTCTTTGCGCTTCCTCCCTACGGCACCGAAAAGGATAAAGCCGCCGACCGCGCCGCCTATATCCTCTGCAAGCTGATCGCCGAGCAATACGCCATCGGAGTAACCGATACATCTGCCGGATTTACCAAGGAGGAATTCGACCGCGCCGCCATGGAATACCTGGGCGAGCCGCTGACCACCTACGAGACCATCAAGACCACCGTGACCCCCGATGGTATGGTCACCTCCACCGGCTGGGGCATGGTCATTCCCAACTTTATGGTGCTGACCCATCTGGAGCAGCTGGGGGAAAACCACTACAAGGGGACTTTCAACTCCTATGCCAACGGATATGGGCAGGGCGGAGATATGGTGGAGCCGCCCGAAAACTGCTGCCGCCGTCTGATGCAGGGCAATATCCTGCCCACCGACCGCCTGCAGGGTGTCTACACGCTGGAGTGGGAGGAATGGGAAAGCCCGCTGCTGGGCTTGCAGCTGCGGTATCTCTCCTGCGAATTCACCCCCGCCAACTAAAACCGCGCCCGCCTTTCGGCGGGCGTTTTTCTATACCCGTCGGTTTTTTTGCCGACTATTGCTTTCTTTTTCCCGATATTGTAGAATAAACCTACAAAGAACATCTGCGAATAGAACAGGAGGAACCACCATGAAGAAGAAGCTGATGCTCTCCCTGCTGCTTACCCTGTGTCTCTGCCTAATGCTTTCCGCCTGCGGCGAAAAGCCCGCCCCCACCCCCGATCCCGACCTCGGTCCCGTGACCGATCCCGTCACCGACCCTGTGACCGCCCCCGTCGATCCCGAGGAGCCGGAGGACGGCGTCGACCCGCAGGTCCGCAAATACTTCGAGTACTTCCGGCATAACGCCCCCGATTTCCTGCTGCTGGGGACGGGCGGCACCGAGCAGGATAAAGCCGCTTATCGCTCCGCCTACCTGCTGCTGAAGCTGGCGAGCGAGGAGGAGGCCTCCGGTAAGGAGATCACCTTCTCCTACCCCAAAGCGGAGTTTGACCGGGCCTCCATGGATTATCTGGGTGAAGCCCAACCCCAGTACGATACCCGCATGACCGCCCTGACCCCCGAGGGCAACGTGGTCTCCACCGGGTGGGGGCCCCCCATGCCCAACTTTATGGTGCTGGATAAGCTGGTGGAGGAGGGCAAGAACCAGTACCGCGGCAGCTTTTCCTGCTATTTTAACGGCTACTTCATGGGCGATGACCCGGAGGAGCCCTACGAGGACTGCTGCCTGCGCCTAATGCGGTATGATATCCAAGCCACCGACCACTTCCTGGGGAATTACTACCTGGAATGGACGGAATGGGAAAGCCCGCTGCTGGGTCTCCAGCTACGGTACACCGGCGTGGAGTATGTCCCCGCCGACTAACCCCCGCACAAACAAATGCGCCCGCCATACGGCGGGCGTTTTTTCGTTTATTTTATCACATCGCAGCACTTCAAGGGCAGCATTTTTTGCAGGTCACCGGGGGAAAGCTGCACCTGATAGCCGATCTTCCCTGCACTGACATAGATGCTCTCGCAGTCCGCGGCGCTCTCATGCAGCACGGTGGGGAACGGTTTCTTCATGCCGATGGGGCTGCATCCGCCGTGGATATACCCGGTGAGGGGCAGCAGCTCCTTTTGCGGCAGCATGGCGATGCTTTTCTCCCCCACCGCCTTGGCGGCTTTTTTCAGGTCCAGCTCCTCTGCCACGGGAATGACAAACACATAGTGCCCGCCGGAGGCACCGGTGGTCACCAGTGTCTTAAAGACCCGCTCCGGCGGCTCACCCAGCGCCGCGGCGACCTCCACCCCGCTTACCGCGCCGGTGGCAAGGTAATCGTGCGGGGTGTAGGGCAGCTTTTTCTGCTCCAGCAGACGCATTACATTGGTTTTTTCGGTTTTATCCTTTGCCATAGCTATTATTTCTCCCTCCGAAAAATGCCGACTGCCGCCAGCACCAGCCCGGCAGCGCCGCAGATGGCGGCTGGGATATCGGGATAGAAGCCGTTTCCGCCGCTTAGAACGCAGATGCCCAGCAGAAACAGCCCTACCAGCACCAGCACGATGCCGCCCAGCGCCAGTCTCAGGTTATCGCTCATTTGTTTTCCTCTTCCCGCTGCTTTTTGATCTTCTCCTGCCAGCACTTGTAGCACATGGCAACATAACTTTCGTTGCCGCCCAGGAAGACCTGCTCGCCCTCGGTGACGACGCGCCCGTTCGCGATGCGGGCATTGACGGTCGCCTTGTGCCCGCAGGCACACACCGTTTTGATCTCGGTGAGGGAATCCGCGACCTCGAAAAGGCGGCGGCTGCCCGGGAACAGGTGGGTCAAAAAGTCGGTGCGCAGCCCGAAGCAGATGACCGGCATATTGCGCTCATCGACCAGCATGCGGAGCTGGTCAATTTGATCCGGCGTGAAAAACTGACACTCATCGGCAATGATGACATCCATGCCGGGGTGCTGGTCGAATTTTTCGATGATATTATCCTGCGGCAAAATGATATCCGCCTTTTTTGCCAAGCCGATGCGGGATTTGATGATATCCGCGCCGTCGCGGGTATCCACCGAGGGCTTGATGAGCCAGACGGTCATGCCCAGTTCCTCGTAGTTGAACTTGGTGATGAGCGCCTGCGCCGATTTGGAGCTTCCCATTGCCCCGTATTTGAAGTACAGCTTTGCCATGATGTTGCTTCCTCCTCCAGTTTAGGTGCCGTCCGCCGGCTTACCGCCCCGCAGGGCGGCGCTGCGCGCCGTAGCGGGCTTCGCCCGCCCAGCCGCCCGCCCCCGTGGGGGCGGGCGGCTCCCTGCGGGGCGGTACTGCCGGTCGGCGGCACTCCCCCACCCCCGTGCAGGGGGCAGGCTCCCTATCCCCCATTATAGCATACTATGTAAAAAAGCGCTATCCCGTGGGGGACAGCGCTTTTACTAAAATTTCGGTTTATTCCTTGACAAGCTCCTTGACGGAAGCGGCAAGACCCGCCATGCCCTGAATTTCGCTGGGAATGATGATCTTGGTCGCCTGACCGTCGGCAGCCTTCATAAAGCTCTCGTAAGCCTTCAGCGTCAGCACTTCCTTGCTAGGGCAGGCTTCGTTCAAAAGGCGAATGGCATCTGCCTGCGCCTTCTGCACCAGCATAATGGACTCGGCTTCGCCCTGACCCTCGCGGATCTTCTTTTCCTTCTCGGCTTCCGCCAGCAGAATAGCCGCCTGCTTTTCAGCCTCGGCGTTCAGAATCTGGCTTTCCTTCTTACCCTCGGCGATCAGGATCTGGCTGCGCTTTTCACCCTCGGCGCGCAGGATCGCCTCACGGCGCTCACGCTCGGCACGCATCTGCTTCTCCATCGCGTCCTGAATGTCGCGCGGCGGCACGATGTTCTTCAGCTCTACGCGGTTCACCTTAATGCCCCACTTATCGGTCGCCTGATCCAACGCGGCGGTAATGCGGCTGTTGATGACATCGCGGGAGGTCAGGGTGTGGTCCAGCTCCATATCACCGATGATATTACGCAGGGTGGTGGCGGTCAGGCTCTCGATGGCGAGAATGGGACGCTCCACGCCGTAGGTGTACAGCTTGGCATCGGTCACCTGATAGAACACGATGGTATCGATCTGCATGGTGACATTATCCTTGGTGATAACAGGCTGGGGCGCGAAGTCCATTACCTGCTCCTTTAAGGAAATACGCTTTGCCACGCGGTCTACCAGCGGCACCTTGAAGTGCAGACCGGTCTCCCATGTGGTGTAGTAGGTGCCCAGACGCTCAATGACGAACTCGGTCGCCTGCGGTACCACACGGATATTGGTGACCAACAGCAGGATCACCAGTACGGCAAGAATAATGATAAGCCACATAATATTAGTCCTCCTTTTCTCTGATGGCAGTCACCATCAGTTTAACACCTGCGATTGCTTTTACCTTTACTTTAGTCCCCTCCGGCAGCTTGCTGCCATCGGTGGTGCGGGCGCTCCAGTCCATGCCCTCCACCTTGATGCGCCCGGTGCCCGCCTCATCGTCGATGGGTTCTACCACCTGCCCGATGGCGCCGATCACACTGTCGGCATTGGTGGGAGTCTTTTTCACCCGCAGCACCTTTTTGACAAACTTACGGGTAAACGCCAGCGTTACGCCGGAGATGACCACAAATACCACGATCTGCACCGGCACCGAACCGCCCAGTATCGCGGCGATGGCGGCAGCCACAGCCCCCAGGCAGAACCAGATGCTGACCATCTGTACCGTGGCGGCCTCCACGATCAGCAGCACCAGTGCCACCGCCAGCCAGATCAGCGGCTGGGCATAGGTCGCCAGAAAAACCTGAATGTCGTTCATCGGCAGCGCTCCTTTCTCTCGCCTTGGGTCTTACTCGCCTTCGGCAGCTTTATTATATCATATTACTGCCGCGCCCCGCAAGATGCCGTTTTTATTCCCACTGCGCTTTGATAAAGCGGTACACATCTTCCGGCTCCCGCGCCACGGCGGCGCAGTCCAGCCCCTGCATGCTGCCCTCCTCGGCAAAGCCGAAGCCGTAGGTCAGCGGCACAAAGGCAACACCAGCTTCCATAGCGCCCTCGCCATCGTACCGGCTGTCGCCGAAAAGCACCGTGCTCCCCCGATCCATCCAGTTCAGCAGGCGCATCGCCTCACGGATCGTATCCGCCTTGGTGGGGCAGGCGGCGCTGCGTCCCACCAGCGCGTCAAATTCCGGCGCCAGATGATAGACCTCCAGGGTGGCTGCCACCATGCGGTCCATCTTCAGCGAGGTCACGGCGCATTTGCCGCCCTTTTCCCGTATCAGCGCCAGCGATTCCCGGATATAAGGGTACAGGCGGGATTTCGCGATGCAGTTCTCCTCGGTATAGATGCGGCGGTAGATCTCCGCCCAGTCCTTTGCCGTCTCGGGATCGACCCCGCAGTAGGTCTCTATCGACCATTCCAGCGGCGGACCGATAAACTTCTCCATCGTTTTCTGCGGCAGCGGCTCCGCCCCTACCTCCTGCTCCATGCGGCGCAGCGCCTCCAGTATGCCCGGCGAGGTATCCACCAGCGTGCCGTCCAGATCAAACAGAAATAACCGGTATGCCATTTGCTCTCCTTTCCCCTTATGCCGGTCGGCGGCTCCCCGACTACTGCCGAAGAACCGCCTCCCCGCCGCCCTTTCAGCGGACTTTTTTCAGTATTTTGGGTCTGAACCAGTTACGGTACGCCAGCGTGATGTTTTTCACCGCGCCATCGTAAATAACAAAGAACACATTGGCGAAAGCCAGCAGCACCAGCACCGAGTATTTGCCGAAGTCCCCGAATTCCTCCAGGATCTCGGTAATGCCGAATACATTGACAATGACCCAGTACGCCGCGACCACTGCCGCGTTAAAGATGACGAACTGCACCACCCAGCTCAGCGCCTTGGGGCGGATCTTGGCAAGGCTCTCCTGCAAAATGGGATAATACCCGAAAAACGCGATAAAGAGGAGCGCCGCCTCCTTGATGGGCACCACAAAGACCGAAAGCAGCGAGACCGCCGCGAATACGATCAGCGCCGTGGAAAGCCCGTTTTCCTCCCGCACGGCAATAAGCACCAGCCCTGCCAGTGCCGGCAGCGCGTAATAGGAAAAAGGGATCATGCCGGTGGCGAACATCAGGGCGATGCACATACCGGTGGCAATGCCGCCCAGCGCCACCTGTCCGCTCTTTTTCTGCATCAGCAGCCACCTCCCATACACTGGCAGCAGGCATTGGCGCAGTACAGCGAAGCGCACACCTCGCACACGCTGGTGCCGCCCGCCTGGGCATAGCCCTGCTGCTGTTGCGTCAGGTGGTTCAGCGCCTGACGGTATTCCATATTGTTCGGTTCCATGCTGCACGCGGTGTTCAGGTAGGTCACGGCGTTATCCAGCCAGCCCTTGCGGTAGTTCACCACGCCCTTCAGGTAGTTCCACTCGGCGGTGCGGGCGCTGGCGGAAATGCCGTCCAACAGCTCCTCGGCGTCGCTTAGGCGGTTCAGGTTGATGAGCCTGCGGATATCCGCGAACTGCGAGGAACCGCCGTAGCTTTGCTGATACCCGCCGTAGCCCTGCTGGTAGCCGCCATAGCTTTGCTGGCTGTAGCCCCCGTAGCTCTGCTGACGATTTCCGCCGCTTTTGCGCTGCCGCTGGATCTCGTCATACGCCTCGTTGATCTCCTTCATCTTTTCGGTCGCAAGGTCGGAAAGCGGGTTATTCACATAGTTATCGGGGTGATATTTCCGTGCCAGCCGGCGATAGGCGTCCTTCACCTCATCGTCGGTCGCGCTCGGGCTTACTCCCAATACTTTATAGGGGTCTGTCATTTTTCTCGTTTCCTCCTTTGCTTTGGGGGGAGCTGTAATTCCTCCACCGTCTGGGGCAGTCCCAGCCGGATAATATTCTCTAAAATGGGCTGGAAGTGCCGCAGCTCCAAAAGATCGAGCGTCGCACCCATCTCTCCGATGGTCAGCAGCAGGCTTGCCTTCGCGTGGCTTCGCAGCGCCTCCGGTTCGCCCTCCAGCCGTAAAAAGGGGTTAAAATCCCCGTGCTTTTTGTCCTTTTCCCAGTCGTCCAGCGCGTCCGCCATGTAGATGTAGCGCCCCAGCAGATAGCCCAGCCGCTCCAGCACCCGATGCTCGTCCGGCTCCTCACTGATCAGCCCCAGCATCGCCGCCGTCATTTTGGCGGTCGGTTCGCACAGCTCGTCCAGACCGATGATCTCCTGCCGTCCCTCCAGCTCCCGCTGGCGGCGCATCTCGCCGGCAAATACCGCGTCGATGGCGGGGTATCGCTCCGCCGTCCGGCGGTACTGGCGGCGCAGCAGGGCGCGCAGCAGCCCTCCGCCGCACCGTCCCCAAAAGCCGCCGTCCTCTATGGTGTCCTCCGCCTTGTACCACAGGCTCAGGATCGCCATATCCGCCGCACGGTTCAGCGCCTCGTTTTCCTCGCAGTGGGGGCAGCGCCGCAGCGGGTTCACCCCGCAGCTTCTGCGCCGGAATTCCGGTGTCTCCTCCCGCAGCGCCATTTCCAGCGCGGCGTAAAAGGTAAAGTCATAGCTCAGCGTCAGCCGCGCCAGCGGACCGAACCGGCGCCCGAGGGTACGGCACAGCCCGCAGTAAATGCCGCGGTACGCCTCCCACTCGCAGATGCGCAGCTGCGGCGTGCAGGTCTTTACATATCCGAACATTCCGCCGCCTCCCTGCCGCACTTTTCCCCTTTATCATACCGCATTGTTCCGCAAATTGCTTGAACAATGTGTAAACGGCGGAAAAATAGACTGTAATTAAAAATAGTATAACAGATTTTCACGGTCAAGACAATCTCTCCCGCCCCCACAAAAGCAAAAAAGTCCGGATTTCTCCGAACCTTTTGTTATTCGCATGCATCTATGTGCCGTATTATATTTCAGCGAGCAAAAATCAGATGATGACAAGGAAGAGAACCGCAGGAATACTTGCATATTTCAAGGTTCTCAGACGAGGTCAGGGCTGATTTTTGCCGTTGAAATCAGTTGCCGCACTCTATACTGATCTGCGTAAACAGGTCAAGAATATCGTCCACACCCATGCGCTTCTTTTCCTCGCCCGCGGCGTCCAGCACCAGATGTCCCTTATCCATCATCAAAAGTCGGTTGCCGTACTCCACGGCGTAGCGCAGGTTATGCGTCACCATAATGGCGGTCAATCCCTTTTCCCGCACCACACGGTCGGTCAGCGCCATAATGGTATCGGCGGTCTTGGGGTCAAGGGCGGCGGTGTGCTCATCTAAGATGAGAAAATCAATGGGCGTCATGGTCGCCATCAGCAGGGCGACCGCCTGCCGCTGCCCGCCGGAAAGCGCCCCCATCTTGATATCCATTTTGTCCTCCAGCCCCAGTCCCAATGCGGCTAGCTGCTCGCAGTAGTCGGCACGGCGGGGGTGGTTGGCGCCCCGTCCCAGCCCGTAGGCTTTGCCCTTGTTATCCGCCAGCGAAAGATTCTCGAACATGGTCAGGTTGGGGCTGGTGCCAAGGGCGGGGTTCTGGTACACCCGCCCAAAGCGGCGGTAGCGCACAAATTCCTTCTTGTGCAGCATACTTTCGCCGTCAATGATGACATCGCCGCCCTGAATGGGGGTGCTGCCGCAGATGATATTGAGCAGCGAGGTTTTGCCGCTGCCGTTGCTGCCCACGATGGAAACGAATTCTCCCGCCTCCACCGAAAGGCTGAAGTCGCGAAACAGGCAGGACTCGGTAATTTCGCCGGGATTATAGATCTTGGTGATATTTTTAAGCTCCAACACCGTCGGCGCCTCCTTTCCTGCCGGTCAGATTCCCCGTAATCAGGATCACAAGGAACAAGGCGGCGGTAATGAATTTCAGCATATTGCCGGGCAGCCCCAGCAGAATGGCGATCTGGATACAAGCCTTATACAGAATGCTGCCGATGACCACTGCCGCGGTGCCCTTTACAAAGCTCATGCGGTGGAACAGCGTGGTGCCGATGATGACCGCCGCCAGACCGAATACCATCTGACCGGTGCCCATCGTGGCACTGAAGGAGCGCCCCTCCTGGCAGACGATGCAGCCGGAAAGCGCTACCAGCGCATTGGCGATCACCAGACCGAGAATTTTCATGCTGCCCTTATCCACGGCAAGGGTGGTCACCAGCGTCTCGTTATCACCCACCGCCCGCAGCAGCAAGCCATTCTTGGTAGAAAAATACCACTCCAGCACCAGCCCGATCAGCACCACCAGCACCAGCGAAACGATGAGCTTGCGGTATAAGAGCGGCACGCCGCCTAAGAGCGCCATTACCGGCGCCGAGGTGTAAATGGTATCCACCGCCCGCTCCACCATCAGGTTGGAGCCGGCGATCTGCAAATTGATGGAGTACAGCGCCGTCATGGTGATAATACCGGCAAGCAGGTCACGCACCTTGGCACGGACATGGATAAGCCCCGTGCAAAGCCCCGCCAGCGCCCCGATGAGCAGCGCGACCGGCAGCGTCAGCCAGGCGTTGACGCCGTGGGTCAGCAGCACGGCGGTCACGGCAGCCCCCAGCGGGAAGCTGCCGTCCACCGTCAGGTCAGGGAAGTCCAGTATCTTGTAGGTGATAAAGATCCCATAGGACAGTATGGCGTAGATGAGCCCCTGTGTCAAAGTTCCGGCGCAGGTCTCCAGTATCACATTCAGCATGGTGTTCTCCTTGCGGTCATATCAGAATCGAAAAATCAGGCGTTGGCGTCGATGGCTCGGGCAGCGTAATCCTCCGGCAGGGTCAGCCCCATCTCGGCAAGGGCAGTGTAGTTGACATACAGCCCGTACTCGCTGATGGTCTCATAGGGCATCTCCTCGCAGGTGGCTTCGCCCTTCAGCACCTTCGCCGCCATCTTGCCGGTCTGCCGTCCCAGCTCGTAGTAGTCAATACCGATGGAGGCGACGCAGCCCTTTTTCACCTGCTCTATCTCGCTGCCGTAAACCGGCACATTTTTGGCGTTGGTCTTTTCCAGAATGGCAGGCAGCACGCCCACCACGTTGTTATCGGTTAGGTTGCTCATGCAGTCCACGCCGCGGGCAAGCAGGGTATCGCACGCCTGCACCACCTCAGATTGGGCGGTCACACCCACCGCCTCGATGGTAAAGCCGTAGGCAGGGGCTTTCTCCTTGTACTCGGCAATGGCGGAAACGGAGTTCGGCTCGCTGGTGGTGTACAGAATGCCGATGGTCTTGGCTTCCGGCTGCAGGGCACGGATCAGCTCCAGCTGACCCTCCACCGCCAGCTTATCGCTGGTACCGGTCACATTGCCGGTGTCCAGCTTCGCCTCCACGGGGTCGGTGATGGCGGTAAAGATCACGGGGATATTTTTATTCTCGGCAGCGGCATAGCAGGCGGTGGCGCTGGGGGTGGCAATGCCGCACATCAGGGCGACATTGTTGGCGCTGAAGCTCTCCGCGATCTGCTTGGTGATGTTATCATCAAAGCCGGCGTTCTGGTAGTCGATGGTGTAGTCGGTGCCCTCGGTCAGTCCTGCGTCCTTCAGTCCCTGCAGGAAGCCCTCGCGGCAGTTATCCAGGCTTTCGTGCTCACCGTACTGACTGATGCCGATGACGGGGACTTTCGTCTCGCCGCAGGCGGCAAAAAGTGCGACAAACAGGGCGGCGAACAGGAATGCGAACAGCTTTTTCAGGTTGGTTTTCATGGGGTTTTCTCCTTTTCTCGGTGGTTTAGTCGGTTATTTTTTGGTCGGGTTTTTCAGCCAGCGGGCGCCATCGCCGCCCCACCGCAAATTTCTTTTTCACAGCTCCCGCTCCTTTCCGGTAAAATAAAAAATCCCGTCCCAAGTCATTGCTTGGGACAGGGCTTAAAATCAAAAGCTCTGCGGTACCACCCGCGCTTGACGCCATCGGCGTCCGCTCTGTTCTTACACACATGATGTAAGCCGGGAAGGGTAACGGGTCCGGTCTCCCGTCGGTTACTACTGCCGCCTTGCAGCGGGTTCGTCCGCCCTCACGAGTCCATTCGCCGCTCTTTCCGCTGCCGCGCTTGCACCGTCCGCGGCTCGCTTTGAACGAAAACTGACCGGTTACTCCTCTCGATCACAGGTTTTTTATTTGTGGCTATTATATGCCACGGTGTCCCATTTGTCAATGACTTTTTTCCTGCATTTCTTCCTTTTCTTCCGTCAAGAGGTGCGGATACGCGCATCGACGGCGAAAATCAATTCTGGCGGCGTCAAATCCAGTTCCCGCACCCGCGCACCGCGACCCGTTCTATGACTTAGTTCCATGTCGCCTAACGGCGTCGCAAAGCCTTATAAAAGGTTTTGATTTGTACGCCTATCCGGCGGGGACTTCCTTTTGCTCGTGCAAAAGGAAGCAAAACACGCTCGGGGATACCCCGAGACCCCACGCACCGGAACGCACGCTCGGAACGGCTGCGCCGTCCCGAAGCGTGGGCTAAACGGTGCTTATAGGGTGTCGCGGACGCATCTGCCCCCTTCCCCTCCCCTCCCCCGAAGCGGGGGAGGGAGTTCCTGTCCCAATCACTGCTTACCCTACTTTTTTTGCTCGGCAAGTGCTTCCTGCGTTTCTGTTCTTGTTGATAGCTCCTGCTTGCCGAACACCTCAAAAATGTGTGCCGGCAGCGGCTGGCTGCCGCCCGCCGCTTTCCACCCTGCCAAAAAGGCATTGCGGGTCGCCGCAAACATTGTATCAGCTATTTCTTCATATTCGGTGCTGTCAAGATATTCCCCAAACGCCTGCTCAAACTTGTTATCCATCATAGCCTGTCCCTCCCATTTTTTCTCATTTTAGCGCATGGGATAATAAAATACAACCTAATTTAAGTTTTTCATCATATTGGGTTGGATAAAACAGCACCGAAAACCTCTAAAATAAGAGATGAAGAAAAGAGGTGGCGGCGTATGGATAAACACTACAACGAATATGTACAAATAGGACTGAACATCATGCGCTGCCGCAAGGAAGCTGGCTACACCCAGATGGAGCTTGCCGAAATGACCGGTTACAGCCATCAGCATATTCAGCGGGTGGAAACCGCCAACAGCAAACCGACCGTCGGCTTGCTGCTGGAGGTTTCCAAGGCACTCAATGTTCCGCTGGAACGCCTTTTGGAGCTAAGATAAAACCCGTTTTTCCGAGAACCCAAAAAGGGTTCTCTTTTTTTACTCCTCGTGACGATATTCGGCGGGCTGGGCGGTGGTGGTCGCGGCGTCATAGACGCCGTTTGCCGCCAGTGCCACCATCACGGCATTGATCAGGCACAGCGTCACGCCCTGCACCGTCACCCGCTGCCCGCCAAAGGCTTCCGCCCCAAGAAGCAGCAGCACGGCGATGCCGTAGGCGACCAGCTGGGCGTTGCACCTGCCCAGCGGCGTGCTTTTCAAAAACTGCGTGATTAGCGTCACCATCATCACGGTGCCGGCATAGCTGCCCAGCGCCTGCCATGTCACAAATTCATTCATTGTCATGCTCCTCTCTCCAGTTCCTCTATGCGGCGGCAGGCAGCGGCATAGTCCCGCTCATGCTCCGCAAATTTCTTTTCCAGCTCATACTGACGCTCGATAACGGAATTGTGCTTATGCACCTTTTTCTCCAGCTGCTCCAGCCGGTAGGCGATCAGCGCCGATGCCCGACGGTTTGCCCAGTAGGTGCCGCACAGACTGCCGAACAGCGCCAGCGCTGCCGATGCGATCTCAGGTTCCATTTTTGTTTTCCTCCTCTTTGCTTTGGGTCTTTTCCCGCAGATCTTGGCGGTTCCCCCCTGCCCCGCGGCAGCCCGCCTTCTCCAAAAGCTCATTATTTATGTGTTTTTACTCTTGACATATCCGCCGCTTCGGTGTACGATGGTCTTGTCGGAACAGGCGGATTTCCGCCAAAAAGATGGGAAAATGAGCTTGCGGGAAATACTCCCAGTTTCTATTGTAACTCATGTTTTATGTGTTTTCAAGTGTTTTCAAGCATTTCGTGAGTTTTTATGATTTTCGTCAAGTCAAGGAGGTCAATTATGGATATCATGCTGCAAAGAATTCTGTCGCTGATCCCCGAGCGGCACGGCGCCGACGCCGAATTTGCCCGCTCCCTCGGCTACAAAAACGGCAACATCATTGCCGATTGGCGGGCGGGGCGCAGCACCTCCTACCGCGGCAGACTGCCGCAGATCGCCGAGCGGTACGGCGTTTCGGTGGATTGGCTGTGCGGCAGCTCCCCGCTGGTGGAGCCGCCTGCCGCCTCCCCCGATTTGGAAAATCTGCTGCGGCAGCTCACCCCTGCCGAGCGGCAGCGGGTCTGCGATTTTATTGCCGGACTTTTGGCGGCGCGTGGCGACCGGTGAGGGAAAAAATTTCTCCCGCGGGCACAGGCGCACGCGCGGGAGGCGGTAAAACAGCACCGCCCCCGACCTTTTTCGATCGGGGGCAGCTTGCTGTATAGAGGTTGTTTGAGGAGGTCTTGTTTGAGGAGAAATTAAACGAGGTCGGCTTTCAGTCCGGGAATTCTGGCGGAAGCCTTGGTGAGCAGCTCGCGACCGACGGCAGCGGCATAGTCCCGCTTTTCTTCCTCGTTTACCTTGGTCAGGCGACCGTTCTGCACCACGGTCTCGCCGTTGACCACGACGGTCTCTATCATTCTGGCGTCGCCGCTGAGAACGATGCAGTCCACGGGGTCATTGCAGCCGCCGGCATATTGCAGCTGGTCCCAGTTCATCAGGGTGAAATCCGCCGCCATGCCGGGCGCCAGATGACCGATGTCATCACGACCCAGCGCCGCGGCGCCGCCGGCGGTGGCAAGGTACAGAATGTCCTCGCAGCCGATGGAATCATCGCCCCAGCTGAGACGGTTGAGCAGGTAGCTGACACGGATCTCCTCCATCATGCTGGCAGAGTTGCTGCTGGCAGCGCCGTCCACACCGATGCCGAAGCGCTTGACGCCGGCACGCAGCAGGTCGGGGATCCGGCAGGAGCCGGAGCTGAGGTACATATTGGAGATGGGGCAGGTGGAGATACCGGTGTTGGTATCCGCCATCAGCTGCACTTCCTCATCGTTGAGGTGAATGCAGTGGGCATAGTAGAAGCGGTCGCCCAGAAGATCGTGGCGGCGGAACCACTCGGCGGGACGGCAGCCGTAGTGCTCCTCCACAAAAGCCACCTCGCCGCGGCTTTCCGCCAGATGACCGTGTACCTTGATATCCAGCTTTTCCGCCAGATCAATGGTGGCACGGACGATCTCCTCGGTCTCGTAGTAGGCGATGCTGGGACCGATGCCGACCTGACACATCGAGAAGCGGGAGGGATCGTGGTACTTCTTCACCAGCCGCTCGGCATCGCCCATGACGCCCTCGATGCTGTCCACCACCTCGGGCGGAACGATATCGCTGGTAACGGAGTGGTAGCTGCGCACGGGGTGGAAGCGAATACCCAGCTCCTTTGCCGCCTCGATCTCGGCATCGACCAGACAGGTGACGCCGACAGGGTGGGGATACCACAGGTCATTGGAGGTGGTGATACCGGTTTTCAGTCCCTCGCCCAGCGCCACATAAACACCGGCACGGGCTACATCGGTATTCAGGTCCTTGTAGATCTCGTACATGGTGGTGAGCCACGGCTCCAGCCGAAGCCCCTGTGTCGCCTTGATGTTGCGGATCAGGGTCTGCCAGGTGTGGTGATGGGTGTTGACAAAGCCGGGCAGAATGACACGACCGCTGGCATCTACCACTTCATCAATGGTGACGGTATCCCCAAGCGTCTCCTTGAGGTTTTTGCCGATGGCTTTGATCTCTTTGCCGGTGACGAGCAGATCGGCATGGCGGTAGCGGCGGCGCTCCTCGTCCATGGTGATGATCCAATCGGCATTTTGATACAGTACGGTTTTCATAATGTTTTCTCTCCTTTCGCCTTCGCCGGATCAGGCAGCCTTTTCTTCCTTCTTCTCGGGCAGGATAAGGCTGAGAACGACGGCAGTGATGGCAGTGCCGGGGACACCGCTGAGCAGGCTGGAAGCCCAGAAGGGCAGTGCCGCCAGAGCATCGGAGGCAGCGCTGAAGCCGACGCCGACTGCCAGCGAGATGGCAACGATGGTGGTGGTGCGGGCGGTGAGAGGACCGCCGTTATGGATAACATTCATGCCGGAAACCAGAATGGTGCCGAAAGCGGAAAGCGCAACGCCGCCCAGAACAGCGGAGGGAATGCAGGAGAACACGGCGCACAGCTTGGGGCAAAGACCGCAGAGGGCTACCACGCCGCCGGCGATGGCGGTAACAAAGCGGCTGGTAACGCCGGAAAGACCGCACAGACCGATATTGGCGCTGCCGCTGATGACAGGAACCATATTGAACAGGGAGGAAATAACGCTGCCGACGCCCTGAGCCAGTACGCCGCCCTTGGTCTCGCGGCTGGTGGGCAGGCTGTTCTTCGCCAGCATGGAGGCGGTGGTCTGGTCACCCATCAGCTCGACCAGCGCGATGAAGCACAGAATGGAGATGGAAATGATGGGCCCCAGCTCAAACTCGATGCCGAAGTGCAGGGGCTGGGGAATACGGATCCAGGCTTCCTCGGCAATGGGGGAAAGATCCAGCTTGCCAAAGGCGGCAGCCGCGGCGCTCATGACCAGAATGGCGATGAGGGGAGACGCCTTGGAGAGGAAGTTCTTGCTGCAGAAGTGGTTGAGCAGGACCATGATAATGATGGTGCCGGCAGCCAGCAGCAGGTTGATGGGATCGCCGTAATCGGCGGAGCCTACGCCGCCCGCGCAGTAGCCGATGCCGACGCTGCAGAGACTGAGACCCAGCGCCATAACGACCGCGCCGGTGATGTAGGGCTTGAACAGAATGGAAAGCTGCTTGTGCAGACCGGTCCACAGAATGGTGGTGATGATGCTGCCGACGAGGCAGGCGCCGGTGAACGCCGCCAGACCGTACTGGGCGCCCAGCGCAATGCCGGGGGCAACGAATACAAAGCTGCACTCCAGCGGAATGGGCAGACGCGCGCCGATGGGACCGACGCCGATGGTCTGCAGCAGGGTGGCGATACCGGTAACGAGCAGACAGCCGGCGACCAGAATGGTGATCTCGCTGGCGGAAAGACCGATACCGGCGCCGATGAGCAGCGGAACGGGCAGAACATTAAAAACGAGTACGACGATCTGCTGGATACTCAGCGGGACCGTTTCCTTGATGGGCGGGCAGTCATTAAGACCGTAGCCGACGGGGATCTTTGACATAGGGGACAACTCCTTCCAAAACTCAGATCATTTTGTAACATCAAGCGCTTGTTTCTTCATGTAACAATAAATCTTTGTTACATCTGCATCTTAGCAAGTATTCGTCAGGATTTCAACAGTTTTTTGCGTTTCCGACAATATTTCAGCGGAATGGACAACAATTTGATGTAACATTTGTTCATTGTTACATCAGTGTCAAGCAAAAGCCGGAGAGCGGCTGCCCTCCGGCGGAGATCACTTCATGGTAAACAGCTTTTTGGGGCAAAGGGAGACGCACAGCCCGCAGCCGGTACAGGCGTCGGCATCGACGGTAATGCCCTCCGTGCCCCGTGAAACGGCATCGTACAGGCAGGCGCCGACGCACCGTGTGCAGCCATCGGGACAGGTACCGGCGCAGGGGGCGGTCATTTTTGCCCGCAGCAGGCGCTCCGGCAGCTCCTCGAAGGCGGAAAGGGAGGAAAGCGCCTTTCCGCGCAGCCCGGCAAGATCGGTGTAGCCCCGGGCTTGCAGCCAGTCCTCCAGCTTTTGCAGCGTTTCGGTGATATGCCCATAGCCCCGCAGCATAATGGCGGAGCCCATCTGCACCGCAGTGGCGCCCATCATCAAAAACTCGATGACGCTGTGCCAGTCCTCCACACCGCACATCGCGGCGATCTCGCAATCGGCAAGCTGGTGCAGCACCGCCGTAGCCGCCAGCGAAAGCGGACGCAGGTGGCTGCCGGTGTAGCCGCCGATGGCTGCCATTTCGCAGCGGGCGGTCTCGATATCCACGCCGTTGATGCCCTCCAGCGATTCGATGGCGCTGATGGCACGGGCGCCGTTTTGGGTGATCTGGCGGGCAAAGGCGGGATTGAGCGCCGCGTGGTGCGGCAGCCGCACCATGACGGGGATCTCCACCGCCGAGGTAACGCCACGCACCATCTCACCAACCTCCTCCGGTCGGATACTGATATCCTCCAGCTTGGTGCCGATGGGGGTAAAGCAGCACAGCTCCAGTGCATCGGCACCCAGACGCTGCATCCGGCTGGCAAGGTAGCGCAGCTCCGAAGGGGTGGCGCCGCGAATATTGCAGATGAGGAAGGCATCGCCCTTTTGCAGGCGCTCCGCCTCCTGCTCCACCTCCTCCAGCGTCATGGTGCTGTACAGGGTGGTATTGTACACCTCGCCCTGCCGGTAAAAGACGCGCGGGCTGACGATGTGGCTTTTTTCCAGAGTAATGGTCTCGGTAACGACTGCCGCCGCGCCGGCATCAATGGCTTTCTGCATTGCCGCGGCATCGCGGCACCAGGGACCGGCTGCCGCTATGATGGGATTTTTGAGCGGCAAGCCCATAAAATTGACGGATAACGACATCTCGTGCCCTCCTTTACTCGAACAGCTCGTAAATTTCCTTGCGGTTGCCGCAGCTGCGGCGGATCTTGAGCTTGGATTTGAGTACGATCTCGTGGGTCTCCACCTGATACAGCGCGCTGTCCTCGACCAGCTCGATGAGGCGGCGTGCCGCCACCGCGCCCAGCCGCTCCAGCGGGTGCTCCATGGTGGTAAGGGCGGGGGTGATGACGGCAGCGGCTTCGCTGCCCGTGAAGCCCGCTACGGCAAGTCCCTCCGGCAGGGGGATATTTTCCTCCCTTGCCGCCTTGATGACGCCCATTGCCAGCGCGTCGCTGACGGCGAACACCGCCTGCGGCGGCTCCTCGGTGAGGATCTCCTCCCGCGCGGCACGGTAGCCGCCCGCGATGCTGTCCTCCCCCTCCAGAATGCGGCACTGGCTGTTCCGCAGCCCCAGCGCTGCCGCCGCCTGCCGGTAGCCCGCAGTAACGGCGGCTTTTTCGGGGCGGTCGCCGCTGCCCTGCAGCAGCCAGATGGAACGGTGCCCCATGGCATAGAGATGGGCAAGCATCTTTTCGGCGGCGTCACGGTAATTGATGCCGCAGATATTGCAGTTTTCCAGCCGGTCATAGCTGCCCAGCAGCACCACCGGCAGCTCGGCGGGCAGTGCCTCCGGCGGCAGGGTGGGTTCCCCCGCCACCAAAAGCCCGATGGGTTTTGCCGCTGCCGCTGCCTGGATACAGGCGGCAGTCCCGCCCGAAAGGGGCGCGGTCTCCACCAGATTTACCAGTATTCCCTTGGGCGCCAGCACCGACTGCACCCCAAGGAGCAGCCCCTGTGCCCGTGCCGCCGAGGGCACCAGCAGAGCGACCGACCGCCGTCCGCGGTTGACGGGCTTGGGGTCGTAATTATATTTTTCGATGATGGTCTGCACCCGTTCACGGGTCTCCGGCAGCACCGCCTCTGGGTGGTTGATGACACGGGAGATAGTGGCGACCGAAACGCCGGCTTCCTTTGCCAGCTCGCGGATATTCACGGGCAGTCCTCCTCTCCGGAACGCTTCTGCGCTTATTGTAACATATTTTAATGTTACAGGTAAACCCATTACAGGAGAATTCGGCGGAGAAAATGGCGCCTGATTCTTGGTAAAGAAAGCGGGAACCTTTGCGGGTTCCCGTTCTGTGTTCATCTAATGATTGCTGCTGTCTTTGAAAAATGGTTTGCGCTCCTACTATCTTCCGCACCAAATAAAAAGGAGCCTGACGGTTTTCAGTCTTCCCTTACCGCAAGGAGGGGTTTGTGTGAAAGGGGAACCTTTGCGGGTTCCCCTTTCGCGTTCTATAAGAGCAGCCGCTATTGGTTTAAGAAAAGGTTTGCACTCCTACTATCTTCCGCACCAAATAAAAAAAGAAGCCTGACGGCTTTCGGTTTTCCCTCCCGCAAGGAGGGGTATGTGTGAAAGGGGAACCTTTGCGGGTTCCCCTTTCGCGTAAAATAAGCGCAGCCGCTATTGGTTTAAGGAAAGGGTTTGTGCTCCCAACATCTTCCGCACCAAATAAAAAAAGAAGCCTGACGGCTTCTTTTTTTATTTGGTGCGGAAGATGGGACTTGAACCCACACGTCATGGACACACGCACCTCAAACGTGCCTGTCTGCCTATTCCAGCACTTCCGCATAACGCTTTATTATTATACCATCTGCTGTGGTTTTGTCAATACCGTTTCTCGTCAAACACTATCAAAAAATTATATTAAATTTAGGTGCCGCAGGGGGTTGACACCGTGGAATGATTACGAGGTGTTTTATCCCCTTGCCCTGCCGCGGGGCGGTTTTCCACACCCATTTAATGGGTTTTCCCCATAAAAAAGCCCAGTTTGACACATTCTTAACACGAAAACACGGCATTTTACCCCTCGCGATGTGGAAAACTCGGTGGAAAGTGTGAAATACTTTGCGTATAGCCGCCTTTACCGCCGGCGCGCCGGTGTTGCATTTTTGGCATAAAGCCGCTATACTAAAAGGCGTAAATTCACCCCGCAAGGAGGTCGCCATGCCCACCCTTACCGATCCTGCCGTTATCAAGGAGCTGCTGCAGCGCCACGGATTTTCCTTTTCCCGCGCGCTGGGGCAGAATTTTATCATTAACCCCAGTATCTGCCCCCGCATGGCGGAGCTGGGCGGCGCCGCGCCGGAGGTCGGCGTGCTGGAGATCGGTCCCGGCTTTGGCGTGCTGACGGCGGAGCTGTGCCGCCGTGCCAAAAAGGTGGTGGCGATCGAGCTGGACGACCGGCTGCCGCCCATTC
This sequence comes from uncultured Angelakisella sp., assembly GCA_934524965.1. Classification (GTDB taxonomy): domain Bacteria; phylum Bacillota; class Clostridia; order Oscillospirales; family Ruminococcaceae; genus Angelakisella. The sequence continues at coordinate 20,428 of CAKSYU010000022.1, forward strand.
TGGCGGAGACGCTGGCGGAGTTCCGCAATGTAACGATCGTATCGGGCGACGCGATGACGCTGAACCTGCCCGCGCTGCTGGAGGAGCATTTTGCCGGTATGCCGGTGGTGGTGTGCGCCAACCTGCCCTATTACATCACCTCGCCCATTATCATGCGGCTGCTGGAGGAACCGCTGCCTATCCGCTCGCTGACGGTGATGGTGCAGAAAGAGGCGGCGCAGCGCATCACGGCGGCGCCGGGAACACGGGAATGCGGCGCAATCAGCGCGGCGGTATGGTATTACAGCACGCCCCGTCTGCTGTTCCCCGTCTCACGGGGTTCCTTCCTGCCCGCGCCGGCGGTGGACAGCGCGGTGATTCGGCTGGATCTTCCGCAGGAGCTGCCGCCCGATACGCCGCCCAAGGAGGACTTTTTTGCGGTGGTACGCGCGGGCTTTGGGCAGCGCCGCAAAACGATGCTGAACTCCCTTTCGGCGGGGCTGCGGTGGGAGAAGGACGATACCCGTGCGCTGCTGGCGGCGGCAGGCATTGCCGAAAACGCCCGTGCTGAGCAGATCACGCTGGAGCAGTGGAAAACGCTGGCGCGGTACTATGCAAAATAGAATAAATAGTGACCGGAGTATGCCTGCTCCGGTCTTTTTAATAGACAAAAAGCCCCCTTGCGGGGGCTTTCTTATGTAGCTTTATTCCTCCTGCGGGTCGCCCTTGGGGTGGTTCACCAGATAGGAGAGGGTGAGGAGACTGTCGCCTAGATGGACATTGACCGAGGGCAGATCCTCATGCTTTAAGCGGAAATCGTAGCTGGAGAAGTTCCAGAAGGAACGGATCCCCGCTTCCACCAGCGTATCCGCCATCTGCTCGGCGGCATCGCGGGGGATACACACCACCGCCATGTACGGCTGGTGCTGACGGCAGAATTCCGGCAGCTCCGCGATATCCAGCACCGTAAGACCGTTGGGCAGCACCTGTCCGATCTTCTCCGGCGATTTATCAAAGGCGCCGACCAGCTCAAAGCCGCGGTCGCGGAACAGGTCGTCCTCACGGATCAGGCTGTGACCGCGGGTGCCGCAGCCAATCAAAATGGCGGGGATCTTCTTTTCCACGCCCAGAATGTTGCCGATCTCTTTATACAGCAGCTCCACATTGTAGCCGTAGCCCTGCTGCCCAAAACCGCCGAAGCAGTTTAAGTCCTGACGGATCTGACTGGCGGTGACCTTCATCTGCGCTGCCAGCTCCTTGGAGGAAATGCGGGTGACGCCGCTGTGCAGCAGCATTCCCAGGTAGCGGTAATACCGCGGCAGACGCCGGATCACCGAAATGGAAACCGTTTTCTCGTTCATGCTCGCTCACCTCATAATACTCTCAGCGCAGGCAGAGACCCGCTTTACGCCGCTTTTATCTATGATACCCCTTTTTGCGGCTTTCGTCAACTTTTTATCGAAATTTAACACCGCTATACCAACTTTGCATATAGCCATAATAAGGAGATAATGTGGTGCGGGGAATTTGCAAACATTTCGTGAAGATTTCGCACTTTCGTTTCTTTTTGCGGCGGGATTTGTTATAATAAAAATAGAAACAAAAAACACTTTTGCCCGATGGCGAGAGTGCGCAGAAAAGGAGCGTTGACGCCGTTGATGACTTCCCGCAAGCCGCAAAAGCTGCACCCCACCGTACTGGTGCTGGTGACAGACCAGCTGAGCTGTGACCGTTTGATCGTAGCAGGACGCCGCCTTGCCGATACCTACGGCTGTGTGCTGGAGGTGCAGAACATCGCGCGGTTCGGCAGTGTGCCGGATCCCGCCGCCATAGAGCACCTGTACCAGACCAGCCGCGACGCGGGCGCCCGTATGGCGGTGCATTACAGCGAGGACCCCGAACGCAGTCTGGTACAGACCTTAGCCGAGGGACTGCCCCGCTATGTTGTGACCGGTATGCCCGGCGGAGGCAGCGACCTGCTGCCCCGTTTGTGGACACGCTTTGAGTACCTGACCTTTTACACGGTAGATGCCGCCGGTGATATGCAGGAGGTCACCGCCGTGGACCGCGCGCTGGCATAAGCGCCGTATAAAAACGAAAAGGAGCATTTGAGGTATGAGAAAGGAAACCTTTACCCTGAATTCCAGTGACGGCAGCAGTCGACTTTCGGGCTTTCTGTTCCTGCCGGAGGGCGAACCGCGCGCCGTGGTGCAGATCTGCCACGGCATGTGCGAGTATATCCTGCGGTACGAGGAGATGGCGCAGCACCTAACCGACGCGGGCTATGCCGTCTGCGGCATCGATCACCTTGGGCATGGCTCCACCGCCGAGCTGAACGGAGAGATGCTGGGCTACTTTGGCAAAAAGGGCGCATGGAACAACCTTGTGGAGGATCAGGAGCTGGAACGCCGCGCGATGCATGAGCGCTTCCCCTCCCTGCCCTACTTCCTGCTGGGACACAGCATGGGTTCCTTTGTGGCGCGGCTGTACGCCACCCGCTACGGCAGGAATTTGCAGGCGCTGCTCATCAGCGGTACGGCGGGCAAAAACCCCGCCGCGGGTCCCGGCAAGGCGCTGGTGGCGCTGGTCTCGCTGTTCGGTGGCAAAAAAGGCACCTCCAAGCTGCTGTATATGCTGACCACCGGCAACAACAATAAGCAGACCGAGCAGAAAACGCTGGTGGACTGGATCTGCCACGACGAAGCGGTCTGCCGCAAATACATCAAGGACCCTTGGTGCAGCTTCATCTTTACCAACAGCGGCTATGGCGAGCTGCTGGAGCTGGTAGACCGCTGCAACCGCCCCGACTGGTACGCCGCGATCCCCAAGGAGCTTCCCATCTGGCTGTATGCCGGCGATGAGGACGCCGTGGGCAGCAACGGCAAGGGCGTTACCGAAGTGTACGAGGGACTGAAGGCGCAGGGGCTGCGCGATGTTACCATCACCCTGTACCACGGCGCCCGCCACGAAGTCCACAACGAGGCACTGAAAGAGGAGCTGTTCCGTGATATCATCGACTATCTGGACAGCCATATGCCCAAAGCAGAGTGATCTCCCCATTAACGACCAACCCCCGCCTCCACCGGCGGGGGTCCTTTTTTGCGCAAACAAAAAAGACAGCACCTCTGGTTCAGTGCCGTCTTTTACGGAGTTCTTATCGGAGCGTTCTCAGCCGACCGCCACCTTGTTCTTTTCGGCGCGCATGATGGGCAGCCACTCGGTAAACGCGATGATGAGCGAAACAAAAATGCAGATGGGGCTGAGTACGATGCAGTTGATGAATTCCTTACGGGCTTCCATATATTCCTTGGTGTGCATAGTCAATTTCCTCCTGTCCCTTATACGGGGTTTTACTTTGGTACCATTATACGGTGGCGCCACGCTAATTTTTCGGAAAGGTTCCTGTACACGACCGAAAAAGAGGAATATTTCCGCTTTCTTAATGCGAGAAAAATGCTATAATGTAGCCTGTAATATAATAAGAGTAAAACGGGAGGGGAGAAAACCGTATGGAGCCGAAAAGAGCCTTCTGGCACGATCTGCTGCGCACCGTGCTGATCCTCGGCGCCGCCGTAGCGGTATGCAGCGTGCTTTCGCAGGTGCATGATGACAACAACCCCTTTGCCGTGCTTATCTTTGTGCTGGCGGTGGCTATCGTCGCGCTGGTCACCAACGGCTATCTGTGGGGCGCGGCGGCTTCGGTCATCGGGGTATTCTGTGTCAACTTTATGTTCACCTACCCCTTCTGGAGCTTTGATATGAGCATCACCGGCTACCCCCTCACCTTTATGGTCATGCTGGTGGTCTCGGTGGTCATCAGCACCCTTACCACACGGGTAAAGCAGACCGAGCGCCTGCGGTACGAGATCGAAAGCGAAAAGCTGCGCGCCGACCTTTTGCGGGCGCTCTCGCACGATCTGCGCACGCCGCTTGCCTCCATCGAGGGCGCTGACAGCCTGCTGCTGGAGCAGCCGGAGCTTTCCGAAGCGGAGCGCCGCACCCTGCTGGAGCAGATCCGGCGGGAGACCCGCTGGCTGACCCGCATTACCGAAAATATGCTTTCCGTCACCCGCATGGCGGGGGAAAAGGTGAACCTGCACCGCACTGATGAGGTGGTGGAGGAGATCGTGGACAGCGCCGTTCAGAAGCTGCGGCGCAGCTCGACTGCCCTGCCGGTCACGGTGTACCGCCCGCAGGAGATCATTACCGCCCCGATGGACGCCACACTGATGGAGCAGGTCGTTCTTAACCTCTTGGAAAACGCCGTCAACCACGCCGAGGGCGCTACCCGCATATGGGTGCGGATCACCCGTGAGGGGGAGACGGTGATGATCGCCGTGGAGGATAACGGCGCGGGCTTCCCGCCCGAAATGCTCCCGCGGCTCTTTGACCGCAAGGTGCTGCCGCAGCCCAGCTCCTGCGCCGACGGGCGGCGCGGACTGGGACTGGGACTGACGCTTTGCAACGCTATTGTACAGGCACACGGCGGGCACATGACCGCCGAAAACCGTCCCGAGGGCGGCGCACGGGTAACGCTGTGGCTGCCCGCCGGCACAGATGAGGAGGAAACTGACTGTGAAGCACTGTGATAAAATTATGATCGTCGAGGACGATGCTGGTATCTGCCGGTATCTGCAAAGCACGCTGACTGCCGCCGGCTACGATATCGTCACCGTGGGGGACGGACGCTCGGCACTGGCGCTTATCGCCTCCCACTGCCCCGACTGCCTGCTGCTGGATCTGGGACTGCCGGATATGGACGGTGTCAATATTATCCAAAGCGTGCGCAAATGGAGCAGCGTGCCCATCATTGTCATTTCCGCCCGCATGACCGAGGACGACAAGGCAGGCGCCCTTGACCTTGGCGCGGACGATTACCTTACCAAGCCCTTTGGCACCGTGGAGCTGCTGGCGCGCATTCGCACCGCGCTGCGCCACACCCGCAAGGCGTGCGGCGGCGAGGAGCTGCGGGAGGGGCAGTACGTGGTCGGCGAGCTTGTCATTGACTACAACCTCCACCGTGCCTACCTTGCCGGCCAGGACGCCGGTCTGACCCCCAGCGAGTTCAAAATCCTGGCGCTGCTGGGGCGCTACGCCGGTCGGGTGCTTACCTACCAGCAGATGCTGCGGGAGCTGTGGGGCCCCGCCGCCAACCCGCGGGATAACAAGCTGCTGCGGGTACATATGGCAAACCTCCGCCGCAAGCTGGAACCGAACCCCGAAGAACCCCGTTACCTCTTTACTGAGGTGGGTGTCGGCTACCGTTTGGCGGAGGGCGATGCTCCCGATGCTGCCGATGATGAATAATTACTGATATAAATAGCGTACCCCCGCTGACCGATGAGGTCGGCGGGGGCAGTTTATTTGCTGTACCAACTCTTATTACTGCGGTGGGTAAAACTTATTCTCCCGCCTTCTGATATAGTTCTCCTCCAGCATGGCACGGTGGGCAAGGAACGCCGCGTCGTCAAAGTATTTGGCGCCGGCGGGGCAGGCCCTGATGCACGCCTGGCACTTGATGCAGATTCCGGTGCAGGCGGTCGGCTCCTCCTTTGGGATCGACCCCATCGGGCACAGGGCGGCGCACAGTCCGCAGTGGGCGCAGGCGGCGGGGTCTGTCACAGGCTTCGCCTTCAGGAAGCGTGCCGGTTCCCCATTCGGCATCAGCGGCGTGTAATACGCCCCGATCGGCTCCCTGCCGGGGACTTTCACCGGCTGGGAGCTTTCCTCTTTTCGCAGTTTTTCCGCCGTCCGGCGGGCAAAGTCCTCTGCCGCGGCGATATCCGCGGCGTCGGGGCGTCCATGCGCCAGCAGCGGCGCAAAGGCATGCTCCCCCACCAGTGCCGCCGCAGCCGCCGGCAAAAAGCCGTTTGCCGCCAGCACCCCGCACAGCTCCTTCAGGGCGTCATCGTAGCTGCGGTTGCCATACAGCACCACCGCCGCGGCAGTCGCTCCCCCGCCGGTAAAGTGCTCCCGCAAAAAGGGCAGCAGCACATTGGGCAGCCGTCCCGCATAGGTCGGGCTGCCCCAGAATATCAGGTCTTTCTCATGGAAGGAATAGCTCCGCTCCCGTGCCGCGGGCAGGGTGTAGTCCAGCTCCCGCACCGGAACGCCCAGCGTCCCGCCGGCAGCTTCCGCCATCGCGCGCAGCACCCGTCGGGTGGTGCCGGTACCGCTATAGTACACCGCCCACACCGCCTCAAAGGTCATCGGATCACCCCCTATTCCGCAAAAAGCGCCTTATCCATCTCCCGCAGGTCATGGGCGATCAGCGGCGCGAACTCCATCTTCTCCAGAATGTCCCGTTCCAGCTCCACACCCGGGGCGATCTCGGTCAGCAGCAGTCCCACCGGCGTCAGGCGGAATACCGCCCGCTCGGTGATATACAGCACCTGCTGGTCGCCCTTCTGGTTGGAGTATTCTCCCGAAAAAGTGATATGCTCCACCGCACGGCGGAACTTGCATATCCCGCCGTCCTTTATGATATTCAGCCGCCCGTTTTCCAGCCGGATCTCGCTTTCCCCCGCCGTAAAGCTGCCCATAAAGCACACTTTTTTGGCGCACTGGGTAATATTGATAAACCCGCCGGGACCGGGGATCTTCTCCCCGAAGCGGCTCACATTCACATTGCCCTCGCGGTCAAATTCCGCCCCGCCCAGACACGCCACATCGATGCCGCCGCCATCGTACAGGTCAAAGATATCCGGCTGCTTTATCATGGCATCGGCGTTGTAAGCGGCTCCGGTCAGCAGCCCGCCCTGCGGCGCGCCGCCGATGGTGCCGGATTCGATACTCAGCATCACCCGCTCCAGCCGCTTTTGCTCGGTCAGCACATTGGTGATCAGCGTCGGCACCCCAATGCCGAAATTGACAAAATCCCCGTCGGTGATCTCCGCCGCCGCGCGGCGCGCCATCACCTTCTTGATATTCAGCGGGATCGGCGGCAGCTCCTCCAGCGGGATCCGCACCCGACCGGTAAAGGCGTCCACCCAGCGTTCCTCGGTCACAAATTGCTGGCGGGAATTTTCCTCCCGTCCCACAATGATATAGTCCACCAGACAGGCGGGTACCACCACGTCTTTGGCGTTCATGGTGTGCGCGGGCACCAGCTGATCCACCTGCGCCAGCACTATGCCGCCGCTGTTGTGGGTCGCGGCAGCCATTTCGTACTGTTCCAGCAGGAACGCCTCATTTTCCATGCTGATGTTGCCGTCGGCATCGGCAGTGCTGCCCTTGATGATGCAGGCATCAAGGGGGAACGCCGGAAAGAACAGCTGCTCTTTTCCGCCCAGCTTCACCAGCTCCACCACTTCTTCCCCGCTTTCCCATGCCCTGCGGTTCATGCGGCAGCCGTCACGGCGCGGGTCTACAAAGGTGCGCAGTCCCACCTCGGTCAGCACGCCCGTCTTTTTGCCGGCAATGGCGCGCATCATGTGGGACATGACCCCCTGCGGCGCCATGAACAGGGCGAAATCATTATGATGGATATAGGGGTAAATGGCATTCGCAAGGCTTAAATTGCTGCACAAAAGGCGCGCGAGCATTCCCTCGTGCGCAAAATGGTTGATGCCGCGGCGCTTGCCGTCGCCGCCCAGCCCCGCTACATTCACCAGCCGCAGGTCACGGGGGTGCCCCTCCCGCAGGAAGCGCGCCTCCAGCTCACACAGAATATCCTCCGCCAGCGAAAAGCCGATAAAGCCATCTACCGCTACCGTCATACCGTCACGGATCAGAGCGGCGGCTTCGGCGGCTGTCAACTGCTTTGCCATCTTGTATCCCCTCTCATTCTCCGGTAAATACCCGAGGTCGTTTTTCCAAAAAGGCGGTCATGCCCTCCCGACGGTCACGGCTGTCGCCGCATTCGCCAAAGAGCCCCCGCTCCCATTCCAGCGCTTCCTCCATCAGCATTTCCCGCCCGCCGTTCACGCCGCGCTTGGCACGGGTCACGGCGTAGGGGCTGTTCTGCGCGATCTCCCGCGCCAGCTCCAGCGTCTCCTCCAGCAGCGCGCCGGCAGTGAATACACTGTTCACCATGCCCCACTCACGGGCGGTCTCGGCGGTAATGCGCCGTCCGGTAAAGATCATTTCCTTGGCGCGGGTCTCCCCGATGATCCGGGGCAGCCTTTGGGTGCCGCCCGCTCCGCAGATGGTGCCCAGCGTTACCTCCGGCACCGCGAATCCCGCCGCCATGGAGGCGCACCGCAGGTCGCACGCCAGCGCCAGCTCACAGCCGCCGCCCAGCGCCAACCCGTTTACCGCGGCGATCACCGGCATCGCCAGCTCCTCCAGACGGGTATTCAGACGGCTGCCCAGCAGCGCCCACTCATACAGCTCCCGTCCGTTCAGCGGCGCCATTTCCTTGATGTCCGCGCCGGCGCAGAAGAATTTTCCCGCGCCGGTCAGCACCAGCACCCGCGGGGCACGGCGCTCCACCTCGTCCAGCAGGGTATTCATCTCCGCCATGGTACGGCGGTTCAGGATAAAGGGGACACCCTCTCCCTCCATCGTCAGCAGGGCGATCTCGGTATCGGGCATGGTCAGTATCGTTTTCATGGGTCATCTCCTTTTATCAGCCCAGCCAGATGCAGATGGGCAGCGCAATGAGGAAGGTACACAGCACCGGTATCACCGCGCAGGTCACAAAGTTATACTTGTAGCTTGCCTTATGGGTGGTGTGGCAGATGCCAAACACCGATACGATCGAACCGTTCCACGGCATCGAATCCAATCCGCCGGAGCCGAGCGAGCACAGCCGGTGGATAAATTCCAGGCTGTACCCCTGCCCCGCGTAGGAAAGGAAGATATCCCTCAGCGAGGTGTACATCAGCGTCAGACCGCCGGAGGAGGAACCGAGGATACAGGCAAACAGGTTGCTGCCCACCGCCGCCACCAGATAGGGGTTCGCGGTGGAAGCCTCCAGCGTCTGCACCGCCCACGCATAAAACGGGGTGATCTTCGCCACCGCGCCGAAGCCCACGATGGTGGCGGTATTGATGATGACCGTTACCGAGGTCGTTGCCGCCTGGTTGACGGTCGGCAGCATTTCTTTCCACGGGATACTGCGGCAGAACAGCAGCAGCGACAGTACAATGCCGATCAGCAGGCACGCCACAATGCCGATATTCGTCACATTGAACAGCACTATAACGGCAGTCAGCGGGATAAAGCTGATAACCGCATTCGGGGTCGCGCCCTCATGCTGGCGCACGCCGCCCTCCGGCGGGGTAAAGTGCTCCCCGCGCAGCTTCGCTTTTTTCGCCTGCCGGTTCATGTACCACACAACAAGCACCGCCATTGCTACCGAAGCCGCCAGACCGGGGATCAGCCCCGCGTAGGAGGGGGTGCCAAGGCTCTGCATCGAAACGATGTTGCAGATCTGCGGTGAAAAAGGACCGGTCATCGCAAAGGTCCACATACCGCCGCACACGATGCCCGGCAGCAGGTAGGTGGGCAGGTCAGCCTCCTCAAACAGCTTCAGCGCAATGGGATAGATGGCAAAGATGATGACAAAGCTGTTGATACCGCCGTAGCTCAGCAGCGCCGCCGAGATCAGGCACGCCACCATGCAGTTTTTGGCGCCGAACCAGCGCACCACCGTCTCGCCGATCTTTGCCGCTGCGCCGCTGATCTGGTACAGGCTGCCCAGCAGGTTCCCCAGCAGGAAGATCATAAAATAAGATACAAAGAAAGATCCGACGCCCTGCACATACACGCCGGTCACCGAGTCCAGTACCGGCAACCCGCTCAGCAGCGTCACCAGCAGCGCCGCCAGCGGCCCCACTATAATGGGCGATACCCGCCGGAAAATCAGCACCGTCATGCCGCATAGTGCCAGCAGAATCCCGATCCCGCTCAGCCAAATCTCATTCATGATAATATCTCCTCTCTTTTTTGCTTTTCCACCCCGCAGGGGAGCGTCCCTCCGCTCCCACTCGGGCTGACCCTCCGCTGCGCTTCGGGCAGCCCTCACCGCTGCGGAACACCCCCTCCCGCTCCCCGGCGGGATAGTGGAAGAGAGGACAATGGGGCTGGCATTGTCCTCTCTTCACGGGGGGAAATAAGAAATGAAAATGAGAAAATCAATTCATCAGAACTTGCAGTGGAAGCGCTCCTCGTACACCTTGATCAGTCCCTCACGGAAGTCGGGGTGCGCAATGCCAATCAGCGCTCTGGCACGATCCTTCAGGGTCTTGCCCTTCAGCTGCGCAATGCCGTATTCGGTCACCACATAGTTGAC